>DATLNJ010000128.1:0-18028 GCA_035536815.1 Frankiaceae bacterium
CGCAGGTAGGCCAGCGCGTCGCGGACCTCCTTGCGCTCGTAGAAGCGCACGCCGCCGACGACGCGGTACGGCAGGCCGACGCGGACGAACACCTCCTCGAAGACACGGGACTGCGCGTTGGTCCGGTAGAAGACGGCGACGTCGTTCGGCTTGGCCAGCCCCTCGTCGCAGAGCCGGTCCACCTCCTGCGCGACGAACGCCGCCTCGTCGTGCTCGTTCTCCGCGACGTAGCCCTGGATCTTCTCCCCGGCGCCCTGGTCGCTCCACAGCCGCTTCGGCTTGCGCCCGGGGTTCTTCGCGATGACGGCGTTGGCGGCGTTGAGGATCGTCTGCGTCGAGCGGTAGTTCTGCTCCAGCAGGATCACGGTCGCGTCCGGGTAGTTCTCCTCGAACTGGAGGATGTTGCGGATCGTCGCGCCGCGGAACGCGTAGATGGACTGGTCCGCGTCGCCGACGACGGCCAGCTCGCCGGTGTCCCCGACCAGCTCGCGGACGAGCACGTACTGCGCGTGGTTGGTGTCCTGGTACTCGTCCACGAGCACGTGCGCGAACCGCCGCCGGTAGTGCTCGGCGACGTCGGGGAACAGGCGCAGCAGCTCGACGGTCACCATGATCAGGTCGTCGAAGTCCATGGCGTTCGCCTCGCGGAGGCGGCGCTGGTACGTCGCGTACGCCTCGGCGGCGGCCTTCTCGACGAAGCTGCCGGCCGACTGCGCGGCGGTCTCCCAGTCGACCAGCTCGTTCTTCCAGTTGCTGACGACGTTGGACAGCGACCGCGCGGGGAACCGCTTCGGGTCGAGGTCGAGGTCGCGGCAGCACAACGTCATCAGCCGCTGCGCGTCGCCCTGGTCGTAAATCGTGAACGTGCTCTTGTAGCCGAGCCGCTGCGCCTCCGAGCGGAGCAGCCGGACGCAGGCGGAGTGGAACGTGCTCACCCACATCACCTTGGCGCGCGGGCCGACGAGGTCGGCCACCCGCTCCTTCATCTCGCCCGCGGCCTTGTTCGTGAACGTGATCGCCAGGATCTGGCCGGGCTGCACCTGCCGCTCGGCGAGCAGGTACGCGATCCGGTGCGTGAGCACGCGGGTCTTGCCCGAGCCGGCGCCCGCGACGATGAGCAGCGGGCTCCCGGCGTGCGTGACGGCCTGCCGCTGCTGCGGGTTGAGCCCGTGCAGCAGCTCCTCGGCATTGAGCCGGGGGCGGGGCGTCGCGGGGCCGGCGTCGTCGCCGAACAGCGTCATCACAGTAGGCGCCAGTCTACGTTCGGCGGTCACTGACCCGCGCGTCCCGCACGTTGCCGTGCCGCCAGGCGCGCGGGGTCGCCACGCCTGGGAGTTGCGTCGGGCGCACCGAGCCTCGCGGGGGCCGTCTGCGCACGCCACCGGCCACTGGATGCGTCGCGAGGCGGGCGTGATCGTCCGGCTCTCCGACGTTGTTCATGTCACGACACGCGGTGACCGAGGCGACCGCGGTCGGGATCTCAGCGCTCCGTCGGACCTGTCTCCCGGCGGGCGATGTGGAGCCGCTTCTTGTCGGCGGCGGTCAGGCCGTGTCCCGCCAGCGCGTAGTGGTCGATCGCGGCTTGGAACCGGCCCTCTTTGAACGCCGCCCGCGCCTGGTCGAGGTGCCGTTGGTCGAGCTGCCGCTGATGCTCTTCGTCCCAGGCGGCCCGCTGCCGATCGAGGAGATCCTCGATCAGGCCACGATCTCTCCACAGCGGTGCCGCGAACACTGGCAGCACGTTGTCGCGCAGGCGACCCAGTACCGCGTCGAGTTCCGCCTCGGTAGCGCAGTCCCCCAAGAAGTGCTTCTGTGCCGGGTGGTCAGGCGGTATCGCCGACCACAGGCCGACGGTGTCAGCTCTTCCGTACTCGTCGCGAATACCCACTCCGACGCTCAGCCCACGCGGCGAGGTTCCGGGGTAGTCGAAGTACAAGGACAGCGTCAGCAGCACCCCGTCCCGCTGTAGTTCGATGACGCCATGCTCTACGGCAACTAGGCGAAAGCCTTCCGACGTGAGGTAGCCGGACCAGACTCGATTGACGGCATCGACCAGAACCGCATCCCAGTTGGTCACCAGCGTCCGATCGTTTTGCGGACCTCATATTTCGAGACGGTCTCGTACGGCACTCCGCGCTCGTCCAATCGAAGCAACTCGGAACCCGTGAGGTCGAACTTTAGCCGCTGCGCATCGGTGCGCCCCTCATCCGGACCGATGTAGCGGAAGTCGTCGCCTTCCCTGATGCGCGCCCGAAGCTGGCCGTCATTCAGCTTCCACTTCTGGCGCCACGTCAAGGCGTGCCATTGCTCATCCGTCGTACCGAAGCCGAGCGTTCGTGCGCCGGTCGCGTTGGCGAAGGGTTCGACGCGGTCTTTCATGTTTTCCCCGAGGATGGTCGTTCGGGTTCCGGCGCCGTGTTGCGCCGCTGACGGCTTGGCAGCCTTTGCCCTCGGAGGTTCGCGGCCGCGCGTTCCCGCGCTTACGTTGGACCCGGGGCCCGGCTGTTTCGTGGCAGACGCGGGGGTCAACCGCTTCGCGTTCGTCGGCGCGGAGGTCTTCCGCCGCGCCACGTCCATCACCTCGTCTACGGCGTCTCCGGCGTTGGACACCGCCCTTGCTGCGTCGTTGAGGTTGTCGACGTTCTCCAGTGCCCGACCGAGCTTCACGACGTTTGCCGGTGTTCCGAGGAACGGAGCCATCGCGCCGCAGTTGATGCCGATCTCGGTCCAGTCGCGGTCCGACGACGCCAGCGAGGCTCCGCAGCCGAAGCCATCCGCGATCTCCCCGACCACGGGGACGAATCCGATGAGTGCCACGACGATCGTCACCGCGCGCCGCGGGTCGCTCGCCCCGCCGGTGGGGTCCAGCCCGAAGTACAGGCGGCAACCGACTACGCGCCGTTCCGCGTTCTCCGGCGTCGCATCGCGATGGTTCCGCTCGCTCTCGCACGAGGCCTTGAGCGCCTTCTCCGACATCGGCCCCTCGGGGTCGGCGCGGACGTGACCCGTGGGGTCGGCGTAGTTGACCGGGTCGCCGTTGACGTACGAGTACCGGTTCGCCGTGAGCGGATCGATCTGCTGCCGGACGGCACCGGGCGAGCCCGCGGACATGGGTGAGTCCGGCTCCAGGAAGGCGCTCTTCGCCGGGTCGTACGTCCTCGACCCCAGCCGGTACTGCCCGGTCGTCTCGTCCAGTCGGGCGCCGCGGAACCACCGGCTGTTCTTCGTGACAGAACTGGTACACGACGAGGCTCCGCTGCCGGTGACGCTCTGCATCGCGCCGAACGGGTCGTACCGAACCGCGCACGCGACCGCGCCCGCCGCGGTGAGCACGTTCGTGACGGAGCCGCCACCGTCGGCGACGAGGAAGTGCAGCTGCGACCCGGTGAGGAGGGACGTGACCGCACCACGCGGGTCGAGCGTGTACTGCACCGTGCTGGTCGACGACTCGCGAACGACGTTCGTAGACAGGCCGTCGTAGTTCAGTGTCGTCGTCGCCGTCCCGGTCGTACGCGACCGGACCCGCCCAAGGCCGTCGAAGGTGGCTGACGTCGACGGAACCGCCGTCGTGGGGCACTGCCCCGTGCCGCCCGTTGTCGTCTGGGTCGACGACGACAAGCGGAAGAAGCCGTCGTACGACATCGTGTTGCAGCCGTCGCCGCTCATCCCGCCGAACGGCCGCGCGTACGCGTAGGTGCGCGCCGCAGCCCCTGGTCGCGTCTCCGTCGCGATCGAGTCGTCGGCGTTGTACGAGAACGTCGTCTTCGGGGCGATGAGCGACGCCGGGGTGGAGTCGTGCCCACAGCCGTCGCCGGCGCAGGTTCGATTGCCGTTGTGGTCCCACTCGTAGTACTGGACGTCACCCGATCCGAGCTGGAAACTCTGGATGCGCCCGGCTCGGCTGTAGCCGTAAGTCGCCGTCGTCGCCGCGACGGCTCCGCCGGCGTCCTTCCCGGAGTACTGCGCCGTCTTGACGCGGTACCCGCTGTCGTAGGTGTAGTTCCACGCCGCGAGGAGGATCGGGTCGGTGGCGCTCTTCGCGGTCGACTGGGACTGGAGCGTCCCGTCGGCGGACCACGTGTATCCCGTGACGGCGTCGTTCGGAGCCGTCATGGACGTGGCGCGGCCGGCGACGTCGTACTGCCACGTCGTCTCGCCCTTCGGCCCGTTGACGGTGCCCGTGGTGACTGCGTCCGGTGCACGCATCCGCACTGGAAGCCCGGCGTCGTCGTACGTGTACGCCGTCGTCAAGTACGTCCCCGGCGCGCCGTTGACCAGCGCGGCGTCGGCGCGGGCGGCGACGCGCCCACCGCCGTCGTACAGGTACGCGGTCCGCCGCGAGCCCGCGTCCGCGCGCGCGACCAGCCCGTCCGGGTAGTACGCCGCCGTCACCAGGTCGGCGGCGGTCCCGGTGTCCGCGGAGAGGAGGTTGCCGTCGAGGTCGTACTTGTACTCAACCGTCGACGTGACACCCGCACCGGTCCCGGTGCGCCGCTTGAGGCGGTCGTTCGGGTAGTACTCGAGCTGCTGCACGTCGGGAGTGCCGCTGATGACGGTGTACGAGCCCACGTTGGCTGCGGTGTCCTGCACGTACTCGACGCGCTGCTCCTTCTGCTGGCCGTCGAGCTCGTAGCTGTACGTCGTCCGGCGCAGCTTCGTCTTCCCGTCTGGGGAGACCGGCGCGACAGTGGTCAGGAGCAGGTTGTCGCGGGTGTAGGTGTTCACCGTGGGGACGTTGACGCTCGCCGTCGCGTCCGCGTGCGGGGTACCCGCCGCGTTCGCCGCCGGGCTGTGAACCTTGGTGACGTTGCCGACCGCGTCGTAGACGTAGCTACGGACGTCCCCCGCGGGGTCGTACGCGGACGTCGTCGCAGTCGCTGCGCGGTCGTTCGGCGTCCACGACTTCTGAAGCAGGTCGTCGGCGTAGAAGGTGTTCGATGTGACCAAGCCCGACGGCGCCGTGTGCGTTCGCAGGTTCCCGTTCGTGTCGTACGTGACGGACGTCTTGTGGGTGAGCGCACCGTTCGCCGGAGCAATCACCTCAGCGACCAGACCGTCGCCGGTGTATGACGTCGTCGTCGTCGCGCCGGCCGCGTCAAGCGTCACCACCGGCCGCGCGAGCGAGTCGTAGTACCGCGTGGTGGTCGCGGATGTGGCGCCGCTTCCGTGCGGAGCCGGCGCGATCGTCTTCCAGAGCAGCCCGTCGGTCGTGTACTCGTACGTCAGGTGCCGCGGCGACGTGGTCGACCCACCCGCGGTGGGGAACCAGGTGCGGAGCACGCGCCCGGCCAGGTCGTAGCCGGTCCTCGTGACACACACCCGCGTGTTGGCGGGATAGCGCGGGTCGGTCGGGCACTCGTCATCCTGCGTCGTCACGGGCTCCAGCGCGGCGTCCTGAAGCGCCGGTGGGGGCGTAGCGGGGTCGGTCCGCGGCGTGAACCGAGCGACCGGCCGGCCGGCGCGGTCGTACTCGGTCCGGGTCGCGTACGCACCACTCGGTGTAGAACCGTTGGCGAACGCGCGCGGCGCGTAGGTGGTGATGACGTTTCCGTCGGCGTCGTATTCGTACCGCGTCCGTGCGTCGCTGCCACCGGACGCCGCGAGGTTCCCGCCCTCGGCGTCGACGACCTCGGTCAGCCGGTTGCTCGTGTCGTACGTGTACTTGGTGACGGTCCCGCCCGAAGGCGGTGCGCTCGGCGTCGGACAGGCAGTCGCATCGAAGCGCGACTCGCTGGTCTTGTTGCCCACGTAGTCGTACTGGTACCACTTGCGAACCCACGTCGCCGCGTCGCGCGTGCGAGCCACACAGCTGAGGCGGCCGCGGAGGTCGTACGTGTAGTCGGTCTCGGCACCGTTCGGGTGGGTGACGAAGGTGATCTGGTTGTTGTAGTCGTACTGGTAGACGGTCTGGTACTGGGTGGTCGCGTCACGGCGCGTCGTTTCTGTGCGCATGTCGCCCGACGCGTCGTACGTCATCTCGACCCCGTAGACGACCGGCGCCGCACACGTCGTGTCACCGCCCTCGGCCGTGTCCCGCGGCGAGCACGCCCGGATGACGTTGCCGTCGGCGTCGTGGACGAACCTGTTCCAGAGCCATTCGCCGGGCGACGACGCGTCCTTGTGCACCCGCTCGTCCACCGTCGCGGTGACCCGCCGCGCGCCGTCCACCACGGTGAACGCGTTCAGGTTGCCGGTGCGGGTCGTCTGGTAGGCGACGTCTCGTCCGTCGTGGTCCACGACGGGCGTTCGGCAGACGAGGTCGTCGGCGGCTATCGGCGCCGGCGCCGGCGCCGGCGCCGGCCAGCTCGCCGCGGAGTCGCACCCCGTCGACCTCGCCTTCAGAGTGGCGTCGGTGCCGCCGCGCTTGACGTAGTCGAACCGGGGGCGGTTGACGTCGTCGTACACGTGGTCGACGACCTGCCCCAGCGGCCCCGTCTCGTAGTCGACGTTCCCGAACTGGTCGTAGAAGAACGCCACGGTGGCGCGGTCCGTCGATCCCGACTCGGCCGGCCGTTGCACCTTTGTCAGCCGGTCCATCGCGTCGTACGTGTAGTCCGTGGTGTAGACCGACGTGGCGATGCCTGAGCCGGTCGCGCTGAAGCCGCTGTTGCCGCGCGGCGGGGTGACACTGAGCGGGTTGCCGTTGTAGTCGGACGTGTAGGTCGTGCGGTTCTCGGCGCGGACTCCACTCGTGACGAGGGAGTCGGACTCGCTGGCGAGATACCGCCATGGCCGCGAGTACGACGTGGCGCCCGCGTCGGGCAGTGGCGCGTACAGCATTTCGCGGTACGCGAGGCTCGGGGGCGCAGTCCGGCTGCTGTAGTCGTCGATGCTGATCGTCGTGCCGGCGGCTGTCGCTGCCTCCTCGGCGGCCTTGGTCGCGTTGCGGTCCCAAGTGCGGACCACGTTGCCCGCGGCGTCGTAGGCGAATGCCGCGTAGGTCCGGGCCGCCGGCTCGGGCCAGCCGGTCGGGTCGTCCACCCGCTGCAACCAGCCTCCTGCGGGGGTGGTGCCCGAGAGGTCACGGTCCGCGTCGTCGGCGTACCAGTACCGCGTGGCGACGGCGCCTCTATCCGTCCACCGGATGAGCTGGCCGTAGCCGTCGTACCTGAAGAGCTCGACGCCGAGGTACTCGTCCTCCAACGGACTCGAGTGCTGGCACAGCAGCCCGGAGTTCGCGTCGGGGGCGTCGCCGCAGATTCCGGAAGTGGTGACGTTCGGCGCTACGCCGCTGTCGTTGTCCGGGTGGAACGTGCTGCGGTACGGATTGATCGAGAGGTCGTAGTTGGGCGACACCAGGTTGCCGCGCGGCGTCAGCATCTGCGTGCGGTCGGACAGGACGAAGAGCGTGTTGACACCACGGCCGGCGTTCGAGTTCGTGACCGACCCGCAGCTGGCGGGGGCGCTCGCGGTGACCGCCGACAGACCGGTGACCGCGTCCTGGTAACAGCTGATCTGACCGAGGGCGTTGACGTACTGCGCCCAGTAGCCGTACGTCGTGTCAATGGCGCCACCTGCCGCCGCCCCGTTGCTGTCCTGGCGCACCCGCAGCGGCTGACCCTCGGCGTTGTACAGGTACTCCGTGACCTCGTCCGGCGGTGTCGGGAAGTTGCTCTTGTACGGCTCCGACACGGCCACGGCCTTGCGCGTCACGGCGCACATCTCGTGGTGGAGCTTCTGGTCATCGCCCTGGCGGCAGCGCCGCGCGCCGGTGCCGGTCGTGTCCCACGCGTAGACGATGTTCCGCAGCATCTTCACGCCGACCGTCGCGTCAGCGGTCCCCTGCTGGACTTCGCCGACCCGGCCGTAGGCGTCGATCGCGGTGTAGCGCGTGCGGTGGTTGCCTCGGTCCGAGTCGACGAGCGCGGGTGACGCGTTGAAGTCGTACGTGTACGTCGTCTGGTCACCGGCGCGGTTCGTCACGGAACCGACGTACGGGTAGCCGCCGCCGTCGCCAGTCGCGGACGTGTAGGTGAACGTCGTGCTCGCGGTCGCTGCCGCGGACCGCTGGTTGGACACGGAGCAGAGCTGGCCGCTCTCGGCGCCCGTGCAGGACGCGGGGCCGGTGCCGCCGGCGGGCGTGACGCCCTGGTAGGTGTACCTGATGACCGACCCGTCGGGGTTCACGACGCGGTCGAGGTAGGACAGCGCGACACTCGTCGCCGGCTCAGCGCTCAGGCAATAGGCCGTCGCGCGCGCCGCAGGATCGATGATCCTTACCTGCCACGGCGAACCTGCGCAGGCGTCCGTGCTGACGGTCGCGCGGTGCTCCAGCGTAACTCGTCGTGGCGTCCCCGCACCGCGCAGCTTCTCCGTGATCGTGATGAGGCGCCCGGCCACGTCGTACGCGTAGTCAACCTGATTGCCAGCGCCGTCGAGCAGCGCAGTGAGCCGCCCGAGCGCGTTGTACTCGGCGCGTAGCCGGTCCGGCCGCAGGGAAACAAAGCCCCCGAGCGTGAACGAGTTGGACGTCGCGCAGCTGCTCCCGGAACTGATGACGTACCGCCACACCGAGAGCTGGACGCCGGGCGGCGGCTGGTAGCTCGCGTCGACGCACAACGCCTGGCCCGTCGGCGCGGCAGCCGACAACGGCGCGCCGGCCGCTGCCAGGCCGGTCACTGCAGGCGCTACGGGAGTGAGCTTCGTCGCCGAGAATCGGTGGCGCGTGCCGTCCCTGTCGACCAGCGTGAGCGGACCGGGATTCGCGATGACGGCGCTCAGCGGCGGGACCACGAGTGCCGAGCCGGCGGTCAGCGTGCCGGTCACCTCACCCACATCGCCGAGGTTCAGCGTCCAGCCATCGCCGACGGAGCCGGGAAGTGTCCGAAGCCCCGCATCCTGCGAGTTGTATGTACGACGCGTCAGCAGTGCGAGCCGGCCGTGGATCTGGACGGGCGTGGTGTCGGTCTGCTGCAGCACGAGGTTGCCGGTGCCGATGTTGACGGCGGCTCGTCCGGCACCACCCACCGCGAGGTCCTCGTACGACCACCAGTTCTCGAACCCGAGACCGCTGTCGCACACGTGCAACGGCACGGGGGCCGTCGGAGAACCGTTGGAGATGGAGCTCGATCCGTCTGTGGTGTTGGTGGCGACGATCGCGCCGGGCGCGATGGACGCCGTCAGGCAGTTGCGGGCGCTGATGTCGGGCACGAAGTCGACAGTGACGATGGCGCCGGCGCCGGCGGCGAGAGACAGGCCGGTCACGGAGAGCCGGTGCCGCCCACCGGTTCCGTTCGCGGCGAAGGTGCAGGTGACCGGCGCGGAGCACGACTGCCCGTTGATCTCGACGGAGCCGCTCGCGGAGGTCGTCGGGAGCTCCGCCGACAACGAGATGGGCGCGGTGACGGTGTCGCGGTTCGTAACGGTGACCTTCAGCTCCAGCTCGTCGCCCGCGGCGTAAGCAGTGCCGAACCCGACCGACCGACCCGCGGTCTCGATCGCCGATGCGACTTGCGGTGCGGCATGCGGCGTCACCGTGGCCGTCAGCCCCTCCGCCCCTTCCTCCGAATCCGGGTACGTCGCGCGCACGCCGAAGTAGTAGCCGGTCAGGTTGGCGAGCCCGGTGATGTCGGCAACGGTGTCGGTCGGGCCGACGCCCACGGTCGCGGCGACGGCGCCAGTGTCGGCCCGGTACGCCCGTACGAGGAACCCGGTGCGCGACCCGTTGTCGGTCCCGGGCGTCCACGTGACGCGCGCGGCCGTGTCACCCGCGGACGCCGAAGCTACCGGGGCCGCCGGCGCCGTGTAGGTCACCGCGAGCTGCGGCCGGTGCGACGCCGTCGTGTGCTCGACCGAGTGGAAGCGGAGAAGGACGCTCTCGGCCTCCTGCGCGACCTTGAGCAGGATCCCGGGGTTCTGGCCGTTCGGGGTCGTCGGGAACTGCGTGGTGACCACCGACGTGACGTCCCACGTCAGCCGGGTGTTCGCGGTCGTCGACGCCGATACCGACCGGGTAGACACCGATGGGCTGGCGAAGCCACCACCGGCAGCACTCCACGCTGTGGAGGTACTGGGGATCCGATACGCCCAGTTCGGCGAGGTCCATAGCTCGCCTGCCTTCACTCGGAGCGCGCCGACCGTCGCAGAGGTGGCCGTCCCGGCGGTGCCCGAGGCGAACCCGAGGTTCAGCGTCGCGGCCGAGATCGTGCTGCCGGCCGGGATCGCGTCGTACGGGAATTGGAGTAGCGGGCGGCGGACGACGCCGGACGTCCCTGCACCGACCTCCACGTACGTCCCCCCGCAGTACGTGTTACCCGCGGACGTGCTGCTCGCGATGTGGCAGTCGGTGTTCCCGCTCGGACCGGTCAGCGTGATCGAGGGGTCGAGAACGATCGGGAACCTGTGACGCGCGAGCCACCCCGCGTCGACCCACTCCTCGATGTCGTAGCCGTCACCGCGTTTCACGATCGTGTGGTGCGCGCTCCCTGGCGTGAACGGCGTCGCGGGCGTTGCACCGAGCTCGTAGGCGAACGGCGCCTCGATCCGCAGCCCCTGACCGTCCGAAGGTCCGGTGAACCGGAAGCTGCCGTCGCGTTCCTCGACGAGGTCCCCAAGCACGCCGCCCGGGTCAGAAAGGCGATACCGAAACCGCGTGGGCGACTTCGAGGACCGGATCACCTGCGCGACGCGGAGTCCCGATGCGACCGGCTGGATGGTCACGTCGGTGTCCGCGGCGGTTGTCGTGAAGCGAACCCGGCCGCCACCGCGGACGCCGGTGCCGACGGTGCGGAACGACGTGGGTGCGAGCGTGACCGCCCCGCCGCGGTAACCGAGCTCGAGCAGGGGTCGCCGACCCGTGCCGATGCGTACGGGTACCGCACCACCCGTCACCTCGAACGGCGCCGCGTCGTCGGACGACCCGCGCAGGCGTGGCTCGATCGGCAGCCACCGTGCACCCTCCCGCCGGAACGCCGGCCGCGAGTACAGCGTGGTCGTCGTCGTGCCGTCCGCGTTGACGACGCTCTTCGACGTCTCGGTGAATCGCGTCGGCCGCTCGGGCGCGGGCCGCTTCTGCGCCCGCGGCGCGGCGGTCAGCGACTGCGGCGCGTCGGCCGTCGCCGCACGTGGCACAGCGAGATCAGCGGTCGTCGGCTTCGGCGCCGTCAGCCGCGACGCCGCCGCGTTGGCTTCCGCCGTCGCCCATGGTGGCGCCGCGAGGACTGGGGCATTCGACGCCAACACCAGCGCAACGGACATGAGAACGACGAAAAGACTGCGACCGCGCATCACGGACCCCTCGGGCTGGAAAATGCGACGCGAAGCCGCCATAAAAGCCCGCGGTCACCGCCGCGGCCACTACTCCCGCGACACATTTTTGTGCCTCGACACATTGGCGACGGGCGCGGAGGATGTCATGGCTCATGTCGTTGGCGGTCGCCACCTCGCCGCACCGCGCCCCGGGCGCAACTACTCCGCGAGGCGCAACCGAGGGCGGCGGTCGACCGCGTGCTGGACCGCTGTCGCCACGATCGGCGTGAACGCCAGCACCACGAACCGGTCGGCCTCGTCCCACGCGTCCGGCTGCACCGAGTCGATCTGCAGCAGGCCGATGATCCGGCCCTCGGCGATCAACGGCACCCCGAACCACGACCGCACGCCGCGCGACACGCTCTTGCGGCGGCGCTCGTCGGTGACCGCGGCGTCCGCGCCGATGTCCGGCAGGTATCGCGGCTCGCCGGTGACGGCGATCGTGCCGCCTACGCCCTGCCCGAGCGGCACCCGCATCGCCATCGCCTCGGGCGTGGCCGGCGGGTCGGTCGCGGCGAGCCGCAGGTGGTCGGTCTCGTCGATGAGCTGCACCGAGCCGCCGGTGAAGTCCACGACCTGCCGCAGCGCGGCGAACGTCCGGTCCAGCACGGCGGTCAGGTCCTGGCCGCCGGTCATGTCGCGGGCGAGGTCGAGCAGCAGCCGGTACCGCGACGATGCGGGCGCCGCGGGCAGCGGCCGCCGGGCCGGCACGGGGTCCGCCTCGGCCGGTGCGCGCGGGCCGGGGACCGCCGCCATCCCCTGCGGTCTGATCAGCCCTGGCACGTACGCCTGCGGCACCGGCCGGGAGAAGTAGTAGCCCTGCGCGAGGTCCACGTCGAGCCGGCGCAGCGCGGACAGCTGCGCGTCGTCCTCGACCCCCTCGGCGACGACCTGCAGCCCGAACGCCCGCGCCATCGCGGCGACCGCGCCGACGATCGCCGCGCTCCGGTCGTCCTGGCCCAGCCCGGAGACGAACGTCCGGTCCACCTTGAGCCAGTCGACCGGCAGCCGGGTGAGGTAGGTCAGCGAGGCGTGTCCGGTGCCGAAGTCGTCGATGGCGATGGCGACGCCGAGGTGGCGCAGCTCGTGCAGCGCGGCAACCACCGACTCGACGTTCTGCGTCAGCGCCGTCTCGGTGACCTCAAGGACGACCGACGACGCCGGCAGGCCCGCCTCGGCGAGCAGCCCGGCGACGACCGCGGGGAAGCCAGGCTGCGCGAGCTGGCGGCGCGAGACGTTGACCGCCAACGTCGCCCGCGTCCCGTCGGCGAGCAACGGCCACGACGCCGCGTCGGCGAGCGCGTGGCGCAGCACCCAGACGCCGAGCTCGAGGATCAGGTCACTCTCCTCGGCGATCGGCACGAACTCGCCGGGCGGCACCGAGCCCCACACGGCGTCGTTCCAGCGCACCAGTGCCTCGAACGCCCGCACGCTCCCGTCGGAGAGCCGGACCTCCGGCTGGTACGCCAGCGACAGCTCGCCCGCGCGGACCGCGCGGCGCAGCGCCGCCTCCAGCTCGTGGTGGCGGACGGTGGCCGCGCGCATCGACGGCGTGAACAGCGCGTGCGTCGCGCCGCCGGCCGCCTTCGCCTGGTACATCGCGGTGTCCGCGTCGCGCAGCAGTGTCTCCGGCTGGTCCTCGGCGCTCGCGATCGCGATGCCGATCGAGGCGGAGGCGTACGACTCGCGGTCACCGGGCAGCAGCACCGGCTGGCGCAGCGCCTCCGACACCCGGTCGGCGAGCGCGACCGCGGTGGACGGGTACCGCACGCCGTGCGCGAGCACGACGAACTCGTCGCCGCCGAGGCGGGCGACGACGTCGCCGGGCCGGAGCAGCCGGCGCAGCCGGTCCGCCACGTCGACCAGGAGCAGGTCGCCCGCCTCGTGGCCGAGGGAGTCGTTGACCCACTTGAACCGGTCGAGGTCGACGAACAGCACCGCGACCGGCTCGCGAGCCTCGAACGTCGCGGCCATCAGGTCGAGCAGCTGCGCGCGGTTCGGCAGGCCGGTGAGCAGGTCGTGCGTCGCCTGGTGCGCCAGCTCGGCCTCGATCGTCTTGCGGTCGTGGATGTCCTCGACCTGCACGACCAAGCGGTCTCCGTCCTCGACCGAGGCGCGCGAGATCGCGACCAGCGCCCACCGGCCGCGACCGTCCGCCTGCCGCACCCGCGCCTCGAACCGCGCGCCCGCGCACCGCCCCGCGCGCACCTCGCCGGCGAGGCGTTCCAGCTCGATCCGGGCGGCCGGCTCCACGAGGTCCACGAACGGCACCCCGTGCAGCGCCTCGGCCTCCTCGCCCAGCAACGCCGCCAGCGACGGGTTGGCGACCTCGACCAGGCCGCGCGCGCCGTCCACGACGGCGAGGCCGATGGAGGCGTAGGAGAACGCGTCGAAGAGCCGTTGCAGGCCGTGCTCCTCCTGCTTCGACTGCCGCCGCACCAGCCACCCGACGAGCTGCACGCCGGCGCAGATGAGCACGGTCGCGACGACCGTGCTGGAGACGGTGGGGGTGCGCGCCGCCGCGTCGTACGGCGGCCAGCGCAGCACGACCGCGTCGACCACGGCCGCGACCGCGAACGTGCCCAGCGGGCCGAACCGCAGCGCCGCCTCGACCAGCACGAACGCGCCGAGCAGGTTGCGGCTGCCGCGCAGGTCGTGGAACGCCACCGCGTACGTCGCGAACATCGCGACGTCGAACGCCGTCACCGCCACCCCCAGCCGGCCGAACGCCGCGGGCGAGCGCAGCCGCCAGGCGATCGCGGCGATGACGCCGGAGGCGAGCGCGACGGCGCCGTTGAGTAGCAGCGGCCCGGTGAGGTCGGCGCGGCCGCCGGACACCGTGACGACCCCGCCGGTGCCGAGCAGGACCGCGGCGGTGAGCGCCGAGACCGCGCGGACCGCGGCCATGGACGTCTCGAACCGCGCGGCGCGTTCGACCCCGCGCGCTCCGCCAGTCATCCGCACCGTCTCCCCTTCGGCAGGGCCGAACGTCCCGACCCCCGTGTTCTCCGTCAAAGGTAGGGAAAGCCGGGCACCGGCGGCATGGCCCGTCGTGGTGACTTTCCGTGGCCGGAACGGGCCAGGGAAGCATGTGGTCGCGGCGGCGTTGCAGGATGTGGCACGAAGGGAGGCACTGTGCTGGAGGACGCCGACATCGAACGCGTGCTGGTCGTCACCGCCCATCCGGACGACGTCGACTTCGGCGCCGGGGGGACCGTGGCGACGTGGACCGCGGCCGGGGTCGCGGTGACGTACTGCGTCGTGACGGACGGCGACGCGGGCGGGTTCGACCCGGCCGTGCCGCGGGCCGAGATCGCCGGTATCCGGCAGGCCGAGCAGCGCGCGGCCGCCGCCGAGGTCGGCGTCACCGACGTGCGCTTCCTCGGCTACCCGGACGGCCGGCTCACGGTCAGCATCGAGCTGCGCCGCGACATCAGCCGGGTCATCCGCGAGGTGCGCCCGCAGCGCGTCCTCACGCAGAGCCCCGAGCGCAACTACGACCGCATCTACGCCTCGCACCCCGACCACCTCGCGACCGGCGAGGCCGCGCTGTGCGCCGTGTACCCGGACTCGCGCAACCCGTTCGCCCACCCGGACCTCGCCGACGTCGAGGCGTGGACGGTGCCGGAGACATGGCTGATGGCGTCGCCGCACGCCGCGCACGTCGTGGACGTGACCGACGTGTACGACCGGAAGCTGGCGGCGTTGCGCTGCCACGTCAGCCAGCTCCCCGGCGTGCCGGGCGAGCTCGACGCGATGCTGCGCGGGTGGCTGTCGGCCAACGCGCGCGCGGCCGGGCTGGCGGAGGGCCGGCTGGCCGAGTCGTTCCAGATCCTCTCGACCGCGTGACGGCGGCGGAGCTGCGGACCCGCGTCCTGGCGGCCCGCCCGGCGAAGGGCGTGCTCGCGGCGACCGGCAGCGCGACGGCGTTCGGCGTGACCATCGTCGTGCAGCGCGGCATCGCCAAGAGCGGCCTGCCGGTGACGGCGGCGCTCGGTGTGCGGTTCAGCATCGCGGCGGTGGTGCTGACGGTGTTCCTGCTGGTGCGCCGCGCGTCGTTGGTCCCCCAACGCGGCGAACGGGTACGGGCGTTGCTGCTCGGCTTCGTCGGGTACGCCGGCGAGGCCGCGCTCTTCTACCTCGCGCTGCAACGCGGCTCGGCCGCCGCGGTGGCGCTGCTGTTCTACGCGTACCCGGCGATCGTGACGCTGCTGGAGGTGGCGCTGCGGCTGCGGCCGCCGAAGCTGGTGGCGTTCGCCGTCGTCGTGCTGTCCACACTCGGCGCGGTGCTCGTCGTCGTGACCGGCGATCGGGTCTCCATCTCGGCGGCGGGCGTCGGGTTCGCGCTCGCGGCGGCGACGTCGTTCTCGGTCTACATGCTGCTGTCGCAGCACCTGATCCGGCGCAGCGAGCCGGCTGTCGTGGGCGCGTACGTCGCCGGCGGCGCGGGCGTCTCGCTGCTCACCACGGGGCTGTTCCTCGGGCAGCTGCGCGTGCCGGCGAGCGACGTCGCGCCGCTCGTCCTCAACGGCGTCGCGACGGCGGTGGCGTTCGCGCTGCTGTACACCGCGCTGGCCCACCTCGCGGCCGGCGCGGCCGCGGTGGTGATGACGCTCGAGGCGTTCGTGGCGGTGGCACTGGCCGCGCTCGTGCTCGGCGAGAGCATCCGGCCGCTGCAGCTGCTCGGCGGCGTCGCGATCATCGCGGCGGCGGTGCTCGTCGCGGTCGCCGCGAAGGCCGACGTCGTCGACCCGGACGCGCCGCCGGTGCCGTAGGCGCTAGCCGCCGGCCAGGCTGCGCAGCCCGACGTGGACGAGCGCGACGGCCGGCGCGAGGAACAGCGAGTCGATCGCCAGGCTGACCGCCGTGAGGATCAGCGCGGTCGACAGCAGGAGCGCCATCATCGGCAGCCAGCACGGCGACGTCACCGTGACGACGGCCGCGAGCGCGAGCCGCTGGCCGCGCGAGTACGTCTGCCGCGGGAGCGCGTCCACGCTCGACCCCATCGCGCGCAGCCGGTCGATGCGGTCGCGCACCCGCGGCTGGAACGTCGGCATCGGCGTGGACCCGTCGTCGCCCGCCGTCGGCTCGGCCGCGCCGACGGCGAACAGGTGCGCCGTCCACTCCGTGCCGGGCACGACGCCGCCGCGTTCGGCAAGCTTCGTCAGCGCGCGGCCCAGCCCGTCGGGGTTGCGGGTGAGCTGGACGGCGGCCGCGTCGGCGAGGTGCCGGCGGGACCGCCAGGCCCGGCGCAGGAACGGGTTGACGACCATCCAGCCGAAGATCATCGACGTCATCGAGAACGCGGCACCGGCCACGAGGAACGGCAGCGTGAGCACCGCCTTGAAGCCGCTCGGGTCCGCGTCCACGTAGTCGGGGTCGCTGTCCGTGGCCGCCTTCGCGAGCAGCTCGGCGACCGCGGCGCGTTCGTCGGCGCGGCGCCGGAAGACGTAGCGGAGGAACGCCCGCAGCGTCTTGCGCGGCCCCCGCTCGGTCGGGGCACGCAGCACCGACCCGACCAGCCCGAGCGTCTGGAACACCGACGTGATGGTGGCGCCGATGCGCAGGTCGCCGTTGCCGACCGAGCCGACGACGTGCGCGATGACGCCCTGCGTCTCCTCGCGGTCCAGCTCGGCGAGCAGCCCGGTCGTGACGACGACCGTGCAGTCGTCGAGTCGCGAGCCGACGGCGGCGGCGTTGGGGACCGGCGAGTCGAGGATCGCGACGGCAGGCGGCGGGACGCCCGCGGCGGCGGCCATCTCCGCGACGACGTTCGCGAGCTGGCGTTCCTCGATGTCGTCCGCGCGCGGCTCGCGGGCGCCGAGCGCGAGCACCGTCGCACCCGAGCCGGCCCGGCCGAACATCCGCCGCAACGCCAGCCACGACAGCAGCAGCACGACCGACCCCGGCACGACGATCGCGGCCACGACCACCGCGATCAGCTCCGGCGGCCACGTCCCCGTGGGCCCCTCCGACTCGGCGATCCCGCGCAGCAGGTCAGGCGTCGGGACGACGAAGTTGACCAGGTCGAGCGCGACGATGGCGAGCGCGTAGAGCAGTGGTGAGATGACCGCGCTGAGGGGGATGCCCATCAGCCCGATCGCCAGCGCGGACAACGCAGTGAACCACCAGCTGGCCCGCCGGTTGCGCGCCTGGGCCTCGAAGAACGACTCCCGGTTTACCGGCCCGGGAACCGGGGCATAACCACTGATCGGGGACACGGCGGCCAGTGTGCCGCAGAACGCGACCGACAGGGACTTGTCACCCTCGGGACCGCAACAATTCGCCCGGTTCGGACGTTGATCCACTACTACAAGGTCGCCCCTCGCACCCTCCCTTACCGAAAGGACACGTCCGCATGACGTTCCGCCGACTTCTCGTCACGACCGCCGCCGCGGCGGCCATGGCCGCGTCGATCACGCCGTCCGACGCCATCGTCAACGGCTCCGCCGCCAGCGAAGGGCAGTTCCCCTTCATGGCCGCGATCACCGACGCCAGTGGCTTCCAGTACTGCGGCGGCTCCGTGATCGCGAGCGGCTGGGTCCTCACCGCGGCGCACTGCATGGTCGGCGAGGTCAAGCGGCCGAGCGGCGTCAAGGTCGTCACCGGCCGGACCAACCTCGGCAACACGTCCCAGGGCCAGGTCATCACCGCGAGCGCGATCTACGTGCACCCGCAGTACGACGACAGCTCCATGGCGCACGACGCCGCGCTGATCAAGCTGTCGACCGCGACGACCGCCCCTCCGGTCACCCTCGCGACCACGGCCAACGACAACCTC
>DATLNJ010000129.1:0-5016 GCA_035536815.1 Frankiaceae bacterium
GTCGGCGGCGGCGCGCCGTCGTCCTCCAGCCGCTGGACGGCGGCCGGCGCGGCGGCGGCCAGCGCGGCGGCGGGCGCGGCGGCGACCGGAGCCGGCCCGGCCACGGCGCGTTCGGCGGTAGCTACGGCCTCGCGCTCGAACCGGTCGGACGGGTCGCTGACCCGCACGCCGCCGCCCGTGTCGGTGCCGTCGACGGGGCCGTTGCGCTGCTGCACAACGTGCGTCAGCTCGTGCGCGAGCGTCATCCGCCCCGCGTCGGAGGACGGGTCGTACTGCGAGCGCTGGAACACGACGTGCGAGCCGGCGGTGTACGCGCGGGCGTTGACGGACTGCGCGGACGCGTGCGCCTTGTCGTCGGTGTGCACCCGGACGTCGCCGAAGTCGTGGCCGAGGCGGCCCTCCATGTCGGCCCGTGTGTCCGGGTCGAGCGCCTGCCCGCCGGACGCGACGACGTCGTGCACCGGCGGGGCGTCGCCCATCAACGACGCGGCACCCGCGTTGCCCGCGGCGCGTTGCAGCCGAAGCACGCTGTCCGGGGTCGCGACGTCGAGCCGCCCGGACAGCGCCGCGCGCAGCCGCGCGTCCGACTCCGGCGGGTCGAGCCGCGCGCCCTTGGGCCGCAGGTCGTCGTCGTGCGACGGGTCGTGGTCGTGAGCGCGCATGGCAGCTCCCCTCGGGCGGCGGCGACCGCACCGTCGCGTACTCGGGTGGGTCCGCGCGAGGCCCGCGCGGGCAGCCGATCGGGCAACGCCGCCTGCCCTTTCGGGCAACTACGGCGGCGGCAGCACGTACGACGTGAACGCCGCGGCGAACTCGCCCGACCCGCCGCCCCCGCCCTTGATCCGGACGACGGCCAGCCGGCGCGCCCGCGTCTGCACGCAGAGCACGCGGTTCTCGGCGAGCTGGCCGGCCGGGACCGCGTCGGTGCGCAGCTCGACCTCTCGGCATGCCTCGAACGTCGCCGGCGTACCCGGGTCGGTCAGCCGGAGCAGCACGCCCTCCGTCCCGAACAGCTGCCCCTCCTGGTACAGCAGGTCTGCGGCGGACTCGTCGCCCTCGCGGTTCGCGTCGAAGTCGTAGACGCCGCCGGGGAAGATCAGGAAGTCCTCGTCCCTGGCCGCCACGCGCGGGCCGCTCGAGATGAAGAGCTTGACCCGGCTGTTCTCCTTCACCTTCGCGTTGCCCGGGGGGTCGGTGCCGAGCACGACACCGGCCGGCTTGGTGGCGTCGGCACGCCGTTCCTTGACGATCTGCAGCCGCGCGCTGGTGAGCGCGCTGACCGCGGCGGCCTCCTCGAGACCCGCGACGTCCGGCACGATCACGTCGCGCTGCACCGGGCCGCTGGACACCGTGAGCACGACGTCGCTGTTCCGGCGCAGCGAGGTCGCCGCGGCGGGCTCGCTGCCGACGATGCGGCCCTTGCCGATGGTCTCGCTGGGTACGACGACCTGCCGCGCGAACCGCAGCCCCGCCTCCGCCAGCGCCTTCTTCGCCTCGGCGAGGGTCATGTTCTGCAGGACCGGGACCGTGACGGGGCAGTCGTCGCCGGCGCAGACGCCGTTCGAGACGAACAGCGTGACCTGGGTGCCCTTCTTCGCGGTCTCGCCCGCACCGGGAACGGTGTCGATCGCCAGCCCCGCGGCGAGCACGGGGTCAGTGCGGCGGGCGATGCGGACGGCGTAGCCGGCGTCCTCGAGCCTGGTCCGCGCCTCGGCGGCAGGGAGCCGCTCGACCTTCGGCACCCGCGCCTGTCCGATGCGCGGGATGACGAGCGCGGCCGCGACGAGGAGCAGCATGGCGGCGACCGGGAGCCACCACGGGAGCAGCGGGCGCTGGTGGCGGACGCCGTTGAGGGTGACGACCGGCTGCCCGCGCGGCGGCGTGACCACAGCCGTGAACTGGTGCGCCCGCACGCGTCCGAACACCTTGCGCGGCCCGCCGACCGCGGTCGGCACCGGCACGCTCGCGCCCGCCGGTACGGCGACCGCAGCCTCGGCGGGCGTGAACGCGAGCACCCCGTCGCGGTCCTGCAGCTCCACCTGCACGTCGGCGTCGGTGTTGCCGTTGTTCGCGACGAGCACCGCGTGCCGGCTCGGCTGGCGGCCGCGGCTGACCGGTGGCTCCAGCTCGGCGGTGACCTCGACGTACGGCCCCACGGTGACGACGCCGGTCTCGGCGGCGCTGACGTCCGGGTGGATCGCCGAGCGGGCCTCCACGCGGTACGCCGCCGGGCCGGCCGCGTGCTGCGGGCCGCGCGCCGGCCGGAACGTCACGATCGCCTGCTCGGTCGCCTCGGGGTAGACCGACAGCGTCGCCGGCTCGACCCGGGCGAACGCTCCACCCGGGCCGTCGACGCGCAGCTCGAGCCGCTCGACCCGGGTCCCGGTGTTCTCCGCGACGACGCGGACGACCGCGGCGCCGCCCGGCTCGACCGTGAGGTCCGGGGGCTCGAGCCGTAACCGGATGCCCGCCCGCTGCTCGTGGCCTAGCGGCCTGGTCTGCTCCACCGGCTGCGTCGCGGTGTCCAGCACCTGGGTGGGCTCGTCCGGCGGCGGCGGGGGTGGCGGCGGGGGCGGCGGCGGCGGCGGGGGCGGCGGCGGAGGAGGGGGCGGCGGGGGCGTCACCGGTTCGGACGCGCCGGTCCAGCCGAGGAACGTGCGGCACTGCTGGTTCGCGCAGAAGTCGGCGTCGAGCGCGTTGGGGTGGCCGCACGTCTCACACGCCCGCATACGAACTCCCGCTCACGAAGGGACGGCCGGCGCCGTCGACGCTGGACGACGTCGCGACGACTTCGCCGGCGATGCCCACCAGCACCCACAGCAGGAACAGCAACAGCAGCCAGAGCCACCAGCGGAAGCCCGGCCGCTGGTGGCGGACGCCCTCCAGCGTGATCGGCACTCCCCCGGCATGCGTCACGACCGCGACGAACGGGTATGAGCGCGTCCCGAACGCCTTCCGCGGCCCCCTGATCCAGGTGCTCACCGCCGCCCGCGCGCCCGGCGCGATGGTCGCGCCGCCCTGCGCCGGCGACGCGCCCACGACGTGCTGCCGGTCGTCGAACTCGACGCCGACGGTGACCGGGGTGTTGCCGCGGTTCTCGACCACGACCGTGTGCCGGCCGGGCCGGCGGCCGGTGGTCGCCTCGGGCTGCAGCTCGGCGGCGACGTCCACGAACGGCGCCACGGTCGCGACGCCGTTCGCCACCGCGGCCAGGTCCGGGTGCACGGTCGAGCGCACCTCGACCCGCAGCGCCGCCGGACCGGCCGGGTGCTGCGGCCCCCGGGCCGGCCGGAACGTCACCTCCGCCGTCTCCGTCGTGCCCGGGTAGACCGCGAGCGCCGGCGGCGCCACCTGCGTGAACGCCGCGGCCGGCCCGTGCAGCGTGACGCCGAGCTGCTCGACGCGGGTGCCGGTGTTCTCGGCGAGGAGGCGGGCGGTCGCGGTACCGCCGGGCTCGACCGCGACCTCGGGCGGGTCCAGGCGGACCCGGAAGCCGACCCGCTGGTCGACCGGCGGCCGCGGCTCCTCCTCGACCGGCTGCGCCGGCGCGGCGACCGGCTCGGGGACGGGCGGCGGCGGGCCAGGCGGCGGCGGCATGGTGGTCACGGTCGACCAGCCCAGGAACGTGCGGCACTCAGGGTTGGCGCAGAAGTCCGCGGTCGCGTCGTTCTGCTGTCCGCAGTTCTCGCACGCCCGCATCCCGGTCCCCGTCGTCACTCAGCGCACCTGCGCGTGGTACGGCCCGAACTCCGCCTCGAGGGTCAGCCTGCCCATCTTTCGGTATTCGCGGTAGACCCCCGTGACGAGGTCGGCCGTCGTGAGCGCGCGGTCCTCCTCGGCGGCAAGATACGCGGCCGTGATCGCGGCGGAGCGGATGTTGCCGCCGGTGAGCTCGAACGCCGTCGCGCAGAAGTCGAGATCGAGGTCTCCGGAGCGCGGCACGACCCCGAGGCAGCGGTCCCACAGCGCCCGGCGCAGCTCCTCGTCCGGCGTCGGGAAGTCCACGATGACATCGAGGCGGCGGGTGAACGCCTCGTCGAGGTTCGCGCGCAGGTTCGTCGCCAGGATCGCCAGCCCGTCGAACGACTCCATCCGCTGCAGCAGGTACGCGCTCTCGATGTTCGCGTAGCGGTCGTGCGCGTCGCGCACCTCGGAGCGTTTGCCGAAGATGGCGTCCGCCTCGTCGAACAGCAGCACGGCGTTGACGCCGGCCGCCTCGCTGAAGATGCGTTCGAGGTTCTTCTCGGTCTCGCCGACGTACTTGTCGATGACGCTGGACAGGTCGACCGAGTAGAGGTCGAGGCCGAGGTCGGCGGCGATGACCTCGGCGGACATCGTCTTGCCGGTGCCCGAGTCGCCCGCGAACAGCGCCGTCACGCCGCGCCCGCGCCCGCCGCCGGGCCGCATCCGCCACTCGTCGAGCACCCGCGCGCGGTGCCGGGCGCGCAACGCGATCTCCCGCAGCCGCGCCACGGTCGGGTCGGGCAGGACGAGGTCCCGCCAGCCGACCGCGGGGGCGATGCGGCGGGCGAGGCGTTCGAGGCCGACGGCGTTCTGCGCGCGGGCGCCGTAGCGCAGGTCGGCGACCGTAACCGGCGCGTCGGCGGCCAGCGCGCGCAGCCGCGCCGACCGCGCCGCCCGCGCGACCTGTTCCGGCGAGAGCACGAACTGCGCCGTCTCCGACCCGGCGTCGAGGTCGCCGGCGAGGTCGCCGGCCAGCAGCCCGCGCCACAGCTGCGAGCGGTGCGTCGCGCGCAACGGCTCGACGTCGAGCAGCAGCGGCTGGTCGCTGCCCCACAGCGGGTCCCACGTGACCGTGCCGACCAGCACGACGGTGGCCGCGGCGTCGGCGAGCAGCCGCACCGCCGCCGGCGTCTCGTCGGCCACGGCGTCCAGCGGCGCGGCGAGCAGCACGGCGCCCGCCAGCCGGGCCTCCCGTACCGCCTTGGCGGCGACCGCGACGGCGTCGGCCGTGCGGCTCAGCCGGCGCAGGTCGAGCGCCAGCACCGGCCGCCC
>DATLNJ010000130.1:0-97732 GCA_035536815.1 Frankiaceae bacterium
TGGCGGGTCCGGGAAGTGACTTGTCCGAAGAGCCGGTGTGGGGATGCGAGCCGGTCGCGCTGGACTCCGTTGCCGCTCCCCGGTGAGGGCTGACCCGCAAAAGGGCCTCTGACCTGCGGAAACGCCTCTCCGAGCACAGTCCGGAGAGGTGGGGCGAACGAGCCGGCGTGTAAGCCGGGGGCTTCGTTCCCTGCCAGCGGCATTGACAGCCGGTACGGACTGTCGCCGCGGCACTGTAGCACGACGTGCTACAGTGCCGTCATGTCTCGGGAGATCACGCAGCGCGAGCTGCGCAACGAGAGCGGCGAGATCATGCGTCAACTCGACCAGGGCGAGACCTTCGTCGTGACGCGCAACGGCGTGCCGGTCGGCGAGCTCACACCGCTACGCCGGCACCGCTTCGTCCATGCCGACACAGCCGTCGCCCTCTTCCGCCACGCTCCCGGCATCGACGTCGAGAGGTTCCGCGCCGATCTCGACGCCGTCGCCACCCAGGATGCCGCTCCTCGTGCCTGACGCCGTACGCACGCCGCGCGGGATCATCGACACCTCCGTCGTGATCGACCTCGAGAACATCGACCCGGCACGACTTCCGCTCGAAGTCGCGGTCAGCGCGATCACGATGGCCGAACTCGCCGCCGGACCCCACGCCACCACCGACAGCGACGAACGTGCTCGCCGCCAGGACCGGCTCCAACGCGCCGAAGCAGCGTTCGACCCCCTCCCCTTCGACGCGGAAGCCGCCCGGGCGTACGGACGGATCTACGCCGCCGTCGTCGCAGCCGGCCGCAAGGCGCGCGGCGCGCGGGCGGTCGACCTCCTCATCGCGGCAACGGCCTGCGCCGCCGAACTCCCGCTCTACACCCGCAACGGCGCCGACTTCCGGGCGATCCACGACCTCGTCGACGTGATCGACCTCTAGACCCCGCCCGGCCCTCGGGGCGTTCGTTGAGCCGGGCCGCCGCTTGGCCTGCGGTACGCCGTCATTAGACGGGTCGAGCCACCCGTAGTCGCGCACATGACTCGCGTCGAACCCCACGCGCGCGCAGAAGGACAGCGATTCGGTGCGACAGGTTCGCGTCGAGGAGCAGCCTCACCCGTGCGCCGCCAGCGGCAGCTCACGCTCCTGCACCGCCGCCGCGGCGTACTCCAGCGCCGCCACGATGTCGGCCTCTTCGAGATCGGGGAAGTCGGCCAGGATGTCGGCGTGCGTGCGCCCCGCGGCGAGCTGCCCGATCACCGTGCTCACCGGAATCCGCAGATCGCGAATGCACGGCAGCCCGTCCATCTTCGCGTGGTCGATGCTGATCCGCTCGTACGACATCGCTCCTCCTGCACGTACGTTAGCCCGGTTCGCACCGGCCGACGCGGCGGTCGCGCACGCCTCGCTGACGACGCGCACGGGCCGACACGGCGCTCGACTACACGCCGTCACCGTCACTGAATGTGATCGGCCGCCGGGACCCGGCCTGTAAGTGATTGGCGAACGTCGATGTCACACCGATGTCACAGAATCTGTGATACTCAGCGCTACAGGGGGCAACGGGCCGACATGACGTCGGACCCGCCAAAGGGCCTCTGACCTGCGGAAACAGCATCTCCGAGCACGTTCCGGAGAGGTGGGGCGAACGAGCCGGCCTGTAAGCCGGGTTCTGTTGACCCGACGCGAACGCCGGGCCGACGGTCATCCATCTGGGGCCGGCGTTGCCGACGGCCTCTAGCGGTCCACCCGCAGGCTCGGGCGGGCCGCCCTCGAACGCCTGCGCAGGCGCGTCGCGCACCGAAGCACGCGACGAACCCTTTCGACCTTGCTCCGGGTGGGGTTTGCCTAGCCGCCCCGGTCACCCGGGGCGCTGGTGGTCTCTTACACCACCGTTTCACCCTTACGCCGCCGCCGAAACGCCGGCGCGGTCTGTTCTCTGTGGCACTGTCCCGCGGGTCACCCCGGGTCGGTGTTACCGACCACCCTGCCCTGTGGAGCCCGGACTTTCCTCGGCGGGGCCCGGAGGCCCCGACGCGACCGTCCGGCCGACTCGTTCGCCGCCAGTCTACGGCGTGATCGTCATCCCCCGGAGCACGTCCTCGGCGAACGCCCGGTCGCCCGCGATGCGCACGGTCACGTCCGGGTAGTGCGCGCGGCCGGTGCCGAGCCGGACGAACGTGTCGAAGTCCAGCGTGATCCGCGCGTCGGCGTCCGCGCGGTCGCCCTCGGCGTACTGCTGCCCGAACGTCACCGTCGCCACCGACGGCAGCTGATCGGCCGTCTCGAACACGACCGACCGCCCCGCCTCGAACGGCAGCGCGGCGAGCCCCAGCAGCAGCCGGCGCCGGGCGAGCGTCGCCGCCTCCGTGTCGAAGCCGCCGGGTCGGCGGAGCGCGCGGCGCACGTCCTGCTCGTGCGTCCACGAGTCGAACGCCCGCAGCCCGAGCAGGTGCTTCTGCGGCATCGGGATGCCGAGTACGCCGGTCACGACGTCGTCGAGCGCCGGTTCGTCGAGCGCGCGCAACGCCTTGAGCCGCCGGTCGACGACGTCGCGCAGCTCGGCCAGCACCGCGGCGCCGGGCACCGGGCGCCGGACGTCGACGGGGATCTCGACCCAGCGGCCGGCGTCGTTGCGGATGTGGGTGAGCGTGTCCGGCAGCGGGTGCTCGGGCAGCGGCTCGCCGAGCAGGAACAGCTCGACGCCGAGGACGTGCGAGACGTTGTCTTTGACGGTCCAGCCGGGCAGCTCGGTCGGCGCGTGCCACTGGTCCTCGGTCAGGTCGTCCACGACGCCGATGAGGCTGGTCCAGGTCTGCTCGAGCGCGGTGACGAACGTCGCGAGGCTCGTGGCCATTCAGGCTCCCAGTGCGGTCCGGAGCGCGCCGATCACCTCGGGCCAGCCGGCGGTGTACGACGCGCGGGTCTCCTCGTCGATCTCGCCGAACGCCCGGTGCGAGTACCGGAGCACGGTGCGCCCGTCCCGCTCGGCGAGGTCGAGGGACCATACTCCGACGACCGGACCGCCCATGCCCATAGGCCCGGTGACGGAAAGGTGCTCGTACGGCGTGATCCGCGTCACGGTCCCGTACAGCGCGCCGGCGCCGTCGCCCCAGTCCTCGTAGAACCGGCCGCCGAGCACCGGCTCGAAGACCACGCCGGCACCGGCCTTGAACCGGTGCGGCCACCACGACCCCATCCGGGTGATGCCGTCCCACACGCGGGCCGGCGGGGCGTCGATCGTGACGTCGTTGGCGACGTCGAGCGTGCCGTCCATGGTGTCCTCCACGAAGTCCTTGAGCCGCAACGACGTGACGGCCGCCCGCTCGGCGTACGGCGCCAGCCAGCGCTCGTACGCCTGCCGGAGCGGCACCGCGTTGAGGTGGTTCCACCGCTCGCGGCCGCGACGGCGGACGACGACCAGCCCGGCGTCGGTGAGGACGCCGAGGTGCTTCATCACCGCGAACCGCGTCACGCCGGGGAACGCCTCCGCCAGCGCGCCGGTCGTGCGCGGCCCGTCGCGAAGCAGGTCGAGCAACGCCCGGCGCGTCGGGTCGGCGAGCGCCCGCCACACGTCGTCGTTCATGTGACTCAATGGTCACATGAAGCGCGGATCCGTGCAAGTGGTTGTCAGCGCCCACGACCGCCGCCACGATGGGGGGACGCCGTCCCAGAGTGGCGCGGCGGCACGGGGGGCGTTGTGACGGGGACGACGGAGGGCCGCCATCTACGGCCGCTGAAACTAGGCCTGACCGACCTGGCGGTGCTGGTCGCGGCGGTGCTCACGTGCATGAGCGCCGTGGTCGCGTGGCGCGTGGACGCCGCCGCGAGCGCCGCTTCCTCGCACGATCGGCAGGGGATCATCGAGACGCTGCGTCACGAGACCGAGTCCGCGCGAGCGGAGGCGGATGCTCGTACGGAAGCGCGCACGTTCGACCGGTACGCGATCGCGCGGCTCGAACAATTGGCGCAGGAGGAGCTCGCGAACGTCGACACCGCAGCGGCTGTCGAGGCGGCCGCGCAGCAGCGCGTCGCCGACCGGCTGGAGCTCAGCTTCCCCGAAGAGTTCGGCCGGTGGGAATCGCCAGGGCGGTACACCACGGCGAGGTTCGACGTAGCGGCGCGGACAGCGGACCTGCTGACGGCGCGTGAGGTGCGTGACGACAGTCCACGGCTGTTCGCGCTGGCAGCGCGGGCGAAGGACCGGCGCGACCAACTGCTCTGGGTCGGGGCGGTGCTGGTGCTCGGTATCGCCGCGACGATCGTAGGGCAGGTCGCGCGGAACCGGCCGTACTGCGCGGCGGGCGTCGCGGGCGGGGTGATCGCCGCCATGTTCGGCGCGGCGGCGCTGACGCTGGTCGGTCATTGATGCTCGAGGTCTCGTACCTGGTAGCGGCCTCGGAGCCCACCGACGGCGGTGCCGACGGCGGACCCGCACGCCGCGGCCGGCGAGCGGCAGCCACGGTGGCCGCATCGGCGGCCATCGTTGCGTCCGGTGCCGGGCTCCTCGCCGCGCAAGCCAGTTGGAACGCGGACTTCCAGGAACGCTCGCGAACGATCGCTACAACGGATATCCGCAGCGCGATGCACCGGCTTTCCCTCGACGCGGCCGACCTCAACGAGCGCCACATCGCGACGACGGAGGCGCTCGTGCGCGTGGGTGCGGCCCGCCAGCGGCTCGCCGCCGCGCCGCCGGCCGACCGACCGCCGTTGCAGGAAGTTGTCGTGAGGTGGCGCCACGTAGCGGATCGGATCGATCGCGCGCAGCCACTGTCGGCCGACGAGACGCTGGCCCGCGGGTACGCACCGGCGGTCGCCGCGCAGCAGCGGGCCGACCGCCATGCGGGACTCGCGGACAAGTGGACCCGACGTTCAGATGCGAACATCGCGACCGCAGGTCTCGTCGCCGTCGCGGTGCTCCTCGTCGCTCCCGCACTCACCGCGGGTGGCATGCAACGCCCGTACCTCCTGATCGCAGTCGGGTTCGCCCTCGTCGCCCACGGCTGCACCCGGCTCGTCGTCACAAACGCGGAGGCTCCCGCAGCAGTGTCCGACGCCGCGATCGCGGCGTTCATGGAGGGAACCGTGCAACTCGAGCTCGGAAACCCGGGCGCGGCGGCCGAGGAGTTCGTCCGGGCGGTCACGGTGGATCCGGCGTACGCCGCCGCGTGGATCGCGCTTGGCGACACGTACCTCGTCGCTGTCGACGCGCGAACGCCGGTGTGGGCGGTGGAAGCCTACGAGCGGGCGATCGAGCTCGATCCTCCAACCGCGACGCTGTTGAACAACCTGGCCTATGCCGAGCTGCTTGCCGGTCGGACCGAGCACGCGGCCGCGCACGCGCAGCAAGCGGTCACGTTGCTGCCGCGCGACCTGCGCGTTGCCGCGACCGCCGCGGAGGTTCTGGTCGCCGCGGGCGAGCGGCGAGCGGCGCTCGCCGCCGCGAACACGTTGATCGCCCGGCTCGCGGACGAGTCGGAGACAAGCCGAGAAGACATTTTCTCGGCACTTCGAACCGACGAACGCGACCTCGCCGCTGTGGGCGTCGGCGCAGCCCTGCGCGAGGAGTTCTACGGGCGGCTGCGGCGCGCCGCCGCAACGTTGGAGGCGTTCGGCAGGGCGGAGCCGCAGCCCGCCGGTCGGGCGACGACCGCCATCTCTCTCAGGTACGACGAAGCGTCGTTACGGATGCGGTACGAGCTCACGTGCCGCGGCGCGCGCCGCGACGACCGGCTTGGCGTACGCGTGTACCGCGACACGATGCTCGTCGCGTCGGCGGTGCACGAGACGGCGACGCCGACGTGCCGCGTCGCGGCCGATCTGCCCGTGGACCCGGGCGCCTACACCGTGGAGGTCTACGTCAACGGCAACCTCAGCAAGACGGTGGCGACCTTCTTCAAGTACTGACGCGAAGCGGCGCACCGTGGCGATGACGACCGCGCGGACGTCGCGGCGCGGCAGCGAGCAGCAGCAGGGCGAGAAGCGCGGCCCCCGCCAGGCGGAAGAAGCCCTGACCGTCCACGCCGTCGATGCGACGGGGCGGCGGAGCCGCGACGATCCCGGCGCCGGCCGCGTCGTCACGTCGCGGCACCTCGGTGTCGTCCGCCGCCAGCAATCGCCCGATCGCGGGCGCGAGCGGAAACGCGTGCCGGAGCGACGATCTCGTGAGCTTGGCGCCGCCGACGACCGGCTCCGGGTAGCGGTCGCTCAGCGGCGCCGGTACGGGCGGGGTCGGCGCGTGGTTCAGCACCCTGGTTCCGCACACCTCGGAATCCCACGTGAGCGAGAGGTCCGGCTCGATCACCACGACGTAGTGGCGGGAGCACTGGTACAGGCAGTCGCGGGGGTCGTCCCGGACGAACGGGTGTTGCTCGCCGGGCAGTTGGGCGAAGCAGTGGTAATTCGTCGGGTCGTAGACGAGAGACGTCACCGCGCCGCTCGTGACGTCCGGCGGCGCACGGAAGGACTCGGGGCCGCAGGGGGTCCACGGCGGCGCGCCGGCACGGACCACGACCCAGCAGCCGGGCTCCCAGCACAGCGGCACGTGCTGCCCATCCTCGTAGTTGAGGTCGAGGTTCGCGTCACAGTCGCCGTCGAATCGCACTCCGAGCGCGACCGGGCGCCACGACGGGCTCGGTGACGTCGGCGGTGCCGTCGTGGGAGGTGGCGGCGTGGGCACCGACGTCGGGTGCGGTGGGCGGGTCGGGTGCGTCGGGTGCGTCGGGTGCGTCGGGTGCGTGGGATGCGGCCGGTGGACGCGGTTGGTCGGACTCCCTGAATGAGTCGGGTGCGCCGGCGGGGTCGGGCGCGCGGGGTGGCTGGGCGAGGCCCGGGGCCTCGGTGACGGCCGTGAGCTCGACGACGCCGCGGCGACGCCCGGGGCGGCTCCAGCGGGTCCGACTCCGACCATCACGGCCGCGCCGATAGTCGCGGCTACCAGCGTGATCGCCGCCACCAGCTGCGCAGAACGCGAATCCCCCGCCATGAAGGCTCCCCCGGTCGTTGGGGGCAAGTGTACGACCGCGGCACGACATCGGCGACCCCCAACCGAGCGTGCGGCGCAGCGCCCCGCCGAGCCGCGACGGACGCGTAGCAGGTCGTCAGGCCAGGTGGGCGACGTCGTTCACGCGTCGGACGATGGCGTGGCCGTCCGGGTACCACTCGGCCTGCGAGAGGGACGCGAGGTCGAGGTAGAGCCGGTGCAGCAGGCTCGGCGGCGCGTCGAGCGCGAGCCGCAGCAGCGTCTTGATCGGCGTGACGTGGCTGACGACGACGACGGTCTCCCCCGGGTGCGCGGCGAGGACGGCGTCGCGCGCCTGCCGGACCCGCCGGGTCACCGCCGCGAACGACTCCCCGCCCGGCGCGGCGACGTCCGCGTCGCCCATCCACTCCGCGAGCAGGCCCAGGTCGCGCTCCTGGATCTGGGCGAACGTCAGCCCCTCCCACTCGCCGAAGTCGCACTCGGCCAGCCGGTCGTCCACCCGCACGGGCAGGCCGAGCGCCTCGGCGATGCCGGCCGCGGTGTCGGCCGCGCGGCGCAGCGGCGACGTCCACACGGCGGTGACCGGGCCGAACGACGCGGCGCGGCCGGCCAGCGCCTTCGCCTGCGCCCAGCCGCGCTCGGTGAGCTCGGGGTCGCCGGTGCCGCTGAACCGCCCGGCGACGGAGAGCTCGGTCTCGCCGTGCCGGACGAGCAGCAACGTGGTCGGAATGCCGGACGGCGGGCGCCAGCCGCGCGCCCCTGCCGGGGTGGCGGCGGTGGCGGCGGTGGCACCTGGCGCGGTCGTCGCGCGCACCCACTCCTCGCCGCGGGCGGCGGCGTCCATGGCTTCGTTCGCCAGCCGGTCGGCGTGGCCGTTCAACTCGCGGCGGATGTGGCCGAACGTCACCCGCGGCAGGGTGCCGACGACCTCGGCGGCCTCGCGGGCGAGCACCCGCATGTCCGGGTGCTTGACCTGCCAGCGGCCGTTCATCTGCTCGACGACGAGCTTGGAGTCCATCCGGACCTCGACCGACTCGACGTCGCCGAGCTCGGCGGCGGCGCGCAGGCCCGCGATGAGACCGCGGTACTCGGCGACGTTGTTGCTGGCCCGGCCGATGCCGGCCGCGACCTCGGCGAGCACCTCGTTCGTGGCGGCGTCGCGGACGACGGCGCCGTAGCCGGCCGGCCCGGGGTTGCCCCGCGACCCGCCGTCGGCCTCGACGACGACGCGGCGCCCCACCTACAAGCCCGACTCGGCCGTCCGGACGAGGATGCGCCGGCACTCCTCGCAGCGCAGCACCTCGTCCGGGTCGGCGGTGCGGAACTTCGACAGCTCCGTCGGCGGCAACGGCAGCCGGCACCCCTCGCACTGCCCGCGCCGCAGCATCGCGGCGCCCTGCCCGCCGGACGACGCGCGGATCTTCTCGTACAGGGCGAGCAGGTCGGGCGGCAGCTGGCCGCCGACGATCGCGCGCTCGGCGGTCTGCGCCGCGGCGTCCGCGTCGATCGCCGCGAACGCCTCGTCCCGCCGCGCCGTCGCGTCCGCGAGCGCCGCGCTCACGGCCGCCTGCTCGGCGCGCAGCGCGGACAGCCGCCCGTCGATCTCCTCGCGACGTTCCATGTGCTCGAGGACGACCTCCTCGAGGTCGCCCTGCCGCTTGGCCAGCGAGTCCAGCTCGTGGCGCAGGCTCTCCAGCTCCTTCGCGTGCGAGACGGCGCCGGTGTCGAGCCGTTGCTGGTCGCGCGCCATCCGGGTGCGGACGACGTCGACGTCGTTCTCGACCTTGCGCTGCTCGCGGTCCGCGTCGGACAGCTCGGTCTCCGCGCCGACGATGGCGTCGCGCAGCTCGGCGAGCCGGGTCTCGTGGCGTTCGATGTCGGCCAGCTCGGGGAGCGACCGGCGCCGGTGCGCGAGCCGGTCGAGCGCCGTGTCGATCTCCTGGAGGCCGAGCAGGCGCATCTGCGCGTCAGGTGCGGCTTTCACGCGAGGGAGCTCCAGGGGTCGGTGACGATCGTGGAGACGGTGGCGCGGGCGCCGTTGCCAACCCTATTCGCGACGCGTTCGGCGGCGTCGGCCAGCCAGGGGTGCTCGGTCGCCCAGTGACCCGCGTCGATGACGGCGAGTCCGCGCTCGCGCGCCTCGGACACGGGGTGGTGGCGCAGGTCGGCGGTGACGTAGACGTCCGCGCCGGCGCGCCGCGCGGTGTCCACGAGCCCATCCCCCGCGCCGCCGCAGACCGCGACGCGACGCACCGGGCGGGCGGGGTCGCCCGCCACGCGGACCGGGTTCCCCGAGAACGGCAGCGCCGCCGCCACGGACGCGGCGAACTCCCCCAGCGTCACCGGCTCGGCGAGCGTGCCGATCCGGCCGAGACCGCGGTCGTGCGGGAGCAGGACGGGCAGCACGTCGTACGCCGGCTCCTCGTACGGGTGCGCGGCGAGCAGCGCGCGGATCACCGGCGTGATCCGGCGGTGCGGGACGACCATCTCGACGCGGCGTTCGGCAGTCTCGGTCCGCTCGCCCGCCGCGCCGACCGCCGGGTCGGCGCGCTCCGACGCCTCGTAGGTGCCGGTGCCCTCCATCCACCAGGCGCAGCGCGCGTACTCACCGATGGTGCCCGCGCCGGCCGCGGCGAGCGCGTCGACGACTTGGTCGGCGGCGTCCGGCGGGACGTACACGACGATCTTTGCCGCGTCGTCGGGCGGGCCCGGCGACAGGGGCAGGGCGTCGCGGACGCCGAGGGCGCTCGCGAGCGCGTCGCTGACGCCGGGCGCGGCGACGTCGGCGTTGGTGTGCGCGACGTAGAGCGCGACGCCCTCGCGGACCAGCCGGTCCACGAGGGCGCCCTTGTAGTCGGTGACCGGTACGCCGTGCACCCCGCGCAGCAGCAACGGGTGGTGCGTGACGAGCAGCCGGGCGCCCGAGCGGACCGCCTCGTCGACGGTCGCCTCGACCGGGTCGATCGCGAACAGCGCGCCGTCCGCGGGCGCGTCCGGGTCCCCGGTGACCAGGCCGACGGCGTCCCAGTCCTCCGCCCACGACGGGTCGTACAACGACTCCAGGGCCGCGATCCAGTCGCCGACGCGCGTCACGCGCGCAACGCTAACGCGTCGCGCTCACTCCTCGTACGGCGGGCAGTCCCAGAGCAGCTCGCCGGCGACGTAGACGTCGCCGTCGCCCCGGATCTCGACCGGGTCCGTCCCCGGCGCGTGCGCGACGAGCGCGGCGCACACCGTCGGGTCGACCGCGTCCCACACCGGCTTGAGGTCGGGGTTCACGTCGCCGCGATCCGCCAGCCACTCGGCGAACGCGAGGTACCAGACGCAGTTCGAGCCGTACGCGAGGCACTGCGGCGCGCCGGAGCACGTCCCCTGGAAGTCGGAGTACCACATGCCGTTCTGGCCGTGCGCCCAGTACGTTCGCGTCCCGTCGGCGTCGGTCACGTCGACGCGGGCGCACAGGCCGAGCGCGTACCCGTCGGGCGGCGCGGGGACTGAGAACGCCTGCGGCGCGACCGCGGCGGCGTTGGTCCCGCTGCCGACGGCGGTGAAGTCGTCGGGGCTGGCGTGCGCGTACGACGCTGACTGCACGGAGCAGGTCAGGGTGACCGATGCGGGCGTCGCGGCACCCTGCCCGCGTACGTCGGCGACGGCGATGTAGCCGTACACGATGCCGGTCACCCGGGCCGGGTCGCCCGGGTCCGACGCGGCGGCGGCGACATCGCAGCCGCCGGTGACCGGGATCGGCTCCGACTCGGCGAACGACGGCGCGGCCGGCCCGAGCACGAGCGCGGCCGAGAGCAGGGTGACGAGGCGCATGGTTCCCCCTCACGGGTGGGCGATGGGTCACCCACTACACGCGCGGGGGCGGCGTCCCTTACGCCTGCTGCGCGAGCCGGCAGAGCTGGCGTTCGCGCTGGCTGACGAACGAGATCGTGAGGTTCGGGTCGAGCCGCCACGACCGGTCGCTCTCCTGCTGCGCCGGCGGCTTCGCCTTCCGGTCGAAGCGCAGGATGTCGATGCCGCGCACCCCGTCGAGCGTGTACACGTACTCGTCGTCGATCCAGTACGCCGCCCACGCCTCGGTCGCGACCGGCTGGAACCAGCCGACCTCGGTGATCTTCCCGGTGGTGCGGTGGATGTCGAAGAAGCGGATGCCGTTCTCGTACCAGCCGGCGGTCACGACGCCCTTGCGGTAGTCGAACCAGTGGCTGGAGCAGCCGGCGACGTTGGCCATCGGGTTGCCGTCGACCCAGTTCCCCTTCTTCGGGTAGAAGGTGTCGAGCGGGCGGATCGGTGCGCCGCGGTCGAAGTTGGCCATGCTCCACGACGTGATGCCGGAGCCGCCGGGGCAGTCGCCGGTGATCAGCGTCTCGCCGCCGGACAGCAGCAGCTCGCCGGAGCGCAGGGCGGGCGAGTTGTCGCCCTTGCGGCGCGGCCGCCACTTCGTGGCGTCCGGCCGGATGTTGTTGTGGCCGTAGCTGACCTGCTTGCCGCCGGTCGCCGCGCGGGTGAGCTTCTTCGGCTTCGAGCCGTCGCGGCGCGGGTCGAAGACCTCGAGGCCGCCGTCGTTGATGACGAACCCGGCCGCGTCGAGGCTGGCCGCGTGGCCGCCGCCGCCCCAGTTGCGGACCGGCTTCGGGGTCTCGCGCTCGCGGAGGTCGTACGCCCAGCCCTGGGACGCGTAGACGTAGCTGCACCGGGCGTCCGAGCAGGCCACGGTGTGCGAGCCGTCCGGGATGATGCTGGCGATCTGCGGCGCGTGGACCAGGCTGGTGTCGATGACGAACGTCTGCGGCGTGAAGTCGGAGCTGATGAGCACCAGCGAGCCGTCGGCCGCGACGGAGACGGACTCGTTCTCGAAGTGCGGCAGCTCCAGGTGCCCGAGCGGGATCGGGACCATCGGCAGCGTGACGTCGTAGATGGTGAGGCCGCGCAGCCCGGTGACGTAGAAGCGCTTCTGCTTGCCGACCTGCACGACCTTCGCGCCGATGCCGGGCACGTCGAGCGGGACGGTGCCCTGCCACGTGACGTTGGCGGACATGAACCCGCCCGGCTTCGGGTCGCCCGAGGCGGGTCCCGCGGTGAGCGGGGCGGCGAGGGCGAGCGCGGCGAGGGTCGCGAGCGTACGGCGGCGTACGAGCATGGTCCGGACCTCCGGGGGCGGGCGTACCCGCATTGTGCCCGTTGATCCCTGTTCGCGGGAGGGATCGCTACCCTCGGGCCGGTGGCGGCTCCCGACGAACGGCGTGGCGCGATCGACGTGGCGCGCGTGCTCGCACTGCTCGTCGTCGTCGTGGGGCACCTGACGATCGCCGTCGTGGACCGGGGGCCGGACGGGGCGTTGCGCGGCGCGAACCTGCTGACGCTGCTCCCCGGCTGGGCCTGGCTCGGCGTGCTGTCCCCGATGCCGGTGTTCTTCGCGGCAGGTGGCTGGGCCAACGCCACCGCGACGCCGCGCACCGCCGGGCCGCGGCTCCGGCTGCTGGTCGGGCTCGCGGTCGTGGTGACCACGGTGTGGGGGCTCGCGGTGGTCGTGGCGACGCTGGTATCCGGCTCGGCCGGCGTGCTCGCGCAGGGCGCGCGGGTGTCGACGCAGCCGCTGTGGTTCCTGGCGGCGTACCTGCCGCTGGCGGTCAGCGGCGGGTGGCTCGCGCGGGTGGCGGCGCGGCGCCCGGTCGTGGCGGTGGGCGGGTGCCTGCTGCTGCTGGCCTTGCTGGACTTGGGGCGGTTCTGGCTCGGTGGGCCGGAGTGGCTCGGCTGGCCCGGCTTCTACGCCGCGTGGGCGGTGCCGTGGCTGGTCGGCGGCTGGTGGCGGGCGCGGGCGCTGGGCGGCACCGGCTTCCGGGAGCGGCGGGCCGGGCTCGTCGTCGTCGTCGGGGCCGGGATGGCGGCGTTCGTGCTCGCGCGCTACGCCGGCTACCACCCATCGCTCATCGACGTGGACGAGGCCGCGCGGTCGAACACGACGCCGCCCACGCTGTACACCGCGGTAGCCGCGCTGGCGCAGGCCGGGGGTTTGCTCGTCGTCGCCGGGGCGCTGGACGCGTGGGCGCGGCGGTGGCGGACGTTGTGGGACCGGCTCGGCGACGCCGCGGTCGCGGTCTACGTGTGGCACCTCACTGCGCTGTCGTTGTGCGCGGCCGTGATCGCCGCCGGGCTGCCGGTGCCGGAACGGCTCACCTTTGGGTGGTGGCTGACCCGGCCGGTGTGGTGGCTGGCGATCCTGGCGTTGACGGTGGGGTTCGTGGTTGCGACGGCGCCGTTGCGGCGGGTGCTCGGTGGGGACCGCCGCGCGGGGTCCCGGGCACCGGTGGCGGCGGGCGCGGTGGCGGCGGCGACGGCGGCGTTCGTGGGGCTGCGCGGGCCGCGCACCGCGGCGTTGGCGCTGCTCTGCATCGGCGGCTTCGCGCTGGCCTGGTGGCTGCTCGGCGGGCGCCGGCTCACGGCCACGGGCGACCTGGATTCGACACGCTCCTGATTAGCGGGATTCACGCCGTGAACGGGCTCACCCACCCCCGGAAAGACGAATTTGCACCTCGCGGGTCTGCGACAGACGCGCGCCGATCTATGACCTTTGACCGCGGCCCGGTGAGGGACGGGACGTCACGACCCGCGTCGTCAAGAGGCTCGGCACCCGCGGCGCCGGATCGGGTGGGCCTGGCCTCGTCGGCGAGTTTCTCGGTCCACTCCGGTCAGCGGAGGAGGAACGTCGGCGGCGGCGGGGTACTGCCCGAGCTGCCTGCCGGGCAGGGGGCACAGATTCCCGGCGGATCGCAGTACATGACGCAGTCGTCTCCGCCGCCGAAACTGATGAAACAGTTCGTCGGGCCGAACCCGTCTTCTGCGATCTCGACCTGTAGCGTTGCCGCGGTGATCCGGCCGATCTCGGTCAACGCATCCAGGGCTATGCGTCGTAGCTCTCGAAGCCTCTCGAGGTCCTCGTACGACGGTTCGACGTAGCCCTCAGGAAATTCGGCGATAGGCTCTTCCATCTTCGGTCCTGTCCCCTGTGTTACCGATTGACCGTCGGTGCGCGTCGAACATTACGCCCGACGACCAGGGCGGGCCAGTGGCCCAGGGTCACCCGCGAGCAACCTGCCATCGCCGGCGACGACACCAAGATTGGCACGGCGCCGGCCCGGAAACGCATCCGAGCGTCGACCGCCGCGACCACCGGTGCCCGACCGACAGGCACGCACCATGGTTCGCGCCTGTCGGCGTCAAGTGGACTTGAGAGGTCGGCTCTCAAACCCTGACGTCCAGGCCGCACTCGATCGCCTCGCCCGGATGCTGGGCGATCTTGATGCCACCACGCCCCGACACGAGACCCTTGCACCGCGGGCAGCGCACAAGCTCGCCCATCGACTCGATCCGGAGAAGGTGCAGCAGCTGCTCACCGCCTACCAGCAGGGTGCGGCGGTCAAGGAACTCGTTCATCGGTACAAGATCAGCAAGACGTCGGTGCTGACACTGTTGCACCTTCACAACATCGCGATCCGCCTCCCTGGTCGACCGGATGAGGCGACGCTCCGGCGTGCCACCAAGCTCTATGAGGGTGGGTTGTCCCTGCTGCGCGTCAGCGAAGCCGTCGATGTCCCAGACGAGACGCTGCGACGCTACTTGCGCGAACGCGGCGTCACGGTTCGACGCCGCGGGCGGATCCCACGGACGGATCGCTGCCGCTAGGGTGACAATGTCGGTCCGCAAGCGGCACGTCCTCCGCTTGATGTAGTGCTCCGCATCCCCTCACCCGCACGACGCCGTTCTGACGCCACCAGCGATACTGAAGTCGTGGGTCTCACGCCGAAGCAGGACTGGGTTCTCGACCGCTGGAAGGGCGCGCTCGACGTAGCGTGGGCCGAGCGGGGCGACGAGTGGATAGGGCATCTATGGGAGGCGCTTGCAACGAAGGCTCCAAACTTTGGCCACAACGCCGGCGTTGCCGACTCGAACGAGAAGATCCCTTGGCGGCACTACATATACGAACTTCGTGAAAGCGATTTGCACTCACAGTTGGTTCTTGCCGAGGAGTCGCTATCGAAGTTCCGTGTACTGATTACAGGCACAGGCGAACAAACACCTGACCAGGTTGCACCTTGGATCTATGCCATAAGAGAAGCTCGGCGCCGAACCGGCAAGAGCGACCGGCCTTGGGTGTGGCGCAGTTACGCCGCGATAAAGCCTTCTCTCACGAGCTTCGACGTCAGACTAGCTCGCGACATAGCACTAGCCACCGACATCCGCATCGTCCCGGATAGCAAACCGATCCTCCTCAGGCCCGCCACCCGCGCCGGCATTACAGCAGTACGCCTACACCCCGCGACGGTTCACGCGCTAGTGGCACAGACCTCTGCCGGAATAGAGAGCGATGCACAGCGTAAGGCCGCCTTGTTAGTCGAACGAGCGTGTCAGCTTGTAAGTCTGGTCTTAGACGAACCATTTGTCGTCATGGAGGATGTACAGCTACAAGAGGGGCTTGAGAGCCTCGAAGACGCCGCGCCTTTGTTTCCCGATCAGAGTACCCAGGATCGAGACATCCTGACCACGGTCGGAAGTCTGGATCGTGTCATTGAGGTCGACAACCGCGAACTGGTTCGCGCGTGGGCACTTCTCGGTGACGACGCGGTGCTGCGTCACGCGATCGGAGCTCACCACCAAGGACTCCGCATGATGGACGAGCACCACTCCTACGCCGCGATCGCCTTCGTTTCGGTGTTGGAGACGCTGGCCGACGAAGAGGTAGCCACAGCGGGTCAGTGTGCTACCTGCGGCCAACTCACCGGCCTTGCGTCAAAGTATCGCCGCGCTGTGTCAGAAGCGTTTGGTGATGCGGCAGTAAAGATACTCGACAGCATGTACGACCACCGCTCCAAGACTGCGCACGAGGGCATCTTACACGGCCCTGAACTGCTGCCTGAGGGGTACCGCGGTCCTCATCTAAGCGACGATCGCGAATCTCGCTTCCATCGCCGGCTGTACCTGTTGCGCGCCACGAGCGCACAACTACTCCGCGTGAGACTTGGGATCACGTGCGGCGCGCCGCTCTAGTATGCGCCGACTTCCCGATCTGCCTCAACTTCTCGGCAGCCGACGCATTTCCGTGCTGGCAGCCGCCTCTCGACCGCGCTTCGAAAGTGGGCGCTGGTTCGAGTAAGGCCGCTGTGGTGGAGCTCATGACCCGGTACTCGAGTGAACCGGACACTCTCGCCGGACTCCGGCGCTGCCAGGCGCTCGCAGCTCGCTTGGCCGAGGGCCAGCTGCAGCCGCGCCCTCAGCCGGGTGCCTCGCGGCCGCACAAGCTCGTGCACCGTCCGTCCCCACTCCAGATCGATCGCCTCATCCGCGAATACGAGGCCGGCGCCACCGCTGCCGCCATTGCGCTGAAGTACGGCATCGTCAAGGGCACCGTGCTGCGACTGCTGCATGAGCGCGGTGTCGAGGTGCGCAGTCGTGGCTACCGGTCTAGTACGGGTAGGGAGAGTCGAACGTCGTGAAGCGATTCAGGCAGCCTGTTCGAGGTTGGTCAGGCGCTGGTCGATGACACGGTCACGTACCTCGATCTCCTTGTGCAAATCATCGATCGCTTCGCCCACGCCAGCGAAGCCGCTGTCTACCTTGGCTTCTAGGCGATCAACTTTTGTCTCAAGGCGGTCGATCCGGGCACTTAGCCGCTCCTCCGTCTGGGAGACAGTAGCCCCGATGAACTGCTTGAGATCTTCTAGTTGTTCGTCTTGCATATCATATACTAATGTATCGCGATGCGGCGCCGTCACCAAGACTGTCCTGTATCGTCCTGGTGTAACGCTAACGGCGTGCGCCACTAGGGCTGCTCCTCTGCGCGTTCCCGGAGTTCGTCAGATTGCATGGAGGGGGACACTTATGCCGCCGACGGTCGAAGTAGTCAACCAGTGGTGTCGTCGCTGCGGGATGGACACCCCACACCGCAAGTACGTCTTCTTTCAGCCAGGGGGGCCCATCTACTCGTATAAGTGCGAGAGGCATCCAACAGGCGGCGCTAGCGGCACAACGGCTCGCGAGGTTCTCGTGGTTCTGGCGGTCGCACTTGTTCGCCTCACAATCGCAGCAGTTCTAGTCGTTATCGTCGTAAGGTCCTGGGCGCGCTAGGGCTCGCCAAGTACGCCAAGTCAATCTATGTCTCTCAATCGCCGGCGTACACGCCGGAAGTGACGACTTAACATTACGGCCGTCAGTGCAACAAGGAGCACACGGTTCACAGGTAAATGGCGACGACGGTCACTTTCTACTACTAGATCGGTACGCGCGCCACCGTTGCGGCTTACCCCGCTGCCCTCGCCGGACTTAGACGCCGCCCGAACGCGTATGGGGGAAGAGCCAGAAGTTAACAGCAAGCCCAGGAGAGCGCCTAATGACACCAACACAACGTCCGATGCACGCTCTACCATGTCACGCTTCCAGTTGTGCTGAAAGGTTCCGCCCACACTCATATCTTTTTTAATGTCCACCTCCCAGATTCGTGACCGAAGTGGTTCGCTACCTGAACGTGCGATAGCGTCTGGGAACAGCTCCTGAAAGGAATGCCCAGGTGGCAGTTCAACAACCAGCTCGGGCCGATTGACCTCTCCGCGCGGGTTTCGACCAAGGCCGAATTGTCTTACCTCCTCATCCTCATCTAACAGCGGCGGCGGCAGCTGCCGCGGCTCAAAAGCAGTCGTTTCGAACCTAAAGTAGTAAAGGCCAAAGCCAAGACGCTGGAGCAGATTGGGATGTGACGGCAGAACTATCGATAGAGACATACTGGTTACGCCATGGTTGTCATTCGGCGGTCCTGGCGGTTCCAACGGGACCACGACTTTTCCGTGCTCGTCAGCATCCGAGCGCAGAGTGAGCACCCGCAGACCTAAGGATCCAGACACCGTGCGCACATCAGGATCCCTAGATCCTTCCGGCACGTGGATCACGACGCTACATGACGGCACCAAACTATCCTCCGTCAAGAGGAGATCAATTTGCATTCCCCACGTCTTATGATATCGGTAAATATCGTAAGTAAGATCCTCTAGCTCGAGCTGACGCTTGGCCGGACCCTTGCATCGATAGCCGACACCAAACGTTGGCTGGACCCCCAAGACGCTTCTTGGCGCCGTCTTGCTATAGCCATCAACAATAGTTATACATAAACCTCCGACCGCGATGAGCAGGCACACGCATATGCCGATGCCACGAGGAGCGGGCAATCGTGGTCGCATAGACTTCACTTCCGATGGAGGAACTCATGGTCCGGTGACCGTAGGCTGAACCAGGCGCTGGAGCTTGCAGGATGAAGGGTCCACGAGGGGTTCTCGCAGAGTGATACCTTTTGCAGAACCGGGAGTGCCCTATCGAGTGCGCTGCTGGCGCCGTCCAGTTGGGCCATCGGACACTTGCTCAAGGGCGCCGTCATTCTCTGACGCTAGGTTCCAAGTGGAAGATTCCGGGAACCGCGACGACCTCGGGTCCCCCGGGCACGAACGGTAGTTTACGCCAAAGCCGAAGGATTCCGGCCAGAGGCAACTCGACAACGTAATACGCCCCGTACGCGCCCAGCGCAACCAAGAGGGACAGGCCAAACGCTGTGATCGCTACAAATACAACCAGCCCCACTCCTACGTGCCCCAACCACAGCGCCAGAACGAGTGGCACCAGCAACCGCACGTCGACGCCAAAGTAGTTCGTATCGCTGAGCCAGGTCGGGCGCCATGATGGGTCCGGGTGGAGGAACGGCCAGCCCCATGTCAGGTCGCCGTGGAGGATGTCACCGGTAACACCCCCACCCAACGCGAGGGCGAGGATCACAGTCGGGATCGTGACGAGCACGTACCCGACGCGCTTAAGCGGGGACCCGGTCAGGAATAGCGTAAACACGCTGACAGCGGCCCACATCATCCATCGCCGCAGGAACGGCACGCCGAGTTCGCCCATGGCGTTGCGGAAGATGCGATCAGCCTCTGTGCGATCTAGCGGGCCAGTCGCCCCACCAGGGAACAACGCCTTGTTCTGCACTAATGCATCGTGGAGTATGGCCGCCGGCGTGTGAGTGCCGTCCCGCGGAACCAGCCAGGCGGCAAAACTCGGCACTGAGGCAAGGTCGGTAGTGAAGCTGTTGAGGTCGCTCGGGACAACGATTTGAGGTGCTGCCTTACCGCGTTCTGTGTAGCTAAACTTCGTTTTGAGGCAATAGTTGGCGCTGCCGTCCGCGACTCTGACCAGTTCATAGACAGCCGCCGCGTTACCCGCCTCGTTACGAAACCCGCCCATGCCCGACTCCCCCGTCAGGAAGGTGCGTCTGCTCTTCCAGACGCCGCACTGCCACGGTACGCCGCCGGCCGCAGCCGTGGCTACCGGTCTTCCTGAGGCTGGTCCGGCGGGTGCTCGGTCGCCTGTTTCGGCCAGCCGTTGCTCCGCCAGCAGCAGAAGCGCCTTCGTCAACTTGTCTGTGTCTAGCTCTGGCGGCACTACGCTCGACATCTGGGCACACGTGGCCACGTATATCCCGCTTTGTCCTGTACCTTCTCGACGACAAGGGGACGAGAGGGGTCCAACAGGTGGCTAGGTACGGCTTCCGTCTGTTCGAGGTCGAACTTCGAGAGAAGCTTGGGCGCAAGGCCAGGGACTTCAGTGAGGCAGGCGGTGAGCACTACGGCACGATGGTCGAGCGCCTGCTGAAGACGCGCCTGGCCGGCCAGAAACTGGTCGGCTACCCCTCGACCGGCTCAGACGAGGATGGAAGTCCCGACGAGCAACTCGCGCACCGTAACAAGCCCGCGCTGCTCGTTGATGACGTGCTGCGAACCGGGACCGTCGTGCGGTGGAGAGCGCAGTACGGTCGGTACAGCGACTTCGACATCGGGCTGGGCCTTCCTGGCGCTCCGGATGCCGACCTTCGGGACGTGGCTCCGACTCGCGGCTTCAGGGTGGTCCTCAACCTGCCAGCCAAGGGAACCAAGGGCGTCCTAGCGGTCGAGGACATCAGTCGGAGTTGCCCCGTCGTCATGCTCGCGCGGTGGCTGAAGCAGGTGTCGCAGGATGACGTCGCCCACCGAGCCGCGGAAGCATTCAATAAGGGTGGAACCAAGTACGAGGACGAGGCAACAGCAATCGCCGATGCGCCTTGGTGGCGCCTGGCCGCGAAGCCCATGGCGGACGAGGAACACCTTCGTAAGTTGATCGAAGACGGTAAACTTGAGCGGATTCAACTGATCCGGAAGGGGTCCAGCGTGGCGAGGACTCCGGATACCCGCGAGATGGAGCTCACTATTCGCGCCTTGTCGCAGAAGAAGCAGCGAGACCTCGACAAGATCGTGACTCGGTGGTTCCAGCAGAGGAGTCAGGAGGTAGACGGGCCACCACCGACTGATGCAGAGGGCGCCAAGGACCTTTCGGCGCTACTCGGAGAAGAGGTCGAGGCTCTGGGCTTCGACGATGGCTACGTCGTGATCAATGACGGTAGCAAGAAGCAGATCAGCCCCAGCCGTCTCTCTGACTACTTCGTCTACGCCCTCTCGAACGACCGCCAGCCCTCCGACCTCGCGTTCTACGAGGCGGTCGGCGGCCAGCACAAGCGGATCGCGAGGGCCACACAGACGGATGGCCTGGAGTGGCCTAGCATCCTCTGAGTGTGGGAGGAGCTGGACGATGAGCGGACTGCGCTTCGACGTGACGCCGTTGCTCCGTGGGCACTGGAAAGGCCTGACCGACGGTCGGTTCCCTAAGTACCACCCTGACTGGCTCGCTCGCGGCATCCTCTGCATCCCGGCGGTTCTGGCGATCGCCGCGGTAGCTCTGGACTGGAAGTTGGCCTCGCCGACGCCTCTGCTGTCAGCTGTCGCGCTGCTGGCGGGGGCTCTCGTAGGGTCTTTCGGGAGCCTCTCGACGCTCCGCCTGAAGCTGGCCGACTGGGGCGACCGGGACGACACGGCTTTTCAAGTTCAGAAGGATATGATCGATGAGACGGTCGCACACCTTCTCACGGCCGCTCTCTTCTGCGCAGTTACGGCCCTGATGTTAGTTATCGGGACGAATACCGCCAATCACAAAGGTGAGGTCACCGGCTCCCTCGGCGCCATCATCATCGGGCTAGCAAGTTACGTATTCCTGGTATTCGTGCTGATACTCCCACGCCTCTACGCAGCGTACGTCGAGATCAACAACGTTCGGGATCGGCTTAGCGGCTTCTCGCGCGGGCGCTTCGATCGCGACGATATATCGAGCCATTCCTAAACAGCGACGCGCTACTGATATGATTCGTGAAGCCACTTCGAGCAGTCGGCGTTGAAGCCGGTCCAGGCTCGCGCTCGGCCAGTGACGTCGATAACCAAAAGTTCGTCGTCTGTGTCCATGAACCGCTGCAAGTGATCCCGAATGGCGGCAGGAGTGTGGTTGCATACGACTATCCACGTTGAGTCTAAGCAGTGCCACCACGGTCCTAGCTTCTTGATCGCATCGATCAAGGTTGCATAGTCCTTCTGTCGGTTTAAATCATACCCAATCATTAACGTTGCCATCGTACGCTCCTATGACGTGAGGCTCTTGATGCTCTCTCCAGGCGACAGCCAAAGCGCCACGCTGCCCCGGGGCTGACGGCACCGCTGATCCCGCTCTGGTTGTGGCGACGGCACGCGGCGTCAACTCCGCTTCCCGCGCCACTGACCGTTGTTGTTTCAGGAGCGAGGCCTCTCGCCGCGTCGGCGTCTCGACGTAGGAGTTCACCGAGGCCTACGCCCACTGTACTGATAGTCATGAGCCGAGTCGCCCAGATCGCGGAGGAGCCCCGGCAGCACAGTAGCCAAGCGCTTTCGCTGCTCCTTCGTGGCGGCAAGCGGCAGCGTTAGGCAGTCGCCCGAGTCATAGCGGAACTCGATACGCGACGCTGCCGGCACCAGATCGTCAGGCAGGTTCTCCCACGCGCTGTCAGAATTGACACTCCCGTCAGAGGACGCAGGGATGGTCACGCTGATCAACGAGCGTCGCGCCCACGATCGAGCTGAGGCCGTCGAACGGGCGTCACCGGAGTAGTCGACCCCACGTGTTCCCTTGAGATCAAGCATGCAGATTCGGTCGGGCGTCAAGGCGACGACGCGACCATGCATCCCGTCATCCTCCTTGTTGGCGACCGCATCTAGATACCGCACCTCGGCGTCCTGAACTAGCAGGTAGAGCCGCGCGACCACGTGTAGTGGCGGCTCCACGGCACGTTCAGTACTGCGTTGATCTGATCCATCAGATCGCTGAGCGTCATGTTTCCACCTCCTCAGCGCGTCCGCCCGACGGCGACACGAGGCCCGCCGGGCATATGCACGTGTTACTTCCGGTCGCGCGGCGGGTTTGGGTCGTTGCCGGGATAAATCGTGTCCTTGTCGCGGATCTTCCCGTGGCGGCCGTGGATGAACAGCTCGCCGCCGCCAGCGTTCTCGACGATGCCGCGGCCGCGCTCGATCGCCTCCGCCTGCGTGACGTGGTGTGAACTCGCCCGGCTGGCAGCGGGCTTGACCACGTTCCATCCACCGTCCGGGTCAGGCACCACTGTGCCGGTTGCCGTCTTTGCTCATCTAAAGCCTCCACTAGTTTGATTGCAATCGGCGGTTAGTACCGCGGCAGCGCGAGCAGGTTGTTCGTCCACTGGCCATCCGCATACGTGCGGAGGTAGGGCGGCGACCCGTCGACCACGCCCACCCGCACGCGGTCGACGCCGTTGACCGCGTGCGACGTTCGCCGAACTCGCGCGCAGCCACTCGACGATTTGCTGCCGGGTGTTCTCGCCGGTTTTGCCGCTGTCGTCGGAATTGCGCCACCGGACGGCGGCGATGTGCTCGTGGTCACTCGCGTTACTGGGTTCCATGTGAACTGCGTAGATGTCGATTGCCATGTCGCCTCCAGCGACTCGGGCTGCACGGCCGTGCAGTTGGAGTGGCGAGGCGTGCGAGTGAAGGTTCACCCACCCGGCTGAGTCACAGGCTGCCAGGTGGTGGGGTTCACTGACGACGCCTCTGTAGACAGGGGATGGGCAAACGCGAGGCCCTCACCCCGCCAGGTGGGGGTCTCGTGCGTTACGCGGGCAAGCTGTCGCCTGTGGATGTCACGTCGCGCGCCTCTCCTTCTGTCGACGAGAGGCGGGAGAAGGCACCACTCTGTCGGCTAGCAGTCTCACTTGCCGATTGCTAAACGATCCTGGCACGTCAATTGACGGTCCGTCTACCCGACATGCAGCACGGCAGTGGACATTCGTGCGCCGTCTTACTGGCCGAGCAGCCGCTTGACCTTGTCCGGGTTGGTCGCGAGCAGGAAGGCGCCGCTGATCGCGGCGGCGCTCCAGCCGGCCTTCCGGGCCGAGTCGTTGAATGCCCCGGTGAGCAGCGCAATTGCACCCAGACTCAGCAACGCCTTGTCGCTGTTGGTCATCGTCACCTCCTAGAAGAACTTCTCGGCGAGCGGGTTGATGAACACCTTGCGCTTGGTGCGCGTCGTACCACCGCAGGCGGCGCAGGTGTGCGTCGTGGTCGGCTCCATCCAGCCCGCCGTCGGGCTAGTCAACGGCGCCGTGCAGTGGTCGCAGGCCATGGACACGATCGGCTTCCCGTCGGCGAGCGCGCGCTGTACGGCGAGGATGCGAAGCGCGTCCTCGTCGATGACGACGCCGCTGACCGAGACGGTGCCGTACGTCTCGTCGATCGTTGGCTCACGGTTCGTGTCGCCCTCCCAGGCGTGCACGTGGATGCCGATCTCCTCCGGGCGCGTCATGGTCGAGACGATCGCGGCGTTCGAGGGCCACAGCTCCACGGCCGTGTACCGGTCGAGGACAAGGTCGAGCGTCCGTGACGAGCGGACCGGCGCCGGCGGCCGCGGCAGTCCGAGTTCCGCGTACAGGTCGGCGAGCGGGTTCGAGACTGAGGGTCCGGTGGAGTCGACGAAGTTCCTGCCGCAGCCATTGCACTGGTGGTTGCGGTGCAGGCGCGTGGCGAACATCAGCTCGTCGATGTGCGTGTCGCCACAGTGCGGGCACTTCAGCGGCACGACCGGAACCCCGCTCAACTCGCTGATCGAGCGGGCCTTCGCCGCCATCCCTTCGATCTGGTGCCGGACGCGCCCGTGCACCAGGTCTACAAGGTCGTACGACCCGTCGATCTCCTTGTGCGCGTCGGCGGTCGGACGCCGGTGGACGTGGATCTTCCCGACCGACGGCGGCGGATCGCCCCACCGCAGCGCCGGCTCGACGACTCCCCAGATCGCCGTCTCGCCCTTGGCGAGGTCGATCTCGAGGCGGAGGTGGGGCGGGACAGGCTCTTCCCAGGCCGCGGGGCAGGCGTCCATCTTCGAACCGTCCGGCCGCGATGCCGCCTGGCCGTGGGTCGCACACCAGAACTTCGGCTTGCCGTTCCGGAGCTTGACGTCGGCGCTGATCTTGCACTCGCCGGCGCCGCGCTTCGACTCCCGCGTGTTGTGCTTGCAGTGCATCATGGTCGCCATGCGGACGACTCCCTTCTGGGCTGCAGCGGGGGTCGGGCGGCGGACCGGCGCGACTCACGCGACTGGTGGGAAGGTAGCCGATCTCCTTCACCCTGGCTAGTGGTCACGCGGCGAGTCGCTTACTTTTTTCGCAGAAGTAGCAGATGATGCTTGGGTACCTCCCGAGCATCCGGCGCTCGGGGGCGAGAAGGAGACATCGCGGTGGACGGGCCCCCTCAGCCTGGCCGCATCCGCGCAGCGCGTGACCTCCGGGCCATGACCCAGGCCGAGGTCGTCGAGGCGATGGTGCCGCGGCTGTCGCCGGCGGCGTTGAGCCAGATCGAGGCCGGCAAGGTGCGGCCGTCTCCCACGACGCTCAGTGAACTGGCGCGTGTCCTGCAGGTGCCGGTCGGGTTCTTTTCGGCCCCGTGGCCTGGTGCCGTCCGACCCGGCGCTACGCCGCCGGCCACCTACTTCCGCGATCTGCGGGCCACGAAGGTTCGGCAGCGGCGCCAGGCAACGGCGCTCGCGCTGTTGCTGCACGATCTACTGACCGCCATCGAGCAGTACGCCCAACTGCCGGAACTTGATGTGCCGGTACGAACGGTCGAGGGCGATCCACAACCGCAGGACATCGAAGCCGCGGCTTTTGCCGTCCGGCGCCACTGGGGACTCGGGCTGGACCCGATCCCGAACGTCATCCGTGAACTTGAACGGCACGGTGTCCCCGTCGCTCGCCTGACCATGGGCAGCCGCGACGTCGATGCCTTCACGATCCGCTTCGCGCGGCGACCGCTCGTGTTGCTCACCGACGACAAGAGCAACTACGTCCGGTCGCGTTTCGACGCGGCGCACGAACTGGGCCACTTGATACTGCACCGCGGCGTCCCACCGGGGCCGAAGGCAGTCGAGGACCAGGCGCACTACTTCGCTGGGGCGTTCCTGCTGCCACGCGCCGTTGCTGAGGACGTCCTCCCTCGCCGGCTCGATACCCGAGGTTGGTCGAAGTTGCTCCAGCTCAAATTGGAGTGGGGCATGTCCATCGGCGCGTTGCTGTACCGCTCGAGACGGCTCGAACTGCTCACCGATGACGCGTACAGGTCGGCGATGCGGATGATGTCGACGCGGGGATGGCGGACGAGCGAACCCGGCGACCGGGAACTCGGCCGTCCTGAGGCCGCGGCGATGATTGAGCGCGCGTTGCGGGTAGCCGCAATCGAAGCCGGTCGAACGACTGAGGACCTTATCTGCGATGCGCAGCTTCCCCTCGATGACACGTTGAGCCTCGTACAGGCCGCGTCTGACCGGCGTCCCCAAGTCGACTTCTAGGACAGCTCGTGCCGGCAGTCTCCCTGCTGATACGCCTGGGCTCGGCACCGTGGTTTGGCTTTGCCGGGACAGACCCCCCGACGCGCGCCGCGCGTCCGCGAACACTTTCCGACCTCGCAACTGCGACACACCGAGTGGGCCGAATTATTTGATCCCCGGTCAGACCTGCGGTATAATATTGGGCTATGACGAAATCGCGCATGAACTTCGCGGTACGGGGGCTCCGCCCGGTGCGAGACGAGTTTCAGCGCGTTCGAGGCGGGTACTCGGTCTTCCTTGGAGTCTGTTGCGCGACCTGTGCCGGAAACTGCTTCATTTATCAGAAGGATGGCCCCGGGCCTCTCTTGCGTTGCTATGCGAACCGGGTCCGGTGGCCAAACTACGTCGTTGACGCGGTGACCAGGCACCTCAATGTTGAAACCGTCACCGCGGTGCCACCACTTGTCTGCTCAACGTGCGGTGAGACGTTAGGTACTCCGACCATCCACTCCGACGGGCGCCTAGCTTTCGAGGTTGTCGCGTCTGCCATTCAGCTTGTAGACCTCGGCGCGCAGGTCCCTGCGGCACGCCTCCGAGAGTACGTATCCGGACGCCAAACCGCCTAGCGGTCGAACAGGTACCGCTCCGCGGCAGCTGCGAGCGCCGGTTGCAGCCGCTTCTTGTGCCTTCGCGGGACGTAGAATAGTACATCCTCCAGCCATCGTGTCCGCGAATGAGCAAGTGCGACTGCTGCCGGGCCTAAGTCCTGGCCGAAGTCAACGGGGATCACGTCCTGGCCGTCTGTGCGAAGGTCAACAAAGGGGTCGATTGGCGCGAACCCGAGTTGATCAAGCACCACCGCGTACGACACGAGGCCGTCACAGAGCCGAGCCACGGATGCCGACGCCGGCGGGAGATCTTCCAAGAACTCCCAGAGGCCGAACTGAATGTATTCCTCTACCACGCAGCCGCTACCCGCCGCATAGCGTATAGGCACTCGAATACCATTTAGCTGAAGTAGGTCTCGCCGATCTTGGTTCGCCCGAAGCGCGTCAGCGATGCTTCCGCCACCAGGCGGCGGCACGAGCGCCTTCATGACAAAGCGAATGTCGCAACCAGCGTTACCAACGACCGCGAAGTGTAGGATGTAAGTCTCAGACCCGCCCCGCGTCCACTGCTCTAGGACACGAATCGAAACTCCTTCGTCGGTCGCATTGCTAACCGGCACACCCAGACATTGGAGCACTCCAACTACGTCGGGCGCACCGGTCAGCGCACGGAGTTCCTGCGTCAGCGACCACATGAGGGTCTTAGCCGCTCAAACGATCCACGAACTCTCGCACGATCGCCGCGGCATCGAAAGCGTCGACCTCCTCCGTCATGTCGAACAATGGCGCCGTGCGACCACCGAACTCTGAAGTCGGATTCGCCGCCAACTTCGCGAGAGATTCCTCCGGCAGGTTCATAGAGGCCAACAGTTGACCGAAGGTTGTGGTAACCAGTTTGACCTCGGACCCGCTCCCCGAGAAGTACCGAGCAATCTCGACCATCCCCTCGACCGCTCCCGCAGAGACATGCACTCCGTTCATTCCTGCGTTGAACTCGCGGAGCCCAACTTCGTCCTGACGTTCCAGGATCGTGCGCCGAATGGACCCGGATACCGCCGCTACTGGATTCGTCGACCCAGTCATCTCCTGACGAAGCACGCGCCACGGCGTACGCGTCCGACAGACGAGCGCGACGATCGAGGCGTCGCGTGCGGTATACCGCTCGATCTGATCAGGGTGAAACCCGTTCAGCACGACTACTCGATTGCCTCGGATGTTCGCGACGGCACCATGTGTACCACCGCTCAAACGAGTGGATACGAGGTTGTCATACAGCACGGCGAGCGCCGCTGGCGTGAAGTACGGATACAGTTCCAGCAACTGGAAGCCGCCGAGGACAGGGGCACCCTGCACCTCGGACTCTTCTACCAGCAGCTTGAAAGCACTTGCCGCTTCAGGCGAGAATGCAGCAGTTCCGCGGCGAGCGACATCATCAATCACGCCGTAATGCGCGCGGATCATCCCCGACTCATCGAGAACCTGGCCCGGGATAACAGCGGCAGCAGAAACTTCAACTGCGTGGGCGTGCAAAGCGTCTATCACTATCCCGAACGCAGTAGCCAGACCGGGCAACGGAAGTGCTGTAAGTTCCGGCTTCAGGAACAGGCAGAACTCGTTGATGTCATCGGGTCCCGACGCGCGATACGGAACGATGGTTCGCGCCTCTCCATACGCAATCGCGTCATGGATAGAGCCGTAGACTGCGTCAGCCGTAATTGGTGTCGTCGACGGCACTAAATGTCCTCTCCAAAGAAATGGTTATCATCGTCCCGCTTGTCCTGGTATTGCTTGCGGAGCAAGTCGTTCGTCGGCTCGATCATCACCCGCTCGTCCCCCACGACGATAGGTAGGCCGGCGGCGCGGAGAGCTTCTACTTTCAATGGGTTATTTGTGAGAACTCGAATCGACTTCACGCTGAGTGCACGCAGAACCTCGGCAGCGGTTTCATACCGTCGCGCATCCCGTGGATAGCTCAGTTCTTCGTAAGCCTTCGATTGGGATAGCCCACTGCGCTTAAGGCTCTGCGAGGCTATGTGAGCCATCATACCGTTCCCGCGGCCCTCGTGATCCAACCACACGACTACTCCGTGTCCGGTATCACGAATGTAGCGCATCGCCAGATCGAGCTGCTCCCGACAGTCACACTCGGTACTTAGAAAGACATGAGCAGTGATGCACGACGAATGCACACGACACGGTACCGCTTCACGCTGCGGAACAGCACCGTACACCATCGCGATGAGTTGCTGCGTCCCATCCCAGTACAGGATGTGCTCCCACTCGCCATAGATCGTCTGCAGCGGTCCCCGTGCAAGCTCCGCGAGCATTACGTCCCCTCCGGTCGTCGGTGGCTGGGACATCCTACTATGGGCGCTCGCGTCGCGCAGGTCGGTCAATAGTCGTACTGGGCTTGCCCTAGGCGGTCCCCGCAATAAGGGCAATGAGGATGGCATCTCCCCATTGCGCACCAGCGAGGTGCCCGAGGGCTCCGTGGACCTATTAGCCACCAACAGGGTGGGGGACGTCGGGAGACTTACATATGGCCAGACACGCACCCCGCAGCGGATTCCGAGGCTCCGGTCACCGCTGTTTATTGTTCCTCCGGGAGCAGCCACTCGCCACGGCCGCTACCAACACCGCGACCAGTCCAAGAAAGACGAAAGCGAGCGGCTTCTGGTTTCGGAAGAAGTCGAGCTTCTCCCAGGCCGAGTGCGGAATCGTGGTGCTCCACGCCGCGAACGCAACGGTCGGCCCGTTCGGGCTGCATCTGCGCGACGGTGACGCCATAAAGGGCGATGACATCACCCGGGATCCACTTCGTCAGCTTACCCAGCAGTTCGACGGGCTGCTCTCCACCGGCCCCCGATTTCATCCGCAGTCAGCCGTAACCGGCGCGGTCGCTATGCTTCAAACGCTCACTGTTAGCCTGCGGCTCGTGTTACGTAGCGTAAGGCAGCTGCGGCGTCATGCACAGACGCCAAGTTAGCGACCGCCGCTGGCCTCGTACTGCGCCACGACGTGGGCCGACAGCCGGCCTCGCTCGCTAACCTTGATGCCCTTCTTCCGCGCCCACTCGCGGATCGCCTGCGTCCGCTCCCGATCCCGCCGGTTGGCTCCGCCCCCGGCACGACGCCGCGTGCCACCGCCAACGGCTGCGCGTCGTGCAGCTGAGACGTAGGAGTTCACGCTGTCCCGGAACTGCTTGGCGTGCTTCTCGCACAGGTCGATCTCGTACGATGAGCCATCGACGGCGAAAGCCACTGTCTCGTTCGCCGGCTTCTCACCCTGCTCCATGTCGCAGGTCAAGAGGACCTGCACCTTCTGCGCCATCGCTACCTCTCACGTCGGTTGAGCCGGATCATCGCACCGAGTGGGGAGATCGCCGAACACGGCACACCGAGCTCCGGAAGTTTCACACCGGGATGTAACGGAGCGGCCCGGACGGCGGTACTGCTGTGGGGAGGCGTTACACCCCGTTCCGTCTCCTCCGGGGCGTCCCGCCAAGGCGGTAGAGGTGCCGCCTGCGTAGTGGCAGCGGGACGCCCCACCCATGCCTGCGCCGCGCGGTGGGCGAAGTCCCTCGACGGCGCTGCCACATGTGGCTGAAGTTCGCGCGCTGTAACGGTTCGAGCCCTCATGCGTATTGCTGTGCACCAGTCGCCTCCACCTGAGGCGGCTGAGTCCGGACACAGCGCGCGAGCATCCGCTCGCGCGACGTCCGCACGCAAAGGGGGAAAAACGCATGCCGTCCAAGATCATGAAGCTCGTGCTGTCCACCACGCTCGCTGCTGGCGCGCTCGTCGGCACCGCCGGTCCCGCGCACGCCATCTGCTACGTGGACCTGGTCGGCGCTGGCTACGGAGCGAGTGACTCCTGCTCCGACTACGCCAACGGTGCGCTCGTTCAAGTCGGCCGCGGCCTCGCCCAGGTAAGGATCTACTGCGGTGGCCTGCTCTGGTACAACCGCTACCAGGGTGTCGGCGGTACCGTGCTCTACTCGCTGCCGTCGAGTGGGTGCTCCGCGACGGTCATCCTCACCGCGCGCGCCGATGGCGCGACTGATGCCGTCGCGTACGTCGACTAACTAGAGGACGGCAGCAGGGGGCGTCCCGCCGCATTTCCGGCGCAAATCGACGAGCTGCGACGGGACGCCCCTGCCAAAGCTGGCGCGACGTCATCCCACGAGCGCACGTTCGCGGCAGATCGTGCGTAGGCGCGTGACCTTCCGTCGGCTGCACCCCAGTCGAGCTGCGATCTCCTCGCCGCTCTGCCCGTTGCGTGTCCAGAGCGCAACGGCCTCGAGGATCGGGAGAGCGCTGCTGCCGCCGTTGAGGTAGTCCACCCTGTTGACCTCGATCGGCAGGAAGTCGGCGACCGACACCTTCGGCTCGCGCACTCTGTTGGCCCGCCGCCACAGTCGCCGAGCTGTCGCCGTGAGACCGCCGGCGACGCCGTCAACGGCGTTGTAGAGCGCCCATTCACGGCACTCGGTGAGAACTGGGCAATCCGCGCACAGTGCCAACGCGTCCGTCGTGGTACAGAGATCCTCGAAGACATCACCCCGCCCGGCGCAGGCAGCTCGCCCCACCCACGCCCAGTAGCGCTGACCGCTAGTTCCCGGCGAACCTGACCGGCCGGTCGCTCGGCAGGAAGCCGTCGCTCTTTCGGTGGCAGACACGCGCACCTCCCTAAGCAGCGTCGTTGCCGGCTGCGGCAGCCAGTGCCTCGCCGTCGTATGGCTCACAGGTCGTGGCAACCACATAGATGCCCGCGAGTGAGTCGGCCGACAGTCCGAACGGGACGAGCTCCCCGGCCGTGATCGCCGCCCAGGCCGTCTCAGCGATGGCGTCACGAACGGCGTCGAAGGACGCCGCGAAGGCATAGAGCCCGGCGAGCGGGCTCGCGGCATCACACACATGCGCGCACCAGCGCGTCTCGTCCGGGTCGTAGGGCGCTGCGTCGTCGTCGCGTGCTACCGCAACGGGAAGCTCAAGGAACCTCCGGTTGCTCGAGTCAAGAGTGGTGTACCGCGCATGGCTTGCCATGTGGTCTCCTTACAGTTGTCCACGTCAGAATCCGGCTCGCGCGGCGGCCCGCGCATCCGAAACACCATTTTCGGACGCTCCGTCGCGCCATGCGGGACCCGTCCGAAATTGTGGACCACCAAACGGGGCGTGTGGATAACGCATCGACGCGAAGCTCCCGCTGCGCAGATCCGATTGCTAGAAAGCGGTGATTGTCGGGGTGCGGTGGGGTACGCTCCCTCTCACCTTCGCTGACGGGAGAGCGCATGAGCGGCAAGGAGATCGGTGGCCTGATTCTGATCACCGCGGGTGTCGCGTGGATGTTCCTAGCGCAACTCGGCTACCTCACGAGGCGGCGCCGTGCCGCGGGAGGCGTCGAGACCGCGGCGCTCGACGACATCATCAAGGAACTGGTGAAGCGGTTGCCGACGCTACAAGTGCCAGGGGCAGTCATGATCGCGTTCGGTGCGTACCTGCTCGCTGACGATTAGCGTGCGGGCGCGTAACGCACGTCACGCGAACAGGTGCGCGCACGCCTGACCAGGCTGACACCATGGGATGTCTGCGACGGCGAATGATCTGATCGGATGCCCAGTCGCGCCACGACGGGGGACGCTGCGCGCCGGGGCACGTCTACTAGGTGCTGGCCTCAGCAGGAAGACTTCCGCGGCCCTACGGAAGCCTGAACTGGTTCGCCATCGGGCTTGTTGCCGCTGTAGGTATTGCTGTCCCAGAACACGTCCAGCAGCGGGATGATCGTGCCGTCAGTTCGCCGCTCAACCGGGAAGTCCGAGCGGTACGTCTCGCCTTGGCCATCCACGCCGCAGACCGTGAGCACGCGGGTTTCGTCTGTGACCCACGAGCCGACAATCCGCGGTTCCTGCGCGGGCACCGATGCGCGCCCGCCACCCCGGTTGTACTGGTTGATGCAGATCGCACGCACTTCGCTCTCGGCGCAGAACGCTAGAGCGTCGGTGGTCCGCGTGGCATGCTCGTACGTCCGCGCCAGGATGGAGCGCGCCTGTGCATCGGTGGGCAGCCCAGTTGTTGGCTCACGGTCGGAGGTGGGCCTGGTCGCCGTGATGATGAACACCACGGCGACCAGGACCCCGACCAAGAGGGCGACGGCGGGCCGCCTTCTGGCCAGCGGCGGAACTAGTCCGTCCGCTGGCCGGTCAGGAACTCCCACATCACTCCCTTGTCGGCCGGCGTCTTGACCGGCACCTTCACCATAACGGCCCGGTGAACCTCCGGCTTCACGTTGGGGTTCCCTTCCCAGACGGTGGCCCAGTGACCGTCGTCGTCACCGTAAGATTTCGGGTAGTAGTTCTCGCAGCTCGTGCGCTCCCAGTAGAAGCCGAAGCCGACCTGTACCGGCGCTCCCGATGCGACCGAGACGTTCTCGCCCGAGGTCGTACAACCTTGGGACCCGCCGTACTGCGCACTCGGCTTGGCGACGGCGTTCCACGACTGGTTGGACGCCCCCCGGGGGCCTGGGACCGCCTCGACCCACATCCGTTCCATGTCGCGGTACCCGACCGACTTGCCGCTGGAGTCCAGGTGAAGCTGCCAGTAGTTGTGGCTGCTGTCGTTGTCCTTGTCCTGGCCGTCGATCCGCCAGCAGACGATTCGCCAGAACGCCTCGGTGCTGACCTTGTAGCAGTCCCCGCCGCGCCTGCTCCAACTCGCCGAACTGCCGTTGTTGTCGTCGCGGGCACCGTCCGGCAGGTTGGGGTTGGCCATGATCTCGCTCGGACCTGGCGGCGCGGCGGCGGCAAACGGCACAACCTCGGTCACAATCGCCGACAGTTCCAGGTCGTTCAGGTCCGACAGGCCAACCTCCCCCAGCAGCGCATCGACCTGGGCAGTCGCGAGGCGCTGAATCTCGTTCGCCAGCCCGAGCGGGTCGATCGGCGGCAGCGGCGGAACCGAGTCGAGCAGCGCCTGGATCTTGGCTACAACGACGTTCGGGTCGCTCGGCACCTGGTCGAGGAGCGCGTACACCTTGCTGAGCAGGTTCATCGACTCGACGACGTCGAGCGCGTACTGCGCCATCCCGTCCAGCGCCCTAACGGCGATGTCCGCGATGTTCAGCACCGCCTGCACCAGTGCGTCAGTGGTCGGGAGGGTGTTGAGCAGCTCGACGGCCTTGGCGATGGCGAAGCCGGCCTGTCGCAGCGCCTCGATCACCAGCGGGTCGAGAACGGCCCTGATCTGCGCCACGAGGAGGTCCGGGCTGGGGATCGTCGGATTGACGTTGTCGTCAATGATCTTGTTGATGGTGGCGACGAGCGCCCAGACATCGACCTTCGGAATCTTGTTCGGGTCGATCGACTGCCAGATGTCATCGTTCAGCAGCTCGACGTAGGGCAGGTCGATACCGCCCCCGCCACCGATGTTCTGCACCGCGGGCGCCAGCAGCCGCTCCAGCACGACGGCCGGGTCCACCGGCTGCGCGCCCTCCGGCGTCCGCTCGAGCAGATCGGGGTTCGGCCGTACCGTCATGTTCTCCGGCGTGACGGTAACGAAGGTGGTGAAGCCCTCGACGGTCGGCACCCGGTAGGCGGCGACCTTGGCCGGGTCATAGGTCACGCCGCGCTCGGTCAGGGCCTGCTGGAGCGAGGCGATCTGGGCCGTCACCTCTGGGTTGGCCTCCGACAGCCGCCACTCCGGGTGGTTGGCGAGCGTGTCGTAAGCCGTCGCCGTAACGTGAGCCTGCGAAGCGACTGGGGCGCTGAACGCCAGCGGCGCAATCACGGCGCTGGCGGTGATGGCAGCGACCGTGCTGGTTCGGCGCAGTCGCTGCTGTCGGTTTGCCACCTGGCGGTGGCGTCCTCGGTAATGCATGACGTTCCCTCCCTTACTCATCCCCCGGTGGCACCGTGCCCCCGTGGCCTTGCGGTGGTGCCGAGCAACACCACCGCGCCCGCCATGAGGAGGCGACGAGCGCGGTGGCCGTCTTTCTAGGTGAGCAGGTAACGCCTCCCCCCGAACAACTGACTGCTCCTCTAGATCTAGAACCGGGCCGATCCCCTTCCCCTACTAAAGGGGACCGACCCGGGGCTTAGGGTGTCGGCGGAATTCCGGTGCAGACGCCAGCCAGCCAACCAATCGGGAAGCCGGGCGCCCAGGTGACGAGAGCGGTGCAGTAGCCAGTTACGTCACCGCCGACGCCGATATAGGACAGCGTCGCTTCAGCGGTACCGGCCGGGTTGCCGTTGGTAGGGATGGTGTGGCAGGTCTTCGGATAGGTGATGCCGCTTCGCTCGTTGGTCCACACGGTCGTCGTACCAACCACCCGGAACACCCACCGGCCAACAATTGGCGTGCCGTCGTCCACCGTCCCCTGAGCGCAGATGGCGACGCTAGTGGCGGTTCTGGAGGATTCGCCCATATCACTTACCGCGAACAACGCGAGTCCGACGTTTCCCGGATCGGCCGAGACTGGCCCAGCTGGAACCACGACCGCGATAGCAACCGCTGGTAGGAGCACAGCGGCAGCGTGCAGCCTGGAGACAAGCGTCATGGTAGGGGTCCCTTCGGTGGCTCCTCGGACATAGGAGCGGAAGGCTTCGACTTCCGTGCCACCGGGTGGTGCTCCTGCCTGGGCGGGTGGACGTAGTAGTCGTCCGGCTCGCTGGTGCGGCACTCCAGCTCGTCGTTGTCCGGGATTGCCCAGCAGAGCGGTGTAACGCGTTGCGACCCCCGGATACCGACACGGTGTACGCGCAGTTGATCGCCCGGCTGCACGGCGTTCTCGTCGGTGCTGACGCACGCCGGCCCGGCGCAGGCTTCGACGCTAGGCAGGTTGCCGACCAGGCCGTCGTTGGGAACGCCGAGGCGCGGGACAGAACGCTGCGCCGCCGGAGAGGCAGCGGCAGCAGCGGCTGGGGGTTGCCCCGCGCCTCGGCTCGGCCCGGGCGACCGCACAGACCCATCGCGGTGTCCGTCCGCGATGATGCGGTGCACCGGGACGTTCGTGAACTCCGCCAGCCCGAGCCGTGGAACGGGTGCGGCTAAGACTGCAACCACGGAGAGGACGGCGACGCCGGCTACGGCAACGAGTGGCGGCGTGGCAGCGGGTGCGCGCCGCATCGACGCCAGCGCGGCGATCAGCAGCAGGTACGGTGGCGTCTTCTCGCGCTCCTCCTGCATCCGGCGCAGTCGTTCGTGCGCCTGCCGCAGCCGCGACTGAACTCCACCGACCGTGATGCCCGCGGCTTCGGCAATCTCGGCGTGCGTCGAGTCGAAGAGGTACCTCATCAGGAAGACGCGCCGCTCCAGTTCGGGCAGCCGGTCGAGGTCTGCCATCGCATCGAGCCAGACCATCCGCGCTGCCACGGTGTCCACCGCCACATCAGCGCCGGAGAGCTGAAAGGCGGCGACCTCACGATCGGCTGCCCGTTCGGCGCTACGGCGCTCGTTCGAGGCCTCGTTGCGGCAGGCCTCACACATATAGGTGAACCACGACTTGCCCTGCTTGGGCGCCAAGCCGTTCTTGAGCACCCGCTCGGTGACCTTCGATAGCACATCCTCGGCACCGTGCTCGTCCAAGCCGGTGAGCGAGCAGATCACGCGCAGCAGTTGCTCGCGCTGGTGGATCACCGCTGACGAAACGTCCTGCGCGTGAGCATCGAAGGGACGGGTCGGCATGGCGAGGGGTTCCCCCGAACAACCTGGTAGGGACAGGTGGGTAGTGCCTTCACCTACATAGACACCGCCGCTCGGCACTTCTGGACCTCGCGGGTCGAACTTTTTTGCGAGTCGCCAGGCTCCGGCGTTCACTACCGTGCCGCATGCGCCAAGTTGCTAATCCTGCGCTTGCAGCGTGAACCGTGTCGGCTGGCACGCCGACCGCTCCAACCTGACACCGTACGGCGAGGGAGCTCACGGCGTAGTCCAGCTCAGCCACGAGCCTGGGCAAACAGCCAACAACGTCGCGAGACGTTCAGTTTGGCTCGGACGACGCGGCCAGGAGACTACGCTCGCGCCCGCCCCGGTCGTGCAGCGCCTCCCCCGTCGCTGCGCGCCGGGGCACTCCCATGTGCTGGCCGCAGTAGATCCAGCGGATCGACGTCGATCCAGCCGGCGATGCGCTCGACAGCCTTGAGGGTCAGGTTGCGCTCGCCACGTTCGATGCCACCCATGTAGGTGCGGTGCACATGCACCAAGTCGGCGAAGGCTTCCTGGCTGAGGCCACGCTCCTGCCGGTAACGCCGGAGGTTCTCTCCGAGCGTCCGCTGCAGGTCGCCTTCCATGATCGGCGACGCTGTCAACCTGCTACTTGTAGGTCTACAGACCGATAAGTAGCATCGCCGGTCACGCGTCACGGTGGCGCGGGACGGGGAGACGATGGCTACCGGACACGCATCGGCGGCATGCCGTCCGTCACGTCTGATCGGGCGCGGAGTTCTCGCGCTGGCGCTACTCGCGGTCTCAGCGTGCGGTGATGACGGGGCAGGCGAAGCGCCCGACGCGGCCTCACCCACGACGAACGCTCCCCTCTCATCGCCGGCCTCCGTCCCGCCACTAGCGACGTACGCGCCGAAGGGCACGACCGAAGTCGCTTTCAACAGCAGCTTCGAGACCGCGAGCGGGTACCGATACGGCTTGAAGGTCGACCTGACGCTGTTGCCGCCCGAGAAGGACGTCCTGAACTCGAAGCCAGGCTTCGCCTCTATCGTGCGCGAGTACGACCCCTCATCCACGTGGTCGCTCACCAACGAGCTGCCCGATCGCACCAGCCGCTACAACGCGGTGCCCGGCGTGACCGACTTCGGCGTCTGGGGCGTCTTCAGCGTGAAGCGCCCGATCTGCAAGGCGATCAAGCCGAAGCCGCGGTTTTACCTCACCTTCAAGGGCGCCGTCGGCAAGGGATGTGCGCTGCTGCTCGGCTACTTCAACAGCGAGCCGGCACAGTCGGTCGTGTTGGCACCGGGTCAGGAGACGAGCGGCGGCTTCACGGTCTTCGGCCGCGTCCGGCACTGGTACCTGGCCAACGTTCCTGAAGGGATCGTGGACGCCGCGGTCACCGACCTAGCTGCTGGCCCTGATGCGACGGCGGTGCTTCTCGAGAACGCCTTGAACCCGACGGGATGGCAGACGCCGTTCCTCGACGGCTTCGACGACAGCGCTTGCCTGGTCGAGTCCACGGGAGGTATCGGCGGGACCACGCTGCTGCTCTTCGGGTACGTGGGGACTAGCGGTGTCGTGGCCGCTCAGGAGCGATGCGGGTAACCGCCTCTGCGAACTCCAGCGCCGACGATCGATCCTCCGAGCTCTTACGTCTGACGACGAGGCGCGTCCGCGGCTTCGGGCGTAGTGACCTCCTCCATTTCTACGATCATAGGCAGTTCTGGCGCCGCACGCCGTGCGCGCTCGTATTCCGAGTGCTTCCGTCTAGCTTCATCATCCCAGCGTCGATGCGCAGCCTGAGGAGAAACGTCAGCCGCGCGTCCGATCAAGTTCCAAGAGCAACCGGCTTCCCGGGCGCGCATTACCGCTGCGTTGAGTTGGGCGCGTACTCGGTCGGACCGAACTTTCAAGAGGGCAATCTCCCCCAACTCGCGCGCACATGGCCTATCCGCCTCATCAAGTTGATCGATAAACTCGGCGACTTCGGTCGGCGCTGATGAGCTGAACTCCTCTTCCGTCAGCTCTTCCAAACGCACGTAGAGTCGACTGACTGCGCGAGATAGCGTTCTGTCGTGTCGTATTGTGGGGCTCGGTGTATCACTTTCCATAATTGCGGGTTGAGACGCTCTGATTATCTCATTTCCCTCTGGTTTGTCAAATGTCGGGACGAGTTGTCGCATCAGGTCGTCCGCAGACGGGGGGTTGTCGGCCCTCAATATTGCACGGAACTCGGGTACGGTGAAATCCATGAATGTCGAGAGTAGAGACGACGCGTGGTGCGCGCCTAGAATGAGAGCGACGCGATACTGCCAGTTGCGACGCGCATCAAGCGCCCACGCTTCGTCGGGAACTTCAATCAGCAGGACACCGCCATGGGGGTCTTTGTAATCCCATTCGATGCCCCGGATGCCGAGGTGCTTTTGCGCCGCTCTCTCCATCAACTGCCGGTATCGCGTGTTAATCCGCCAGCCGCATCTGAACGAGTACCGAAACGGTTTGGTCAGGGCGTCGTCTTGCGCCGCCCCTCGTTCAGGTCCCCTCTGGTCTTCCACGGCGCCAGCGTACCGACTCCAACCGCCGGGGTGGTTGACGCCAGGACCTGGACCCTGACATCTTGTCGTTGTGCATCACCAAACGACACCATCCATGGCTCACGATGCCGACCGGCTTCGCCGCCGCTACGAGTGGACGTGCGCGTGCGGCCGCTCTTTCGGCCTCCACGAGGTCCGTTGCCATACCTGCGAGCCGTACATCTTCCCTGCGGGCACCTGGGCGTGTCCGCGCCGCGTTGACCCTGGAGGAAGCCGACATGCCTAACCTGCCCACCACCCGCTACGTCACGACGCCTGCGGCGTTGATGTCGAACCCGTCCCTGCATGAACTCGTGTTGCGACGTCGCGTCGATCACGCCGTCCAGCAGATCGCGGCGCAGACGCGCGTGCGCGCCGCCGCTGTGCGCGCCGACGCCGCGGTGGCCGAGGCCAAGATCGCCGCCGCCGCGCACGTCACCAGGGAGGCCGCCGTCTCCGCGACCATGCTCCGCCACTACGCCGAGTCCCTGGCCGGCGGTGACGCCCTGCTGCGCGATGAGCTGCGCGGCTATGAGGCGCTCTTCCACGCTGGCGCCAGCCAGGCGCTCGCCGACTTGTTCACGACGTACCGGGACCGGTAAGGGGACGACGATGTTCTTCCTGCTCGTGAGCGCCGCCGCGATGGTCATCGCCGCGGGGGCGGTGACGTACTTCTACGGCTACTGGAACTTCCCCGACGTCTCGGTCGGTCACGCGCCCTCCAAGAAGATCGAGGGCGTCCACCGGTCGGCCGCCGAGGCCGAGGACGCGATCCACGACTTGACGGCGTCGACGTTCAAGGCCATGACCGACGCCGCCGTCCGGCGCCGCTCGCCGTGAACACCGACAGCCTCGCCGGCCACCTGCTGAAGGCCGCGCTGCTGCTGTTGTTGGCGGCCGTGTTGGTGCGCTGGGCGGTGTCGATCGTGTTGCCGGTCGTGCCGCACCTCCTCGCGTTCGCGGTGACGGCGGTCGTCGTCTCGGCGCTGTGGACGGTGCGCCGTTGGCGGCGCGAAAGGTGGTGACGGCGTCCGAGCAGCCCCCGCCGCTGGTGTTGTAGGAATTACGTAGTTAAAGAAAAGTAAAGAACAGCGCCGTTAACTATTCCTTCGACAGAGGCGCGTTCCTCCGTCCTGCGCTGCACTATCACCCGCATTGGCGACTTGATCGGCTTGACTCACGCCGCTCCGACGGGGTGAGCGAGCGACGCACCTTGATAAGCAGAAAGGAGGTTCCTTCACCATGCACCAAGACAGACAGATCCGCGTCCGCGGCGAGCGCAAACGCGAGCCGGACGTCCGCAAGCTCTCCCGCGCGCTCCTCGCCCTCGCAATGGCCGAGGCCCGGGCCGAGCAAGAGGCCCAGGCGCAACTGCAAGAGCAAGAGCAAGACCCCCAGGAGCGTCGCGCTGGCGACAGCAAGCCCAACGACCCGCCGAGGAGGTCGGCGTGAGCGGCCGCGAGTGGTTCAGCGTGCGCTGGCCGCAGGAGGTCACCGCCGAGCAGGTTCGCGCCGGACTTCTGGCGCTGCACGGCCTCAGCACGCCGCGGCGCCGTGACGCGCTCGCCCTCGAGGTTTTCGGCGACCGCCACGGTGTCCATCACCGTCTCGCCGTTCCCGAAGAACGCCGTGGCGCCGTGGTCTCCGCCCTGCGGCACGCGATTCCTGGCGTCGCCCTCGACGTCGTCGACGCCGCCGAGCACTACGGGCTCGCGGTCTGGCGCATCTGGCTCTCGACCCGCCAGCGTCCGCTGCAGGTGAAGGACCCGCAGATCATCTCCGGCGGGCTGCTGGCCGCCCTCGGTGACGCCCATGGCGACGAACGCCTGGTGCTGCGCTGGGTCATCGGGCCGGTCCGCCGACCGCTCGCCGTGCCGAGCCGCCAAGCCCGCGATCGCAGCCAGTCGGCCGCCGCCGTCCTCGCTGGCCTGGTCGCCGGTGCTGAAGATCTCGATGCCGCCAGTCGGACGGCGCTTACGCATAAGCAGGGCGTGCCGGGGTGGCGGGCGGCCGGCCAGGTCGCCGTTGGCGCAGCCACGCCTGCCCGGCGGCACCAGCTCCTCGGGCGACTTGCCGGTGCCCTACGAGTCAGCCAAGGCCCTGGCGTCCAACTTGGGCTCCAGCGCGCGTGGTTCAGCGGCGAGGGGATGCCCTTCCGCCGCCCGCTGGCACTCAACGTCGAGGAACTCGTCGGGCTGTCAGGGTGGCCGATCGATGCCAGCGAGACGCTGCCGCTCGACCGCGTGCCGTCGCGCCTGGTGCCGGTGCCGCGCTCGGTCATGCGGACGGGGCGTGTGCTCGGCGTCTCGCCGTACCCCGGCGCGGAGCGGCCAGTGGCCCTCAGCGTTCGCGACTCGGCCACGCATCTCGTGGTCACCGGTCCGACGAACGCCGGTAAGAGCACTTTGCTGGTTGGCCTGGCCATCCAGGACATCGCCGCCGGGCGCTCGCTCGTCTTCATCGACCCGAAGGGGGACGCCGCCACCGCACTGCTCGCCCACATCCCGGAGCGGCGCCTCGACGAAGTCGTGCTGCTCGACGTTGCAGACGAGTCACGGCCCGTCGGGTACAACCCGCTACGCGGCAGCCAGCGCGACCCTGAACTCATCGCCGACCAGCTCCTGCATCTGTTCAAGAGCCTGTCCGGCGAGGCCTGGGGCCCGCGCATCGGCGACGTGCTGCACGCCGCGCTGCTCACCATCGCCATGCAGCCGCAGGCGACGCTCTGCGCCTTGCCGCTGTTGTTGTCGGACGCCGGGTACCGCCGCCAGGCGCTCAAGGGACTAGACGACCCCTTCGGGCTGGGGCCCTTCTGGGCGTCGTACGACGCGCTGTCCGTGAACGAGCGCCAGCAGACCATCGCCCCGGTCATGCGCCGGCTCAGGCAACTGCTGCTCCGTCCGCGGCTACGCACCGTCCTGGGCCAGCAACAGCCGCGCTTCGACATCGGGCAGGTGCTCACCGAGCGCAAGATCCTGCTCGTCTCGCTGTCCAAGGGCCAGATCGGGCCGGAGGCCAGCTCGCTCATGGGCTCCCTGGTGCTCGCCGGCGTCTGGCAGGCGCTACTCGGCCAGGCGGCGCGGCCACCGGCGCAGCGCCAGCAGGTCATGGTCTACGTGGACGAGGTACAGGAAGCCGTTCACGGCATCACCGACCTCGGCGAGATGCTGGCAATGGCCCGCTCACACGGCGGACCGCTGCACCTTGCTCATCAGCACCTTGGCCAGCTCGAACCGAGCTTGCGCAGCGCCCTCGACGCCAACGCCCGCTCCCGTGTCACCTTCCAGACGTCCGCCGACGACGCCGCCTACTTCGCCCGCGGCCAGCGCAGCTTGCGGCCCGAGGACTTCCAGCGGCTGCCGCGCTTCCACGCCTACGCCCGCCTCTCCGCAGACGGCTGGGTCACGCCGTACTTCTCGCTCAAGACGACCCCGCTGCCGGAGCCGGTCAGCGACCCCGCCGTCGTGCGGGCGCGCAGCCGGAAGAACTACGGCGTCGACCGCGAGCAAGTCGAGGCCGAACTGCGGGCGCTGCTCGGCAGCACCAAGAAGCCCGCCGACACGCCGCTCGGCGCCCGCCGGAGGCAGCCATGAACAGATCACTCATGACTGCCACTGCCTACCCGGTCGCCTCGCCGCTCGCGTCGCTGAGAGCGCCACGTTTCCGCAGGTCAGGGCGCACGGGAGCGACCCCTGGCGCACGGACTAATGCGCGCCGACCGGTGCGCACACCTCACGGGTGCCGCGGCGAGGGCCGCGCGCGGACTGGGAGTCCTCATGGGGGTAAACCATGAGGCCGCCCCGAACACGGGCGGGGTCCACGGCCCACCTGCGGGCGAGCCTGAGCGACCGCGACCTGGCGGTGCTGCGGTCGGTGGCCGACCTGCGCTACGTCACCGGCAAGCAGCTTCAGGTCTTGCACTTCGACGGCGACCACCACAGCGCCGTCACCGCCGCCCGCACCTGCCGCCGTGTGCTCGAACGACTTACCGATCTTGGGGTGCTGCGGCGGCTGGAGCGCACCGTCGGCGGCGTCCGCGCCGGCTCCAGTGGGTTCGTCTATGGACTCGGCCCAGCCGGTCACCACCTGCTCCATGACGGACAAGACCGCCGCGGCTTCCGCGAACCCAGCACCACCTTCCTCAGCCACATGCTCGCCGTCGCCGGACTGGTGGCGACGCTCGTCAACGCCGACAAGCAGGACCGCTGCCAGCTGCTGCACACCGAGACCGAACCGGCTTGCTGGCGGCTCGTGCCCGCCGACTACGGCGCCCCTCCCGACACCCTCCGTCCCGACCTGATGGCGATCGTCGCTAGAGGTGAGGTCGAGTGGCACTGGTTCATCGAGGTCGATCTCGCCACCGAACACGGCCCGGCGATCACTCGGAAGTGCCGCCACTACCAGCGCTACTTCGACAGCGGCCGCGAGCAGGCGGATCGCGGCATCTTCCCGAAGGTCGCCTGGCTGACCACCACCAATGAGCGCGCCGAACGGCTTCGGGCCATCTGTAACGAGGTCAGCCCGGACGTGCCGCTGTTCGAGGTCGGACTGCTCGGTGATCCGCTGCCGACGCTCGTGCCGGAGGGCGGCCGATGACGGCCAATCGCTTCCTAGTCGGTGATGCTACGACGCGGCTGCGCGACGTGCCGACCGCCAGCATCGACACCGTCATCACCAGCCCGCCGTACTTCTTGCTCCGCGACTACGGCGTGCGCGGACAACTCGGCGCCGAACGCACTGTCGATGACTGGGCCGACCACCTCACGGGCGTCTGCCGCGAAGTCGCCCGCGTACTGAAGCCGACCGGCAGCCTCTGGTTGAACCTCGGCGACGCCTACTCCCGCCACTGCCGATACGGCGCGCCGCCGAAGAGCCTGTTACTCGCACCAGAACGAGTGCTGCTGCGCCTGCTCGCCGACGGCTGGACCGTCCGGAACAAGGTCGTCTGGCAAAAGACTACGCACCGTCCATCAAGCGCCCGAGACCGTCTGACCTGCAGTTGGGAACCGCTCTACCTACTCGTGCGCTCGCGCCACTACTTCTTCGACCTCGATCCCATCCGGCGCGCCTTCCGCTCCCCGCAGCGGTCACGCCAGCGCCGGGTGCCACCGCAGCCCGAGCGCGGCGCGCTCGCCAACCCGAACACGGGACTGCAGCGCATGGGACGCCTGGGCATCGGCGGGCATCCGCTCGGCCCGAACCCGGGCGACGTCGTGGCGACTGCTCCCAGCAACTACCGCGGCGCGCACTTCGCGACGTTCCCGCCCGCGCTCGTCGAGACGCTGCTCAAGGCGACGTGCCCCGAGAAGGTCTGCTCCGCCTGCGGCCGACCGTGGCAGCGCGCACCCGTACAGCGCCAACTCGGAGAACTTGCGGTTCTCGGGAAGCTGCGCCCGCGGTGCGACTGCCAGGCCGAGACCAAGCCCGGACTGGTGCTCGACCCCTTCAGCGGCGCCGGCACCGTCGCAGTCGTGGCCCACCGCCAGGGCCGGCACTGGCTCGGCATCGACATCAACCCCAAGTACGTCCGGCTCGCCGAACAGCGGCTCCGAGACGAACGGCGACAGGCCGCCTGATGCGGCCCGCCTCGTCGCTGCCGTGCGGCTCCACCGCGCGACCCCAGCCCGGGATCGCCAGCCGCACCCGCACCGAGGAGGCAACAGCCAATGAAGACCTTGGCGGTCGAGCTCGACGACGAACTGCACGCGCAGCTCACGATGCTCGGCCAAGTTCTGAACACGCCGGTGAAGAAGCTCATGTACGAGGGCGTCAAGAGCCACGTCGGCTCGCTCCGCGAGAGCTCGGACGTCATCGCCAAGGCCAAGGCCTTGCGCGATGCGTTCGACGCGGACGTCGCCGTCCGGCGCAACGCCCTCGACGGACTGCTCGACCCGAGCAAGCCGTGGCCAGCAAACCCGGCCAACGGAGGTCGGACCAACGGACAGCCCACCAAGCCGGCCAAGCCGGCGAAGGCGGCTCAGGCCTAGCGACGAGCAACCGGCCACTTCAACCACACGCCGAAAGGAGGCGGGACCCGGCGGGTGCTGGCAGATGGCTTTGAGGCTTCTTGCCTCGACCAACTGCCAGCCCCGCCCACAATCACTATTCACCATGAAAGGAGGTTCAGAAGCAACATGACAAATCGGCATGCCGAACACATACGAATTGCATTTTGGACCGGTCAGCGCAATAATTGGGCGGTAAGACTGATCGTAATTGGGAGGGCACACAACATGAACCGTGCGAACACGCAGGCGCGCCGTCAGCTGGGGGTGCCTGGGGCCGTCTGGGGCCCAGCCGCCCATCGGCCACTTGCGGCAGAGGGCGCGGTGCAGGCATGAGTTCACTGATCGCAGAGGTCGGTGACCGAACGAGCGCCGATGCCAGCCTGCCCGCCCCACTCAAGCAGTACGTCGGCTACCTCCGCGTGTCGAGCGCCGAGCAGACCAAGACGAACGAGCGCGACGGCTACTCCATCGACGTCCAGCGCGAGATGGTGGCGCGCAGAGCGACTCAGCTCGGCGGCTACGTCGCGGAGTGGTTCATCGACGCCGGACGCTCCGCCAAGAACCTCCAGCGCCCCGATCTGACGCGCATGCGGCAGTACCTCCGTGACCACCCCGAGGTCGAAGGCGTGGTGGTCGCGTGGCTTGATCGGCTATCCAGAAGCACCGAAGATTCTGCTATTCTGTATATGGAGTTCCGTGAGCTCGGCGTCCAGTTCATCTCCTGCTCGGAGACGTTCGACGAAACGCCAGCCGGAAAGTTCATGCGGGCCATCTTCACCGCCAAAGCCCAACTCGACAACGACGACCGGGCTGAGCGCGTGACCCGCGGCATCCGAATGAAATTGGAACAAGGAGGAACGCCTACGCGCGCTGAGATCGGCTATCGCAACATCCGCAGAAACGTCGGAGGCAAGGACATCGGCGTCGTCGTCGTGGATAAGAAGCGCATCGGCCACATCCGGTGGGCCTTCGAGCAGTACGCCACCGGCGAGTGGACGGACAACAGGCTCTGGGTGGCGCTCGTCGAGCGCGGCCTCACGAGTCAACCGCGGAGCGGCAAGACCGAAGTTCCGATCGCCCGCTCGCTCGTCGGCCGCATCCTCACCAGCCGTTACTACCTCGGTGAGGTCAAGTACAAGGGCCAGTGGTACCCGGGCGCGCATCCCCCCACGATCACCCGCGATCTCTTCGACCGCGTGCAGGAGGTTCGCCGCTCGCACAACAACGCCGGCGACAAGCGGCGCAAGCACCACCACTTCCTCAAGGGCACGCTGTTCTGCGGCCACTGCGGCAGCCGGCTCGGGCTGACCCCGACCACCGGCAACGGCGGCACCTACGACTACCTGTACTGCATCGGCCGCCACAAGGGCGGCAACTGCCAGCAGCCGTACGTGACGATCGACAAGATCGAGCCGCAGATCGACGCCCTCTACAGCCGCATCCGGATCGATCCGGAGTGGCGCGAACGCGTGCGCGCGGCACTACGCGAGGACGCTGACGCCGACCTTCGCCGCCGTGACCGCGACGTCGCCCGGCAGCAGCGGCGCCTCGCCCGTCTCGCCGTCCAGCGGCAGAACCTCGCGCAGTCCCTCCGCGAGGCGCCTCGCCTCGCTGCGGAGATCAACAGCCAGTTGGACGACATCGAGGCCCAGGAACGGGCCGCGAAGCGGCTCCTGGCCGATGCCACGGTCGACCGGACGGTGCTAGCTGGTGTCTATCAGAAGGCGGAACAGCTCATCGACAACCTCGCGCTGGCCGCCTACATCCACTCGGAGCACGAACGCCGGGTCGTCAACCAGTTCTTCTTCGAGAAGATCCTGGTGCGCGGGGCGCAGGTTGTCGGCGTCGTCTACACGGAGGACGCCCGGCTCATCCTCGGCTACCCGCCGGCGCCCCAGGACCCCACGGACGCGCACGAGGACCCCGCCAACGGCCGTACGAACACGAACAACCCCGGCCCTCTCTCGGGGGACCGGGGTTTGAATAATGACTCTCTGGTGGGCGCGGCAGGGGTCGAACCTGCGACCGCTCGGGTGTAAGCCGAGTGCTCGTTCCGCTGAGCTACGCGCCCTGGTGCGGTGCGAGCGTACCTGCGGGCGCGCGCCCGGAATCCCCGAATCGCGTTCGTTCTTGTCACAGGGGTGCGGTACACACGACCCATGACCCGGTCACTCGTGCCCCCGCGGATGCGCGGCCTCCCGCGCGCCGTCTGGGTGCTCGTCGCCGGGACGCTGATCACCCGTGCGGGGTCGTTCGCGATCCCGTTCATGACGATCTACCTGTACGACGACCGCGGCCTGTCGCTGCGGGCGGCCGGCGTCGCGCTGGCGGCGTACGGCGCCGGCGGCATGGTCGCCGCGCTGTCCGGCGGGATGCTCGCCGACCGGCTCGGGCGCAAGCCTGTCGTCGTGGGGTCGCCACTGCTCGGCGGGCTGTCGGTGATCGGGCTGCTCATCTCGCAACGCCCGGCCGTCGTCGTGCTGGTGGCGTTCCTCGGCGGGATCGTGTCGGAGTCCGGCCGGCCCGCGGTGTCCGCGATGCTCACCGACCTCACGCCGCCGGAGCGGCGGATCGACGCGTTCGCGCTGTTCCGGCTGGTCATCAACCTCGGCTTCGCGGTCGGCGTCGGCCTGGGCGGGCTGATGATCACGCACTACGGCTTCGCGAGGCTGTTCGTGGCGGACGCCTTGACGTCGTGGGTGTACGCCGTCGTCGCGCTCGCGCTGCTGCCGGAGACGCGGCCGCTCTCGCCGACCGCCCCCGGCGCGCCCGCGCGCGGGTTCCGCGCGGTCGTGGCTGACCGCGTCATGCGGCGGTACTGGCTGGGGACGTTCGTGGCCGCGGTGGTGTTCTGCCAGCCGATGGCGACGCTCGCGCTCGCGTTGCGCGCCCGCGGAATGGAGACCGCCGTCTACGGCGCGCTCATCTCGCTGAACGGCCTGGTCATCATCGCCGCGGAGTTCTGGCTGAGCGGCCGGTCGCGGCGGTACGCCCCGCACCGCGTCATGGCGCTGGCCGCGTTGCTCATCGGCGGCGGCTTCGCGCTGACCGGCGCGGTCGGCACGTCGCTCCCGCTGCTGGCCGGGACGGTCGTGATCTGGACCGTCGGCGAGATGCTCGGGTCGCCGACCGGGCAGGCGTACCTCGCCGCGATCGCGCCACCCGACCTGCGCGGCCGGTACGCCGGCGCCGTCGGCCTGGCCTGGTCGCTCGCCTTCACGGTGGGGCCGATCGTCGGGACCTCTGCGCTCGCGTTCGGCCACGGCGCGTACTGGCTGGGCAGCCTCGCGCTCGGCATGGTGGCGGCCGCGCTGTTCATGACGCTGCCCGCTGTGGCCGGCGCCGCGGGCGACCCGGCTATCCCGCCGGGCCTGCCGGAGCGACCGGGCGACGCGGCGCCCGTGCCGCCGGGCGTGGCGGTACCGGACGAGCCGCGCGGCCGCCTGCTACCCCGCTTCGCCCGCCCGCGCTCGTAGCGCCAGACCGCTCGCGCGCCCGCCGCTCTCAGCCGCGCCCGAACGCCCGGTCCAGCGCCGCCCGCACCTCGTCCGCCAGCGCGCCCGGCCCGGCCGGCGAGCCCGGGGCCGGAGAACGCCGCGGCGGCGGGAGGGCCGCCGGCAGCCCGTCGCCTGCCTGCCCGCACGCCCCGCACGTCGTCTCCCCCAGCCGCCGCGCCAGCGCCGTCGAGCCGCACCCCGCGCACCGGTCCAGCGACGCCGCCCATTCGCCGCTCGCCTGGCAGTCCGGGCAGCCGAGCACCTGCTGCCCGCCTACGACGCCGCGCTGCCACGGCGACGCTCCCCGCGCCGGGTCGGTCTGCCGGGCACCGCAGACGTAGCAGCCCATCTACAGCTCGCCCAGCACCCGGCGCCACGCCGCGACGTCGCGCGCCTCCGGCACCGTCAGGACCTCCCGCCAGCGCACCACACCTTCCTTGTCGATGGCGTACGTCCCCCGGGTCGCGCACCCCTTGGCGTCGTCGAAGCAGCCGTACGCCTGCGCCACCGCGCCGTGCGGCCAGAAGTCGGCGAGCAGCGGGAAGCCGAACCCCTCCTGCTCCGCCCACACCCGGTGCGCGTACGGCGTGTCCACCGAGACGGTGAGGATCTGGACGTCGTCGTTCTGGAACGCCGCGAGGTCGGCCTGCACCGCCCGCAGCTCGCCGCCGCAGACCCGGGTGAACGCGTACGGGTAGAACACCAGCAGGACCGCCCGCCGGCCGTGGAAGCCGGCCAGCGAGACGAGCTGGTTGTTCTGGTCCTTGAGCGCGAAGCCGGGCGCCCGGTCCCCTACGTCCACCATGCGGGCAAACGTACCCAGGGGGTGTGACAGAAACGGCGCGGGCACCTATCTCTAACGGCGCGGCGCCCGCTGCCCCTTCGGCACGACCAGCTTGGCGGCCGCCCAGTCCTTCGAGGCGGACACCGTGGACGTCTGCGTCAGCCCCGCGGTCGGGGCGGCGTCGATGATGTCGCTCGGCTCGACGTGGCCCTCGCGGCCCGCCTTCGGGGTGAGGACCCAGATGGCGCCGTTGTTGTCGAGCCGGGTGCGCGCGTCCATCAGCGCGTCGACCAGGTCGCCGTCGTCCTCGCGGAACCACAGCAGCACGACGTCCACGACGTCGTCGGAGTCCTCGGCGACCAGCTCGGTGCCGGCCCGGGCGACGACCTCGTCCACCAGCGCGTCGTCGGCGTCGCTGTCGCGACCGAGTTCCTGGACGAGCGACCCGGCGGTGATCCCGAGCCGGTCGGCCGCGTTGCGCTGCCCTTCCGCGGAACCCGCGGTGACCACGTACGCCCCTTTGCTGCCAGGCGCGCCCTCGGCGCGCTCCGATATGTGAGTAGTCCACACGTGGGGGAAACGGAGCGCAAGTATCTGCGCGGATTCACCCCACGAACGACAGCCGCACCTCGCGGTCGGGGTTGTCGCCGTTGGTGTCCACGACGACCACCGACTGCCACGTTCCCAGCGCCAGCCGCCCGCCCACCACCGGCACGACAACCGAGGGCGCGACAAACGCCGGCAGCACGTGGTCGCGGCCGTGCCCCGCCGACCCGTGCCGGTGCCGCCACCGCCCGTCGGCCGGCAGCAGCGCGTCCAGCGCGGTGAGCAGGTCGTCGTCGGAGCCCGCGCCGACCTCGAGGACCGCAACGCCGGCGGTGGCGTGCGGGACGAACACGTTGAGCAGCCCGTCGCTCCCCCCGCCACGAACTCCGCCGCCAGCGCCGTCAGGTCGACGACGGCGGGCGCGGTGCCGGTACGCAGCCGGTGCACGGTGGTCTTCACGGTGGCTCCGGACTGTGGAGGGGCGGGGTGCCGGTGGCGCGACTGAAGGAGCGCAGCGACCCTAGCGCCACCGGCACCCCGCCCCGACGAAGCCAAGAGTGCGAGGATGAACGCGACGAACGACGTACGGGTGAGGAGAACGCAGCAGTGGCGGACAGCCTGCGGCCGGGCATCATCACCGACGGCCTCCCGAGCCAGCTCCCCGACACCGACCCGGCCGAGACGGCCGAGTGGCTGGAGTCGCTGGACGCGGTCGTCAACGAGCAGGGCCGCACCCGCGCGCGCTACCTCCTGCTCCGCCTCCTCGCCCGCGCCCGCCAGCAGGCGATCGGCGTGCCGAGCCTGACCAGCACCGACTACATCAACACGATCCCGCCGGACGAGGAGCCGTGGTTCCCCGGCGACGAGTACGTCGAGCGCCGGATCAGGGCGTACATCCGCTGGAACGCCGCCGTCATGGTCAGCCGCGGCAACCGGCCCGGCCTCGGCGTCGGCGGCCACATCGCGACCTACGCGAGCAGCGCCTCCCTCTACGAGGTCGGCTTCAACCACTTCTTCCGCGGCAAGGAGGGCGGCGAGTCCGGCGACCAGGTCTTCATCCAGGGCCACGCGTCGCCCGGCATCTACGCCCGCGCGTTCCTCGAGGGCCGGCTGACCGAGCAGCAGCTCGACGCGTTCCGCCAGGAGAGCAAGCCGGGCGGCCTGCCCAGCTACCCGCACCCGCGGCTGATGCCGGACTTCTGGGAGTTCCCCACGGTCTCGATGGGCCTCGGCGCGATCGGCGCGATCTACCAGGCGCGGTTCAACCGCTACCTGCACGCCCGCCGGATCACGGACACCAGCCGCTCGCGCGTGTGGTGCTTCCTCGGCGACGGCGAGATGGACGAGCCGGAGAGCCTCGGCGCGATCGGCGTGGCCGCGCGCGAGGAGCTCGACAACCTCATCTTCGTCATCAACTGCAACCTGCAACGCCTCGACGGCCCGGTGCGCGGCAACGGCAAGGTCATCCAGGAGCTGGAGTCGTTCTTCCGTGGCGCCGGCTGGAACGTCGTCAAGGTGGTCTGGGGCCGCGACTGGGACCCGCTTCTCGCGCAGGACAGCCAAGGCGTGCTGGTCAACCGGATGAACACCACCCCGGACGGCCAGTTCCAGACGTACTCGGTGGAGTCCGGCGCGTACATCCGCGAGCACTTCTTCGGCACCGACGCGCGGCTGCGCCGGCTGGTCGAGCACCTCTCCGACGACGAGCTGCGCAAGCTCTCCCGCGGCGGCCACGACTACCGCAAGGTGTACGCCGCGTTCGCCAGCGCGGTGGCGCACACCGGGCAGCCGACCGTGATCCTCGCCCAGACCATCAAGGGCTGGACGCTGGGCAAGGACTTCGAGGCCCGCAACGCCACCCACCAGATGAAGAAGCTCTCACGTCAGGATCTCAGGGACTTTCGCGACAGGCTCTACTTGCCTATCCCCGACAAGGACCTGGAGGGCGACCTGCCGCCGTACTACCACCCGGGCCAGGACTCCGACGAGATCCGGTACATGCTCGACCGCCGCCAGGCGCTCGGCGGGTTCCTCCCCAAGCGGATGGTCCGCGCGAAGCCGCTCCCCCAGCCGGAGGACAAGGCGTTCGACGACCTGATGACGGGCTCGGGCAAGCAGGAGGTCGCCACGACGATGGCGTTCGTCCGGCTGCTCAAGGACCTGCTGCGGGTCAAGGGGATGGGCGCGCGGTTCGTGCCGATCATCCCGGACGAGGCGCGCACGTTCGGGATGGACTCGTTCTTCCCGACGCTGAAGATCTACTCGCCGCACGGCCAGCGGTACGAGGCCGTCGACCGCGAGCTGCTGCTGTCGTACAAGGAGGCGACCGACGGCGTCATCCTGCACGAGGGCATCAGCGAGGCCGGCTCGATGGCGTCGGTGATCGCGAGCGGAACGTCGTACGCCACCCACGGCGAGCACATGATCCCGGTCTTCGTCTTCTACTCGATGTTCGGGTTCCAGCGGGTGGGCGACCAGATCTGGCAGTTCGCCGACCAGCTCGGCCGCGGCTTCCTCATCGGCGCGACGGCCGGCCGCACGACCCTGAACGGCGAGGGGCTGCAGCACCAGGACGGCCACTCGCACCTGCTGGCCAGCACCAACCCGGCGGTTGTGGCGTACGACCCCGCGTGGGGGTTCGAGATCGCGGTGATCGTGAAGGACGCGCTGCGCCGGATGTACGGCGAGGCGCCGGAGAACGTCTTCTACTACATCACCGTCTACAACGAGCCGATGCCGCAGCCCGCGGCGCCCGACCTGCCCGGGCTCGCCGAGGGCATCGTCAAGGGCCTGTACCGCTACGCCGCCAGCACGCTGAACGGCAACGCCCCGCGCGCGCAGATCCTCGGCAGCGGGCCGGCGGTCCGGATGGCGCTGCGCGCCCAGGAGCTGCTGGCGAACGACTGGAACGTCGCCGCCGACGTCTGGTCCGCCACGTCGTGGAACGAGCTGCGCCGCGACGCCCTCGCCTGCGAGCAGCACAACCTGCTGCACCCGGACGACCCGCGGACGCCGTACGTCACCAGCGTCCTCGCCGACGCCGCCGGGCCGGTGGTCGCGGTCAGCGACTGGATGCGCGCCGTCCCCGACCAGATCAGCCGGTGGGTCCCCAACGACTGGGAGTCGCTAGGCACCGACGGCTTCGGCCGGTCGGACACCCGCGCCGCGCTGCGCCGGCACTTCCACATCGACGCCGAGTCGATCACCGTCGGGGTGCTGCAGGCGCTGGCCCGGCGCGGCGAGGTGAAGGCCGAGGTCGTCGCGGAGGCGATCGCGAAGTACGAGCTCACCGCGGACGCCGTGGCGCCGGGGCACGGCAGCACCGAGACCCAGGAGCCGGACGCCGCTTCCTAGCTGGCGGCCACCAGGACCAGCGAGCCGAGGTACGCGGGCGCGTCCCGCAACGCGCCCCACCGCGCGTCCCACGCGCCGCTACGCAGGTCTTCCGCGAGCGCGGCCACCGCCGCGTCGGCTACCGCCGGGTCCACGAACGCCCACAGCGACTGCGCCGCGCGCACCTCCGGGTCGAGCAACGCCTCCGGCCGCCCGTAGTACGCCTCCACGAACCCGTCCACGCAGTCGAACGGGACCGGCACCCGCGTTACCGTCGCGTCGCCGCCGAGGCCCGCGGCGATCGCCGCCGGCTCCGGCATCCGCGCACCGTCGATCGTGACCAGTTCGGGCAGGTACGCCGCCAGCCAGTACTCGCCGATCAGCGACGCGTCGAACGTCAGCACGACCACGGGCCCGCGCGTCACCCGGCGCAGCTCGCGCAACCCCGCCGCGAGGTCCGGCCACTGGTGCACGGTCGCTACCGCCATCGCCGCACCGAACGCGCCGTCCCGGAACGGCAGCCGCTCGGCGACCCCCGCCACGACCGGCGCCGACCCGGGTGGCCGCTGGGCACGCATCGTGTCCGACGGCTCCACGGCCACCACCCGCCGGCCGGCCGGCTCGTACGAGCCGGCTCCCGCGCCGACGTTCACCACGGGCTCGACGTAGCCCAGCGCCGCGTGCAGGTACGCGGCGACCCGCGGGTCCGCGCGGCGGAACCGCGCGTAGCCGTGACCGGTGGTGTCGTAGTCCACATCGCCGCCGCGCACGCAGCGAGGCTAGCGTGAGCGGTGATGCAGACGTTCCTGCCGTACGCCGACTTCGAGCGCTCCGCCCGGGCGCTGGACGACCGCCGGCTCGGCAAGCAGCGGGTGGAGGCGTTGCAGATCCTGCGCGCCGTGACGATCCCGACCTACGGCTGGCAGCACCACCCGGCCGTGAACATGTGGCGCGGCCACGTCGAGGCGCTGGCGACGTACGGCGTCATGATCAGCAGGGAGTGGGTCGGGCGCGGCCGGGCGGACACCTGCGCCGCGCAGATCGCGGAGTTCGCGGCCGGCCGGCCGCTCACCCAGCGCGAGCTGGCCCGCCGCCGGCTGCTGCCGCCGTGGCTCGGCGACGAGGCGTTCCACCTCGCCCACCGCTCGTCGCTGCTGCGCAAGGACCCGGACTGGTACCGGCCGATCTTCGGCGACGTGCCGGAGGACCTGCCGTACGTCTGGCCCACAAAGGCGAACGGAGCGGCCGCCGACTGAGGAGTCGGTGGCCGCTCCGTACGTCCGGAGCGTGCTAAGCGTTACGCGACGTGCTTGCCCTGCGGGCGCCGGGCCCAGAGGAGGAACCCGCCACCGGCGGCCAGCAGCGCGCCGGCCAGCATGAGCAGCGTCTCGGTGAACGACCCGGTGAACGCGAGCGGGCCGCGGGCCAGCGCCCGGCCGAGCACCGTCGCCGTGTCCTTGCGGGTCATCTTGACGCCGAGGACCTTGGTCGGCGTGTTCGGGGTCCCCGGCCGGTCGATCCGGACACCGCCGACCGACGCCGGCGGGGTGGTCGGGACGATAACCGCGGGGGTGGTCGTGATCACCGCGGGGGTCGGCGACGGCGTCTGGGTGGTCGTCGGCAGCGCGCACGGCGGCTGGATCCAGAACACCTTGTGCTTCACGCCGCCGGGCGTGTCCGTCTCGAGGGTCACCTTGAGGTGGTAGCCCTGCTGCGGGTGCTGCGTGAGCTGCGACAGGTCGAGGTCCGACAGCTCGTACGTGACGATCGCGTCGAGGTCGTTCGGGCCGCCACCGGCCGCGTCGTCGCTGATGAGGACGCCGGTCCGCTTGCTGACGACCGCGTCGCCCGACGGCGCCTGGCCGGCGATCGTGATGTCACCGGTCTGGCCCTCGTCGAAGCCGAAGAACACCAGGCGGAACGGCCCGCACTCGATCTGGGGCTCGTTGCTCGTGTTCGTGTCGAAGGGCAGGCCGTCGACCTTGAAGGTGCCGTTGTTGCCGGCCGGGTCCTGGTCCGCGCCCTGGCCGCCGTCGCCGCCCTGGCCGGTGTTGCCGTTGTTGTTGCCGCTGTTGCCACCGCTGCCGCCGCTGCCGTTCCCCGGGTTCGACGAGCCCTGACCGGGGTGCGGCGTGGGCCGCCCACCCTGCGCTTGGTCCGGCGGCGGGGAGGTCGGGCGGCGGGTGGAGCTCGGCGTCGCCGTCGGCCGCTGCGCCTGGGTCTGCTGGCCGTCCTGGCGCCGCGCGGAGGACTGGCCCTGCGAGCCGGAGCCCCCGGAGCCCGCGGAGCCCGACTGGCCGCGCGAGCCGCCCTTGTCGCCCTCGCCGGCGACGGCGGTGGTCGCGAGCGAGCCGCCGGCGAGCACCAGCGCGAGCGCCGACGCGGCGACCGCCCGGTGCGAGTTCTTGATGGAGTCGGACATCCCCGGCTGCCTTTCGTCGCGGAGCCCGGCGCTGGTCGCCGGTTGGTTGCAGGAAAGTTCCCCGACCAATCGGACAGCGAAACGCAACGCGCAGGACCCGTGACAGAACGTGTCGAAGCAGACAGGTGACGATGACCCAGCCATGGCCACATCGCGCCGAACCTCCCCTGCTCCACGGGGCTCTTACGCCCTGGACGAAGGAGCTGGTTACGGGTGACGGAGCGACCTCGGTGAGCGCCGAGCTAGTGCTCGGCGTCGATGCCGCGCGCCCGGACGAGGCCGCCGTGGTCCCCACCTCGCGCGAGGAGGGGTTCCGCGAGCTGTACGCGGCGGAGTACGCCGGCCTCGCGGGTTACTGCACCGCGCTCACCGGCGACGTCCAGCTCGCCAGGGACATCACGCAGGAGGCGTTCGCCCGGCTGTTCTCGCGCTGGGTGGGCGTCCGGGAGCCGAAGGCGTACGTGTACTACGTGGCCACGAACCTGGCCCGCCGGCACTGGCGGCGGAGCAAGCGCGAGCGGGAGATCTACGACGAGATCGGCCACCGGCCCGCTCAGGACGCGCCGGTGCACGACCCGTGGCTGCGTGACTTGGTCGAACGGCTGCCCGAGCGGCTGCGCGAGGTCGTCCTGCTCCACTACTACGCCGATCTGCCCGTGACGGAGGTGGCCGTGCTGACCAAGCGCCCGGTCGGCACCGTCAAGCGGCGGCTGCACGAGGCGCGCCAGCTGCTCGCCGCGGCCCTGGACGGTCACCGTGACTGACCTGCCCCGCCGCGCGTACCCGCTCGTCGTCCCGCCCCCCGGGGGGTTCGAGGACGCCGTCCGGCGTGGCCGCGGCTTCCGCCGCCGCCGGGCGGGCGGCTCCACCGGCGCCGCGCTCGTCATCGCCGGCCTGGTGGCGTACTCCAGCCTGCACGGCAGCGACGCCGGCACGAAGGGCCTGCAGCCCACCGACGACGTTCCCGGGGTCGAGCAGCCCGCTCCGGCAACCGGTGCCGGCTCCCCCACGCCCGACGCCGTCACGTCCTCCCCGGCCCCGCGCACCGGCGACCGGCCCAAGACGGTCGCCGGGGGTCCCGCGAGCGCGCCCGCCACCTCGCCGAGCGCCGGCCCGGTCGCGCACGCGCCTGGGCAGCGGCCGACCCGTCCCCCCGCGCCCAGGCCGGACAACCCGCGCCGCTACGCCCCCCGCGGGGACATCAACGAGGGCGAGCCCCAGCCCAACCCGGTCGAGTGCCTGCCCACCGCCGACCGCCTGTGGTGCGCGACCGCGATCGCGAACCCGGTGGGCGGCGGCAGCAACGCGTGGACCCTCGGGTACACGCTGTGCCGCGCGCTGGACGAGGAGACGGGGACGGTGACGTTCGACCGCAAGCAGGAGGCGGAGTACTCCATCCGGCACGTCGACAGCGGCGAGACGATCTGGACGTGGTCGGCCGGCCAGCCGGTGGTACGCGCGTCGTCGAGCTCGGACGCGCAGCCGGGCGAGTGCATCACGTGGAGCTACACGTGGAACGGCTACGACGACTTCCTGCTCACGCCGCAGCCGGGCCTCTACCGGCTGACCGCCAGCTCGACCGGCCGGTCGGACACGGGGCTGCCGACGGACGAGTTCGACTTCACCATCGAGGACGAATGACCCGCTAGCCCGCCGCCCGCGCCACGAGCGGCGCGGCCGGCAGCGTGAACGTGAACGTCGACCCCTCGCCGACGCGGCTGGCCACCCAGATCCGCCCGCCCATCGCCTCGACCAGCCGGCGCGCGATGTGCAGGCCGAGCCCGGTGCCCTGCGCCTCGCGCGTCATGTGGTCGCCGAGCCGGTGGAACCGTTCGAACACCGCCTCCCGCTGGTCGTCGGGGATGCCGAAGCCGCGGTCGGTCACGCCGACGACGACCTGTCCTGCCTCCCTGGTGACCCGGACCTCGATCGGCGTGCCGGGCGGGGAGTACTTCTCGGCGTTGGAGACGAGGTTGTTGACGACCTGCTCGACCCGGCCGGCGTCGGCCAGCGCGGTCCCGGCCAGGCCGGCCCGTAGGTGGGTCACCGGCCGGTCGCCGCACTGCCTGCGGAACTCCGCCAGCGCGCGTTCGACGACGTCGTCCACCCCGACCGGCACGCTCTGCACGGCGAACTGGCCGCGGTCCATCGCCGAGACCGAGAGCACGTCCTCGATGAGGCGTTGCAGCCGCCCGGCCTGGTGCATGATCCGCTCGTGGATCTCCCGGCGGTCCTCCTCGGTCGGCTGGAAGTCCGGCCGCAGCAGCGTGGAGACCCAGCCGCGCAACGACGTCAGCGGCGTCCGCAGCTCGTGCGAGATGGTGGCCAGGAACTCCTCCTTGGCCTGGGCCGCCTCGCGGAGCGCGGTGACGTCGCGCACGACGACGACCACGGTCTCGACGTCGCCGGCCGACGAGCGGACGCCGGCGATGGACAGGTGCAGGTACCGGTGACCGGTCTCGGCGGAGCCGGTCGTGACCGAGGCGGTGGCTTGGGCGTCGTCGCCGAGCCGGTCGCGCAGCCACTCCGGTGAGACAGGCACGCCGCGGTCGTCCTCGCCGGCGTGGCCGAGCGTGAACGCGCCGCCGAGCACCTGCTCGGGCGGCAGGCCGGAGATGTGCGCCATCGCGGGGTTCCACGACGTGATCCGGCCGCGGCTGTCGACCGAGAGGATGCCGTCGCTGGTGTTGTCGACGACCCGGCTCAGCTTGGTGCGCTCCTCGCGCATCTCCTCGTAGAGCCTGGCGTTCTCGACCGACGTCGCGAGCTGGTTGGCGAACGTCCGCAACACCTGCAGGTCACGGGTGCGGATGCGTGCGACGGCGCCGGGAAAGCCGACCCGCAGCGTCCCGACGCAGCCGTCCGCGGTGACGATCGGCACGACCAGGCACTGCTCGAGGCCGAGCGCCGCCAGCTCGCCGCGCTGCGCGGCCGGTGCGGTGCGGCGGACCAGCTCGTACGGCTCCCGCTCCGACCTGGCGCGCGGCCAGAACGTCTCCGCGTCGGCCAGCGATTGGTGCTCGAGCAACCGGATCCCGGTGCCCGTCCGCCGCCAGGTGGTGACCCGCCCCGCCGCCTCGTCGTCGACGAGCATCAGCTCCACGAAGTCGCCCTTGAACAGCGCGGCGGCCCGCTCCAGCACGACCTCCGCGACCTCGGACCGGCGCAGCCTGGACAGGTCGCGCGAGGTGTCCTGCAGCACCTGCCAGGTGTCCCGGTCCTCTCCGGCCCGCAGGTACGCGCGGTAGGCGGAGTAGGTCAGGAACAGGAAGAACGGCAGCACGATGAGCGCGCCGGACGACTGCTCGGCGACCATCGCGACGCCGACACCGGCGATGGTGTTGCCGACCCAGACGATCAGCTGCAACGGCGCGTTCTTCCGCAGCAGCGCCCGCGCCGAGCCGCCCTGCGCGAACGCCACCGCCATGCCGACCGTGACGCTGTTCCAGACGACGAAGACGAACGTCGCCGTGCCGAGGGCGACCCAGCCGTCCACGGCGCCCAGCGCGCCGACGTCGCGGAGCGACACGGCGTGCGCGTTCACCGCGAGCAAGGTGAGCGCGGTGCCGCTGGCCATCCCGGCGGCGTTGAACGCCGTCTTCACCGGCGGCCGCCGGAACGCCTGCGCCGCCACCACCGAGACCGTGCCGGCGAGGACGAACCAGCCGGGCGGCAGCACGATCAGCCCGAAGACGACGGCGAGCTCGGACCAGGTGAACGCGTAGCGGCTGCGGCCGAACCTGATGGTCAGCATGGCGATGTCGCCGATGAGGAAGAACGCCGTCGCGAGCAGCAACGGCCCCCACTCGGGCGGCTCGCGCAGCGCCTGCGGCACCGCCCAGCCGACCGCGCAGACCCCGGCCGCCAGCACCACGACGAGGAGACGCCGCAGCCGGGCCGGCATGGCCGCTCCGGCTACGGCGCTCCTCGGAGTCACGCGTTACTCGTCGCTGCCGGCCGCCACGGCCGGCCGCGGCTCGCCGGCCTCGCCGGCGACGCTCTGGCCGTAGCGCGGCCGGTTGCCGAAGAACGCGGTCATGAACAGCCCGCCGTCGCCGGACCCCGCGCTCGCCCAGGACGCGCCCGCCCAAGAGGCACCGGCCCACGACGCGCCCGCCCAGGACGCGCCCGCCCAGGACGCGCCCGCCCAGCTCGCACCGGCCCACGACGCACCCGCCCAGGACGCGCCGGTCCACGTGCCGCCTGCCCACGAGGCGCCGGTCCAGGTGGCGTCCGCCCAGGAGGCGCCGGCCCAACTCGCACCGGCCCACGACGCACCCGCCCAGGACGCACCGGTCCACGCGTCGCCGGTCCACTCGGAGCCGGCCCACGACGCGCCGGTCCACGGCCGGCACCAGGCGTCCTGCTCGCCCTCGATGACGGTCCGCGTGCCGTCCTGCCGGCAGTCGGCGGTGACGTGCACGCTGCCGCGGGACGCCTCGATGGAGCCGACGCCGGTCGCGGTGGACGACTGCACCGGGGCGGCGCTGACGTCGGCGTTGGTCGCGGCGGCGTAGGAGACCCGGCCGCTGCCCTGCGCCTGCGTCCCGCCGCCGTTGATCGGGACCGCGGTGGACCGCAGCGCGTGCTTGACCTGGTCCGGCGTCCAGTCCGGGTGCGCGCCGGCCAGCAGCGCGGCCAGCCCGGAGACGACCGCGGCCGCCTGCGACGTGCCGGAGCCCTTGACGTAGCTGGGCGCGACCAGCGCCTTCGGGTTGTCCTGCTCGACCTTGGAGCCGTACGAGCGCGTGGCGATCAGCGTGCGGCCGGGGGCGACCACGTCCGGCTTGGCCAGCCCGTGCGCGGACGGGCCGCGGGCGGACCAGCTCGGGATCGTGTCGTCCGCGGGGTTGGTGTTGCCGCCGTCGTTGTACGCGCCGACGGTCAGCGCGAGCGGGTCGTCCGCGGGCTTGCTGATGGTGCCGGCGCCGGGACCGGCGTTGCCGGCCGCGACGACCACGACGACGCCCTGGCGCCACAGTCGCTGGACGGCGTAGTTCAGCGGGTCGGTCGCCGGGTCGGCGGTCGAGTCGGTGCCCCACGAGAGGTTGAGCACGCGGATGTTGAACTGCTGCCGGTAGGCCGACACCCAGTGCATCGCCTGGAGCATCGTCGACACGTCGGCGGCGCCGTTGCGGCCCGCGACCTTGACCGAGACCAGCGTGGCCTTCGGCGCGACGCCGGCGTGCCTGCCGCCCGCGTGGCCCGCCGAGTCGGCGCCGCTGCCGGCGACGATGCCGCCCATGACGGTGCCGTGGCCGTAGCTGTCGACGTACGTCCCCTCGCCGGAGAGGTCGGGGCCGTGCACGAGCCGGCCGGCGAGGTCGTTCATCGGCGAGACGCCGGTGTCGATCACCGCGACGCCCACGCCCTCGCCGAGGTGACCGGCCGACCACGCGGCGGCCGCGCCGGATGCCGTCGCGAACGACGATGCCACGGTGGTCTCGTCGTAGCCGGTCGTCGCGAACCGGACCGCGCTGTTCTCGGTCACCGCGCGGACGTCCGGGCGCGCGCGCAGCGCGTCGAGCGCCGCGGCGGGCACGTGCGCGGCGAAGCCGTTCACGACCGGCAGCGCCTCGTCGACGGTGCCGCCGGCCGCGCGGACCGCGGCCGCCACGCCGGCCGCGGCGGTGCCGCGGACCTGGACGATGACGTCCCGCAGCGGGCCGGCCGGTGCCGAGTCGTTCCCCCGGGCGGCCGGAACAGCCGCGCTGGAGAGTCCCGTAGCCATCACGCTCGCGACGGCGGCGCCGAGCGCCGCCAGCCGGAGCCGCCGAGTGATGCGAGCGGGTCCCTTCACGTGTGTCTCCCGTCATGCGGCCGGACCGGCCGCCGTTGCTGGAGGCGGGAGCTCCGCTCCGGCACGCAGCCGAAAGTCCCCCGCCATTCGTGGCGCTCCTCGAAACGTCGGCACGCGACGGTGCCCGCTACGTAGCACGTTGTGATCAAGTTCGGCGCGCCGGAGGGCCTAGCCGGCGTGACCAGAACTAGGGCGTGAGGTCGCCCGCGGCCTCGGGCTCGACGCCCTCGGTGACCGGCGCGGCCGGCGCGCCGCGGTCCACCCGCCAGAGCCGGAACGCCGCCACGCTGGCCGCCAGCCAGGCGCTCCCGAGCAGCACGCCGCCGGCGACGTCGGACAGGAAGTGCACGCCGAGGGCGACGCGGGTCGCCGCGATGGCGATGACCAGCAGCGCGGTACCGCCGATCACGTACGGCCGCGCGCGGCGCGGCACGGCGGGCAGGAACGTCAGCAGCAGCACGCCGTAGACGACCGTCGAGAGCATCGCGTGGCCGGAGGGGAACGACTTGCCGTGCGCCTCGGCGAGCGCGGCCGCCGTGTCCGGCCGCGGCCGGCCGACGAGCAGCTTCACGGTGCTGTTCAGGACGCTGCCGAGCAGCGCGGTGGTCACGACGAAGACGGCGAGCCGGACCCGGTCGCGCAGCAGCAGGTACAGCGTCGCGAGCCCGGCCAGGACGGTGAGGTACGGCGGCTTCCCCGCGTCACTGACGACGCGCACCACCTGCGCGAACCAGCCGGGCTGCCGGGCCATCCAGGCCCGCACCGACTCGGCCACGCCGTCGTCGACGCGCAGCAACGGCCCCGAGCGCACGACCTGCGCGGCGAGCAGGCCGAACGGCACCGCGACGAGCAGCACCGCGAGCGCGAACAGCGTCAGCCGCAGGCCGTACTGCGCCTCGGGGTCGAGGCGCCGTCGTACGGCGTCCGGCAGCGTCCGCACGAGCCCGAGTCTGTCAGGCGCTCGGCACGTACACGTACAGCGGGCGCGGCCGCTTGCGGACGACGAACGACCGCGAGCCGTCGCAGGTCTCGCCGTCCCTGGCGATCCGCAGCGGCTCGTCGCTGCGCACGTGCAGCTCCCTGGCGAACCGCTGCTCGTAGACGGTGGACCGCGCCAGGGTGCCGGTCAGCACCGCGAGCACCAGCCGGCTGCGCGCGAACCGCGGCTCCGCGTCGACGATCCGCACGTCGAGCAGCCCGTCGTCGAGCGACGGCCGGTGCGCCGGCGCGAAGCCGGCCGGGTGGTAGCGGCAGTTGCCGATGAAGATCGCCCAGATGCGCCGGCGGCGGCCGTCCACCTCCACCTCGACCGGCTCCCGGTCGCGCAGCACGCCGACGAGCGCGGCGACCAGCGCCGGCCACTTACCGATCCTGGCCTCGAGGCGTTCGCGGGCATCCACGAGCTGGGCGTACGAGCCGAACGACGCGGTGTTGAGGAACGGCATCCCGTCGATCTCCGCGACGTCCAGCTCGACCGTGCTGCCCTGCTCGACCGCGCGGGTCACGTCGGCGACCGAGTCGATGCCGAGGTCGCGGGCCAGGTGGTTGAGCGTCCCCCCTGGGAAGACGGCGAGCGGCTTGCCCGCGTCGTACGCCACCTGCGCGGCGGCGTTCACGGTCCCGTCGCCGCCGTACACCCCGAGCGCGGTGGCGTTGCCGGCCGCGTGCTCGAGCGTCTTGGCCAGCTGTGCTGGGTCGTCGAGGGCGATCACCTCCGCGTCCCGCAGGCCGGCCTGGATCTCCTCGGCGGCCCCGTCCGGGCCGCCCGGTCCCGCGGCGGCGTTGACGACCACCGTGACGCCGCGCCCGCCCGGGGCCGGCGCCGTGTCCACCGGGTCGAACCGCTCGCGCACGGTCTCGGGGTCGACCGGGGCGAGCGGCCACCACCAGCGGGTGGCGAGGCCGATGCCGGCGCCGAGCGCCCACCCGGCCAGCACGTCGCCCGGGTAGTGGACGCCGGTGTGCACGCGCGAGTAGCCGACCGCGGCGGCCGCGACGCCGAGCGGCACGGCCAGCGCCGGCACCTCGCTCGACGCCGCCACGGCGAACGCCGCCGCCGACGCGCTGTGCCCGGAGGGGAAGCTGCCGCTGACCGGCCGCCGGTGCGGCAGCCGGGCGACCTCCACCAGCGTCAGGTAGTCGGGGCGCTTCCGGTAGAAGATCCGCTTCCCCACCTGGTTCGCGACGGCGGAGGTGAGGCCGATCGCGAGCAGGCCGCGCATCGACGCGCGCCGGCCCGGCCGGCCGCGGGTCGCGAGGAGCGCCGCGCTGCCGAGCCACAGCTTCGAGTGGTCGGCGGCCCGCGTGTAGTGGGCCCAGCCGCGGTCGACCCAGTCGGGGGACGGGGACAGCGCGATCCGGCGGTACGCCGCCAGGTCGATCTCGTGCAGCCGCTCTCGCATGGTCGCCACGTGCCCGCTCGCGTTCCGCGGCAACCGCACTACGCTCGGCCGCGATGGAACCCGTCGAGGCGCTGCGCCGGATCGCGTACCTGCTGGAGCGCGCGCGCGAGCCGTCGTACCGCGTGCAGGCGTTCCGCCGGGCGGCGGACACGATCGCCGGGCTGGCCCCGGACGAGCTGCGCGCGCGGGCCGAGGGTGACCGGCTGCGCGAGCTGCCGGGGATCGGCGACGTGACGGCGACGGTCGTGGCCGAGGCGCTGGGCGGCGAGACGCCGGTCTACCTGCGCCGGCTGGAGGCGATCGAGGACGCCCCGGTGGCGGAGGCCGCGGCGGCGTTGCGCGCGGCGTTGCGCGGCGACTGCCACGTCCACTCGGACTGGTCGGACGGCGGTTCGCCCATCAGGGAGATGGCGGAGGCGGCGCGCGGGCTCGGCCACGAGTACATCGTGCTCACCGACCACTCGCCCCGGCTCACCATCGCCAACGGGCTGTCCCGCGAACGCCTGCTGACGCAGCTCGACGTCGTGGCGGAGCTCAACGACGACCTCGCCGCCGCGGCCGCCGCCGGCAGCGCGCCGCCGTTCCGGGTCCTGACCGGCATCGAGGTGGACATCAACGAGGACGGCTCGCTCGACCAGGACGACGACATCCTGGAACGACTCGACGTGGTCGTGGCGTCCGTGCACTCGAAGCTGCGGTCCGACCGCGACCCGATGACCCGGCGGATGCTCGTCGCGATCGCCAACCCGCACACCGACGTGCTCGGTCACTGCACCGGGCGGATCGTCGTGGGGCGCGGCCGCCCGGAGTCGGAGTTCGACGCCGAGCTGGTGTTCCAGGCGTGCGCGGAGTTCGGCACGGCGGTCGAGGTCAACTCGCGGCCCGAGCGCCTGGACCCGCCGAAACGGCTGCTCCGGCTGGCCGTCGAGGCCGGCTGCCGGTTCTCGATCGACACCGACGCGCACGCGCCGGGCCAGCTCGAGTGGCAGCGGCACGGGTGCGAGCGGGCCGCGCTCTGCGGGGTGGCCGCGGACTCGGTCGTCAACGCGCTGTCCGCCGACGACCTGCTCGCCTGGACCCGCGACAAGTAGCGCGCTACGCCGGCGGGTAGATGTCCTCCAGCGCGGCCAGCTTGCCCATGCACTCGTTCTCGACGTAGGTGACGCCGGCCTCCTCGGCGAGCGCCCGCGCCTCCTCGGACACGATCCCCGTCTGCAGCCAGACGGCGCCGATGCCGCGCTTCACGACCGCCCGCACGACGTCCGGCGCCTCGTCGGCCGGGCGGAACACCTCGACCACGTCCACGCCGTCCGGCAGCTCCTCGATCGACGCCACGGACGGCACGCCGAGCACCTCGGGGTCGTTCGGGTTCACCGGGAGGATCCGCCAGCCCCGGTCGCGCAGCAGCGCGGGGACCTTGTGGGCGGGCTTGTGCGGGTCGTCGGACGCGCCGACCACGGCGATCGTCCGGGCTTGTTCGAGGATCCCGCGCGGGGTGGGCATGCGGAGGCTCTGCCCGCCCAGCGGCGGCGTACGCGAGAACACGCCTTAGGAGTTGACGACCGCCTCGTACCACCCGTCCGCGCGGCGGCTGATGGAGCCGACGTACAGGGGGAACGACCGCAGGTTCGGGTGCGACACCGTGTAGATGCCGTCCACCGGCCGGGCCGAACCGACGACCGTGAACAGCAGGCTGAAGCGCCGCTCGTCGACCTTGCCGTTGTCGTCCACGACCGCGGCGAGCACCGCGCGGTGCCGCGCCGTCCCTGCCGAGAGCGTGAACGTGGACCCGGCGAGCGGCTTGAACACGCGGCGCCGCAGCCGCGTCGGCCGGGCCGGCGGGCGGCGCTTGGCCGGCGCCGCCGACGCCGGGGCGGCGAGCAGCATCGGGACGGCCACCGTCGTGGCGCCGACCACCGCCGCGCGCAGCACGGCACGCCTGGACGGCTGCTCCATGAATTCCCTCCCCTGGGTCCCCGTGTCGGCCACCGTACGCGCTACCGGGTCACGTCGTCCCGGGAATCGCGCAACTGGTGCGAACCCCCTGTAACCTTCGGCACCGTGACGGATCGGTTGAGTCTGGAGACGTTCTCGCCCGCGGTCGGAACGGCGTTCATCGCGGAGACCGGCGCCGGCGCGGTGTCGCTCCTGCTGGCCGAGGTGACCACCCGCGAGCAGTACGTCCCCGACGCGCCGGACGGCTGGCGCCCGTTCACGCTGCGCTTCACCGGCCCCGCGGAGCCGTTCCTCGACCAGCGGACGTACCGGCTGACCAACGACACGACCGGGCCGGTCGACGTGTTCGTGGTCCCCGTTGGGCGCGACGCCGACGGCCTCCACTACGAGGCCGTGTTCGGCTGAGGCTCGGGCGTCCACGTCATGTAGTGGTGCGCGCCGCGTTCCTCCACCTCGACGAACCCGAGGCGGTCGTAGAGCGACCGCGCCGGGCTCCCCTGCTCCACGTGGATGGACAGCGTCTTGCCCGCCGCCAACGCCTCGTCCTGTAGCGCGGCCAGCAGCGCCGTCCCCGCTCCGGTGCCGCGGCAGGCCGGCAGCAGCGCGATGTCCACGATGCGGATCTCGCGCTCGCCGCGGTACACGTACAGCCGCCCGGCGTCCTGCCCGCCCACGACCACGACGTCCACGGTCGCGCCCACGTAGTGCTGCTCGTAGTGCGCCGTCTGCGCCGCGAACTGGTGGTCGACGAACGCCTGCTTCGCCGCCTCGTCCCACGGCACGCGCGCCAGCTCGTCGGCGCGCGTGCTCGCGTAGACCTCGCGGAAGAACGCGCGGTCCGCGGGTCCCGCGGGCCGCAGTCGTACCTCCGTCACTACGGGCGCTGCGGGTAGACGCCCTGCAGCGCGATGCAGAAGTTGAGCACGAGGTAGGGCATCAGGTTGTTGTGCGGCAGGCTGCCGCCGACCGGGGCGAGCGCCTGGAACGCCAGGTTGGTGTTCGCCGTCGTCTGGTACAGCTCACCGCCCGCCGACTGCGCGAACGACGAGTTCGGGCTCGGGATCGACACGTCGGCGTTGTCCTGCGTCGCGCACCGCATGACGTGGGTGTGCGCGGGCATCTCGCTCTCGAGCAGCGTCACGGTCTGGGCGCCGCCGGTCTCGCCCAGGTCGCGCAGCGACAGCCCAGAACCCTGACCGGGGTGCATCGGCGCGTTGCCGACGAGGTCGGGCAGCGCGAACGTCGACTTGCCGTCGCCGCCGTAGAAGGTCCCGACCAGCGAGAACAGCGCGGTGTTCTGCGAGATCGGCATCAACTGCCCGTTGCACTGCGCCCAGCCCGTGGGCGCGAAGTTGAAGCCGAACGGGCGGATCTCCGCCACGAAGGGGTCAGCCACGTCGTCTCCTAGGTCTGCTGCGGGAAGAGGCCGAACAGCGAGATGATGAAGTTCACGCACAGGAACGGGTGCATGTTCTCGTGCGGCTGGCTGCCGCCGGTCGGCAGGATCGCGGTCTGGTTCATGTTCCCGTCGGGCACGTCGTTGATGTAGGGCTGCACGTTCGGGGAGTTCGCGGGCAGGTTCCCGGCCGGCGTGACCTGGTCGCCCACGGCGGTGGACGCGAGGAACGGGTGGTTGTGCACGGGGATCTGCTGCGTGGTGAGCGTGACCGACTCCTGGCCGCCCATCTGCCCTAGGACGTACGACACGCTGGCCGTCCCCTGGTGGTTCGGGATCCGGCTCTGCAGGTTCGGTAGCGCGAACGTGGTCTCGCCGTCGCCGCCGTAAGTCGTGCCGATGAGCTGGAAGAGCGTCTCGTTCTCGGAGATCGGGAGCAGCTGGCCGTTGCAGAGCGCCCACCCGACCGGAGCGAAGGTCCCGGCGAAGATGCGGATCTCGCCGACATAAGGCTGAGCCATGTCAGTGCCCCCTAGTTCCGCGACGGGAAGATGCCCTGCAACGCGATGCAGAAGCTGATGGTCAGGTACGGCGACTCGTTCACGTGGGCCTGGCTGCCGCCGGTGCTCGTCACGGTCTGCGGGCGCAGCGGGGTGAGGTTCGTGGCCGAGTGGTAGGCGTTGTTCGCGCCGCCGAGGAAGTTGCCGGTCGGTACCGGCGTGCCGCCGGTCGCGGCCGACGAGGCACGCACCGCGTGCAGGTGCATCGGCAGCTCGTTGACCGTCAGCGTGTGGGCGACCTCGCCGCCGACCTGCCCCTGGTTGAAGCCGCCGCCCATGTGCATGGGCACCCGGCCCTGGAGGTTCGGGAGCGCGAACGTCGTCTGGCCGTTGCCGCCGTACATGACGCCGAGCAGGGCGAACAGCGCCTGGTTCTGGTTGATCGGCAGGAGCTGGCCGTTGCACAACGCCCAGCCCCTTGGCGGATAGACGAACGACATCATCCGGATCTCGCCGAGGAACGGTTCGGCCATCGGTGCTCCCTCTGTATGTAGTTGGGGCAGGGGCTAGCAGGCGGTGCCGACGAAGCCACCGCCGGTGGTCGGGTGGTCGGCGGTCGCCGAGACGACCGGGCTGCCGCCGAGCTTGGCGGTCACGAAGCTCACGACCGCGGCCGTGTCGCCCGCACCGCCCACGTAGCCCGGCAGGCGGACCGTGGTGCTCTGCCGCTGCCGCACGCGGACGTCGTTGCCGCCGTTGCGGCCGGCCCCGGTCACCGTGTTGGCGCCGAAGTCGACGCAGGTCGTGAACGCGTCGCCGGGCGTCACGCCGCTGTTGACGAGGATGCCCTGCCAGACACCCGCGTTGAGGGTGCCGGGGTTCGCCAGCGTGTTGCCCGAGACCGCGAAGCGGTTGGTGCCGCTGTCCGCGACGCCGTCCCCGGACTGGAGGATCATCCCGTAGTTGTTGTACTGGCGGATCGAGTTGTTCTGGATCGTCCAGGCGTTGGTGCCACCGCCCTGGTTGACGTTGCGCATGCCCGAGCCGGAGGTCGAACCGGAGTTCGCGACGCCGGCGGAACCGATGGTGTTGCCGGTGAAGGTGCCGATGATCGAGCCGGCCCCGGGGTTCTTCGCGATCGTGTAGGCGTTGCCGACCGCACCGGTGAGCGTGTTGTTCGTGACATTCATCGTCACCGGGCCGGCCGCACCGGCGAACAGCGACACGCCGCCGCCGCCGGTCGCGATGGCCGGGTGGCTGTTCGTCAGCGTGTTGCCGTTGAACGTGAGCGTGCCGCCGCCCGTGCCGTTGCCGATGTACTGGAACTGGTCGCCGCGGGCCGCGGTGAACGTGCTCGTCTGCACGTCGACGTTGACCGTCGCGGTCCCTGTGCCCTCGACCTGGAGGCCGTCGTTGCCCTCGGCCGTGCTGTTCGGGCCGAGCCGCAGGTTGGTGAACGTCGAGTTCAGCGTGCCCGAGGTGTTGTTGACCTCGATGTTGCTCGAGTGCCCGCCGGTGACCTCGACGGCGCTGAAGCCGGCCGTCCCCGTGAGGTTGTCGAACAGCATGCCGCCCTCGTAGTGCGGCCCGGCGGCGTTGGTGCCGTTGGTGCCGTTGACGACGACGTTGTTCAGCGTGAGGTTCGTGACGCTGGTGCCGCGGACGCCGTAGTTGCTCGCGTCGGCGATCCGCATCCGGGTCAGCGAGACGTCGCGCGTGTTGTTCAGCACGACGCCGGTGCCGCCCGGCGTGGCGCCGGAGTCGTCGGCGCCGACGAGGTTGAGCAGCGAGCCGCCCGAGCAGCCGGCCGTGCTGGCCAGGGTGCAGGTGCCGCCGTTGCCGGTGACGACCAGGTTGCCGCTGGAGCCGGTGTTCGACAGGTAGATGCCGCGCGCCGCGCCGTTGGCCGAGATGCTCAGGAACGTCAGGTCGGCCGCGCCGATCGTCGTGTCGGTGACGGTCAGGGGCGTGCCGGTGGTGCTCGCCAGCGTGTTGCCCGCGCCGGTCACGGTGACCGTGCCGCCGCCGGTGGCGCCGAACGCCGGGCTGGACCCGGACGTGAGGTTCACGCCGCCGGTGAAGGCGATCGTCGTGCCGCCGTTGTTCGCCAGGCTGACGCCCGCGCCTGCGGTGTCGCTGACCGCGCCGGAGAACGTGACGGTGCCGCCGGTCTTGGCCGAGACCGACACCGTGGTGCCCGTCGCGTTGGCGACGGTGCCCGCGTAGCTGAACGAGCCGTTGGAGCCGTTCAGCCGCCAGCCCTCGCTCGTGGCGCCGGACAGCGCGCCGGTGCCGAGCGAGGTCGTGCCGGTCGTCGCGACGGTGCTCAGGTTGACGTTGTTGGTGCCGCCGCTCGACGTGGTCGAGAGGAAGTCGCCGTCGATCGTGCCGCCGGACAGGCTGAGCGCCTGGCCGGTGGTGGACAGGGCGACGTCCGTCGTCGCGACCTCGTTCGAGCCGGTGGTGAGCGTGCCGAACGACGTCCCTGAGAGCGCCGGGTTGCCGGACAGCGTCAGGCCGCGCACCACGTTGTTCGAGCCGAGGACGACGCTGCCCTGGACGATCGGGTTGGTGCCGTCGACCGCCGGGCGGGCAACCGTCCCCGCAGGCGGCGTGATGCCCATGAGGTTGTCGAACGACGCCGCCTCCGCGCCCGCGCCGGTCAGCCACTCGCCGTTGTTCAGCGTGATGCCGTCGGCGTAGGTGCCCGGAGCGACGAAGATCCGGTGGTTGGCGGCGTCGACCGTCGCGGCCTTGCCGAGCGTCGCGAACGGCCGCGCGAGCGTGCCGTTGTTCGTGTCACTGCCGCTGGTGCCGTTCACGAACCAGATCACCGGCCCGCTGACGGTCAGCGTGATCGTCTGCGGCGCGCTGGTCGCACCCGGCGAGGGGTGGCCGTTGTCGACGACGGTGTAGGTGAGCGTGTACGACCCCGTCCCGCCGGCCGGCGGCTCGAAGTCGAAGGTGCCGGTGGCGTTGTTGATGTTGGACACCGTGCAGTCGACACAGCCGGCGCCCACCGTGATGCCGCCCAGGGTGAACGACGGCGTCCACGACGCGTCGCCCGCGACGTCGTTCGGGTCGGTGGCGCCGGTGAGGAGGCCGCTGAGGCTGATCTTCATGTTCGTGTGGACCGTGAAGTTCTTCGCGGCCGCGACCGGGGCGTCGTTGACGGCGTTCACGGTGATCGTGAACGTCTGCGCGGCGCTGGTGTCGTTGCCGCCGTTCGCCGTGCCGCCGTTGTCCTTGAGCACGATCGTGACGGTCGCGGTGCCGTACTTGTTCGGAGCGGAGGTGTAGTTCAGCGTGCCGGTCGGCGAGACCGCCGGCTGCGTGACGAACAGCGAGTTGTTGTCGTTCGTCACCGTGAACGAGACCGTCTGCCCCGACTCGTTCGCCGGGCCCGGGGTGACCCCGGTCGCCCAGTTGCTGACGCTCTGCGCGCCGGCGTCCTCGTTGAGGATCTGGTTCGCGCCCTTGGTGAACACGGGCGCGTCGTTGACCGCGCCGACGGTGATCGTGAACGTCTGCGTCGGGCTGGTGTCGACGCCACCGTTCGCGGTGCCGCCGTCGTCGGTCGCGCGGACCGAGACGGTCGAGCTGCCGTTGGCGTCGGCCGCCGGCGTGTACGTGAGCGTGCCGTTGACGATCGCCGGCGCGGCCGAGAACAGCGTCGGGTTGGTCACGTTCGTGACCGACACGGTGACCGTCTGGCCCGACTCGTCGGCCGGGCCGGCGCTCGGCGACGTGACGAAGCCGTTCACCGTCTGGGCGCCGGCGTCCTCGAGAACGCTCTGGTTGCCCGCGTGCGTGAAGCTCGGCGCGTCGTTGACCGGGTTGACAGTGATCGTGAACGTCTGCGCGTCGCTGGTGTCGTCGCCGGCGTTGGCGGTGCCGCCGGTGTCGGACAGCGTGATCGTCACCGTCGCGGAGCCGACGGCGTTCGGGGCCGAGGTGTAGACCAGGGTGCCCGTCGGGCTGACTCCGGGCTGCACGCTGAACAGCGCGTTGTTGTCGTTGGACGTCGTGAAGCTCAGCGTCTGGGCCGACTCGTCCGCCGGGCCCTTGCTGATCGCAGTCGCCCAGTTCGAGTAGCTCTGCGCGCCGCTGTCCTCCAAGACCGTCTGGTCCGGGCCCTTGGTGAAGCTGGGCGCGTCGTTGACGGCGCCGACGGTGATCGTGAACGTCTGCGCGGGGGTGCTGTCCACGCCGCCGTTCGCGGTGCCGCCGTCGTCGCTGAGCGTGACGGTCACGGTCGCCGAGCCGTTGCGGTTCGCGGCCGGCGTGAAGGTCAGCGTGCCGTCCGGGGCGACGGCGGGGACGACGGCGAACAAGGTGTCGTCGTCCGTCGTGACCTCGAACGTGAGGGCCTGCGCCGACTCGTTCGCCGGGCCGGCGGCGATCGCGGTGGCCCAGCCGGTGACGCTGCGCGCGCCGGAGTCCTCGTTGACCGACTGGTTGGCGCCCTTGGTGAAGCTCGGGGCGTCGTTGACCGGGTTGACCGTGATGGTGGCCGTCGCCGGCGCGGAGTCGATCGTGCCGTCGTCGACCGTGTAGGTGAACGAGTCGGTGCCGAAGAAGTTCGGGCTCGGCGTGTAGGTCACCGTCGTCGAGCAGACGTTCGGCGTGGCGCCGCTGCAGGAGACCGCGCCGGGGACCGTGACCAGGCCGTTCGACGCCGTGAAGGCATCGAACGTCAGGGCGTCGCCGTCGGGGTCGGAGCCGGACAGCGTGACGGTGATCGCGCCGCCGTCCTCGTTGCCGCTCTCGCTCGTGGCGTCGGCGGTCGGCGTGGCGTTCGGCGGCGTGACGGTGATGGTGACCGTCGCGCTGTCCGTCGCGGTGCCGTCCGTGACGTCGTAGGTGAACGTGTCCGTGCCCGTGAAGGCCTCGTCCGGCGTGTAGGTGAACGACCCGTTGGCGTTGAGCACGACGGTGCCGTTGGCCGGGTCGCTCTCGTTGCCCGCCGTCTTCACGGCGCCGTTGTCGTCGTCGGTGTCGTTCGTCAGGACGCCGGGCGCCGGGACCGTCAGCGGGGTGTTCTCGAGGGTGCCGTACGCGTCGTCGTTGCCGACCGGCGCGTCGTTGGCGCCGGTGATCGTGACCGTCACCGTCGCGGTGTCGGTCAGCGTGCCGTCGCTCGCGGTGTACGTGAACGTGTCGGTCGCGGTCTCGCCGGCGGCGAGGTACTCGAACATGCCGTTCGGGTCGTAGCTGACGTCCGTGCCGTTGTTCGTGACCACGCCGGACGTCCCGGTCGTGTCGACCGCGCTGACGCTGAGCGAGCCCTCGACGTCGGTGTCGTTGGCGAGCACGTCGACCGTCCCGGCGGCGGCGTTCTCGCCGGCGTTGGCGGCGTCGTCGTTGGCGACCGGCGCGTCGTTGACGGCGTTGACCGTGACGGTGACGGTCGCGGTGTCCGTGACGCCGTTCGAGTCCGTCACCGTGTACGTGAACGAGGCAGGGCCGGCGTAGTTCGCCGCCGGGGCGAAGGTGACCGTGCCGTCGTTGTTGTTCGTCGCGGTGCCGTTGGTGGCGTTGCCGACCGCGGTGACGGTCAGCGGGCCCTCGTCGTCGGCGTCGTTGGCCACGACGTTGACGACGACCGGCGTGTCCTCGGCGGTGGTCGCCGTGTCGTCGGCCGCGACGGGGGCGTCGTTGACGCCGGTGACCGTGACGGTGACCGTCGCGGTGTCGGTGAGCGTGCCGTCGGACACGGTGTAGGTGAACGAGTCGGTCGCCGTCTGGCCCGTGGTCAGGTACTCGAACATGCCGTTCGGGTCGTAGGTGATGTTCACGCCGTTGTTCGTGACGACGCCGGACGTCCCGGTCGTGTCCACAGCGGAGACGCTCAGGGCGTCGCCGTCGGCGTCGGCGTCGTTGCCGAGGACCGGGACGACCGTGCTGGCGTCCTCGCTCGTCGACGCGGTGTCGTCGGTGGCGACCGGGGCGTCGGGCGTGCCGTTGACCGTCACGGTGACGGTCGCGGTGTCCGTGACGCCATTGGAGTCCGTCACCGTGTACGTGAACGTCCCCGTCCCGCTGAAGTTCGCGGCGGGCGTGAACGTGACGGTGCCGTCGCCGTGGTTCGTCGCGGTGCCGTTGGTGGCGCCGCTCACGGCGGTGACGGTCAGCGGGCCCTCGGCGTCGTCGTCGTTCGCGAGCACGTTCACGACGACCGGGGTGTCCTCGGACGTCGTCGCGACGTCGTCGGTCGCGACCGGCGCGTCGTTGACGCCGGTGACCGTGACGGTGACCGTCGCGGTGTCGGTGAGCGTGCCGTCGGACACGGTGTAGGTGAACGTGTCGGTCGCCGTCTGGCCCGTGGTCAGGTACTCGAACATGCCGTTCGGGTCGTAGGTGATGTTGACGCCGTTGTTCGTGACCACACCGGACGTCCCGGTCGTGTCGACAGCGGAGACGCTCAGGGCGTCGCCGTCGGCGTCGGCGTCGTTGCCGAGCACCGGGATCGTCGTCGCGGCGTCCTCGGTCGTGGCCGCGGCGTCGTCGGTCGCCACCGGCGCGTCTGCCGTCGGCGTCACCGTGATCGTCACCGTGGCGGGCGCGGAGTCCTGGTACGAGTCGTTCGCCGTGTACGTGAACGAGTCGGTCCCGTGGAAGTTCGCGTCGGGCGTGTACGTGAACGAGCCGTCGGCGTCGAGCGTGACCGAGCCGTTCGCCGGGTCGCTGGCGTCGCCGGCGGTCAGCGGGTCGCCGTCCGGGTCGCTGTCGTTGAGGAGGACGCCGGGCGCCGCGACGGTCAGCGGCGTGTCCTCGCCCGTGTTGTACGCGTCGTTGTCCGCGTCCGGCGGCGTGCTGAGGGCGCCGTAGCCGGTGAACGTCCGCAGCGGCGACGTGCGGTTCGTCGCGGAGCCGACGCCGGCGATGACCTTGTGGTCCGTGCCGTACGTGCTGGTGATCGTGGTGCCGACCCAGTTGGCGAGGACGACGTTGCCGCTGTCCCTGACGATCGGGCCGGACGAGAACGTGCCCCGCGTCCCGATGTAGGTGCCACCGAGCGTCGAGTACGTGGACGTCGGCGTGAGGGAGACGTTGGCGTGGTTGCGGCCGCAGACCACGATGGTCCGGGTGCTGCCGACGATCGCGCTCTTGTTGCTGCTCGGGCAGGCGGTGCCGGGCACGGGCACGCCCGTCTCGACCACGGCGGTGGTGACCTCGAACGTGTGCAGCCGCGAGGTCAGGCCGCTGCCCATGGACAGCGCGGTCTTGAGCTGGCTGGGGGTGTCGAACTGGTTCGAGGAGCTGACGACGACGCCCCAGGTGCCGGCGCGGTCGGTCGAGCCGGCGTCGGTCTTCGCCTTGACGCCGAACGTCTTCGTCACGCCGGGCTTGATGTCGTCGCTCTTGGTCGTCGCGCTGCGGTAGCGGCACTTCGTGGTCGAGGTGGTCGCGGTCCAGCCCGCGGGCGCGGTCGGGCAGCCGGAGATCGACCAGGTGCTCGGGCGGTTGATCTCGACCGCGCCGATCGACGTCGTGCTGCCGGTGTTCTTGACCTTGAAGCCGTAGACCGACCCGGCGCTGTCACCGATGTAGTACAGCCCCGGGACGACCGACGCCCGTGCGGCGTACGCCGGAGGGGTCGCGGCGTCCGCGGACAGCGTCATCAGCCCGCCGGTGGCGAGCGTCGCGACAGCGAGCACCCACCCGGCGCGACCACGTCCTCGCTCTCGCGAGACGTGCGGGGCGCGCAGCGTACGAACGGGCAGAACCATGATCCCCCCAAGAGGAGCGTGGCCAGGGGCGGCCACTTTGCACACCAGCATGTCCCGATCACCGGCCGTTGGGGAGGGAAACGCGGAAGTTTCCGTCCTTCCCGGCCGAGTTCGGGACCTTTGGCCCTACGCGCGGCCGGCGGCGGCCGCGGAGCCGGCCTTACGTCCGGGCGCGAGCGGTCAGTTGTAGCACTCGATCGAGCGCGGGTCCTGCAGCGAGAAGTCGGGGTTGAGGTAGCAGCTCGCGCACTTCGGCGGGGTGTCGCAGGCCGCCGCCGGCGGGGCGGCGAGGGCGAACGATGCCGCGACCACGGTCGTGGCGAGCAGGCGGGCGATGATCTTCATGGCACGCTCCGTAGGGGGACGACGACGTGTCCGCCGACCGTACCGCCGGCCAGGGGTCGGGACGGCGGTTGTGTCGCCGATCCGACACCTGCGCCCGGTGTCAGCCGACCGCGGCGCGGGAACGCGGCGGGCGCTTGGCCTTCTGCGCCGTTTTGCGCGGCCGCGGTGGCGTGGGCGGGCTCGGCCGGTGCAGCGTGATGACCTCGGTGTGCTCGCCGACCTCGATCGTCCCGGTCTTGGGCGGGTTCACGACGACCGGCTGGGGCCGCCCGTCGGCGGCGCGCTGCCGGAACCCGATCACCACGTCCCCCACCGCCGCGAACCGTGCCACCACGTCCCGGTACCGCACCCGCCCGGCCGGCAGGTAGTCGGCCGCGTGCCGGATCGCCACCTCGCAGCCGCCCGCCGAGAGCAGCTCGTCGAACACCTGGGCCAGATCGGGGTTCTCGGACAGCTGGGTGAGGACGTAGCTGGTCAGCTTCTCGCTCACCACGAAGTCGTCCGCCGCCGTCACCGGCGCCAGCGCGACGTCGTCCACGTCCAGCAGCTCGGCGACGACGCTCGGCGCCGGCCGCGGGCCGTGCTCGCGGAACACGTGGCGTAGCTCAAGCAGGCTGAGCAGCGTGCGGGCGTCGGCCTCGGCGACCGGGAGCCCGTGGTAGCAGAGCAGCACCACGTGGTCCGGCCAGCGCGCCGCCACCAGCGACGCCAGCAGCTCCTCGTCGGTGGTGTCGCCGACGGTGACCTCCACCTCGAGGAGCCCGCACGCCACCGAGCCGGCCGCCGCGGCGAACGACTCCCGGCACACGACCCGTACCGACGAGCCGCGGACCGCGTAGGCGTCCAGCTCGCGGATCAGGTGGGGGCCCATGTCGTTCCAGCCGAGCACCAGCACGTGCTCCGCGCGCGGCGGGCGGGCGGCCGGCTCGACCGACGGCGGGGCGGTGCGGTCGGTGGCGTCGTTGAGGACGACGGTGTCGTCGTCGCGCGAGATGGCGACCACCTGGTCGCCGCGGGCGAGCAGCGTGTCCATCGGCGGCACCAGCCGGACCCGGCCGTCGGGCGAGCGGATGCCGATCACCGACGAGGTGTCGTAGTCCACCAGCAGGTCACCGAACCGCCGGCCGGCGGTGCGCTCGTCGCTACCGAAGTAGATCTCGTCGCCGTCGAAGTCGAGCAGCTCCTGGTACACCGCCGACAGGCCGGACTGGCGGCAGACCTGCGCGGTGATCCGGGCGATGATCTCGCTCGACACCACCGGGAGCACCCGGCCCGCGGTCGCGGTGCGCAGTGCCGAGGCGCGCCGGCTGTCGTGCACCTCCACCACCAGCGGCGCCGTCTCCCGCACGCCGATGGACAGCAGGGCGAGGACCGCCTTGAGCGTGTACGCGCCGCCGGGGTCGTCGTCGGAGCCCAGCACGATCACCGCGCGGGCGGTGTCGGGGCGGACCAGCGCGAGGTCGTTGGCGTTGTACGGGCGCCCGGTGCGGCAGACGACGCGGGTAGTGGAGCGCTTGTGCGGGACCCAGCGGCGTACCGACTCGTCCATCTCCTGCTTGTCCACGTCGGCGAGCACCACGATCGCCGCCGAGCGCTGGTTCTCGTTGGCGCGGGCCAGCTCGGACAGGATGGTCGGCAGCTTGGTGGACCAGCCGAGGATCAGCGTGTGGCCCTCCTCGACGACGAGGGTGCGGCCGCGGCGGAGGCGTTCCAGCTTGCGGTCGATGCCGTTGGCGGTGAGACCGATCAGCGCGGTGACGACGAAGATGCCGCCGAGCGTCACGAACAGCGACACCGCCCGGAAGACAGGGCCTTCGTCGTCGGAGCCGGTGCCGGCGTCGAGGGTGCGCTGCAGGCTCAGCCACATGCCCTCGAGGAACCCGACCGGTTCGCCCTTCTCCACCTCGACCCCGAACACGTGCAGCAGCACGCCGGCGATCACGACGATGGAGATGGTCAGCAGGCCGAGCCAGGCGGTGACCGTGGAGACGCCGCGGGCCAGCGTGTTGTCTACGGCGTAGCGCACCCGCGCGCGCAGCGGCACGTTCTTCTTGGTCGTCATGGTGCGCGCGACGGTAGCCGACGGCGTGCTCGGGCGGGAACGGCGCGCCTTGCCGCGGTGGGCGGAGGTGTCGGTCAAGCGGGGACGGCGCTCGGCCCGCGCGGCCGGCCGGTGACGATCCGGCCGTCCGGCCGGGTCGCCTCGACCGTGCCATCGGGCCGCAGCGCCAGCGCGTGGCCGCGGTCGTGCACCAGGTGGTGGTGGAAGCGGCAGAGCAGGACCAGGTTGGCGGCGGACGTCGGGCCGCCCTGGCGCCAGAACCGGACGTGGTGCGCCTCGCAGAACGCCGCGCCGCGCGGGCAGCCCGGGTAGCGGCAGCCGCCGTCACGCAGCGCCACCAGCTTCCGCAGCGCGGGCGGGACGACTCGCGTCGCGCGCCCGAGCTCGACCGGCACCGCCGCCGCGTCCAGCACCAGCCGCCGGAACCGCGCGTCGCAGCCCAGCCGGTCCGCCGCCGCGGGGGTGAGCGGGGTGCCGTTGCCGAGGAACGCCGCCTCGCCGGCCGGCACGTGGACGAGGATCTCCGGCCGGGACCCGCCGCTCACCGGCAGCAGCTCGTGCGAACGCGCCAGCTCGACCAGCTCGACCAGCGCGTCGGCCCGCTGCTGGTCCTTCGACCGGGTGTCGCCGGCCGGCCGCGCCCCTACGAGCGCGTCGACGGCGGCCGCGACGATCGCGCCGCCCTCCGGCTCCAGCATCCCGGCGACGCTGACCATGCCGCCGTAGGTCGGCGACACGGACAGCCAGCGTGAGTCGTAGCGGCGCTCGGCGTCGCGTTCCAGCTCGGCCGGCGCGACCGTCGCGACCCAGCGGCGGACCGCGGTCGCGAACCGCAGCGGGTCGAGCCGGCGCGCGCAGCCGACGAGGAACTCCTCCCCCGCCGCCACCGTGGCCGGGTCGAGCCGGCGGGTCAGCGCGGCGAGCGTCCGCGCGTGCGCCAGGCCGACCTCGCCCGCCGCCAGCGCGGCGGCCAGCACCGGCAGCCGGTCGAGCGACCGCGCCAGCCCGACAGCCTGGCGGGCCTCGCGGTCGGCGGCACCCAGGCGGTCGCGCAGCCAGCACGCCGTCGAGGCGGCGCCGTCGGCGACCGCGGCATCGCGGGCGTCGAACACCCGCACCGCCGCCGACTGCAGCGCCTGCGCCCGGCGGATGACCGCCTCCAGCTCAATGATGAGGTCGCCGACCGCCGCGTCGGGCAGCGTCGCGGGGTCGAGCGCGAGCAACTCGTCGACCGTCACCCCGCTCACCTCCCGCCTCGGTATTCGAACCACGTTATCGAGGGGGTGTGACAGAAATGCCGCGCGCCGGGCTCCCGGCAGAAACTTCTTTTCAACTTTCTTGCCGGGCCCGCGCGCCCGTCGGAATGCCCGTGCACAACTGGTCGTCCCCGCTGCGGCTTTCTCGGCGCGATCGCGCTGTGGCAGTTCATTCTTTGCCCCGGCCTCACGAATTCGCGGGCGCTTTGCCGCCGGAAAGGCGACGGTGCGCCTCCGCCCACGACGGCTGGCCGCGGGCGACGACCCACCGTTCCGACAGCGCGTCGGTCGGGTGCGGCCGAAACCGCCGCAGCGCACCTACCGCGCGGCCGACCCCGAGCTGACCGCCGCCCGGCTCGCCGCCGGCGCCGTCCTGTACGAGTCCGCCGGGGACGTCGCCGGCACCGCCGGGTGGGCGTACGTGCACGGCATCGCCACGCTCTGGCGCAATGGCAACCTCCCGCCCGGCATCGGCGAAGACCCGGTCGCGCTCACCGAGCAGCTCGGCCCGTACCTGTTCCAGCGCAGCAAGGCGGCCCGCCGGGAGGCGGCGCGGGACGGGCGCCGCGCTCGTTGACGCCACGCGAACCCAACCCCCCTTACGCGCACCCCCGGCCACCGGGCAGACTGCGCGACTCGCGCGCCCGCCCGGGCGCCGGTCCCGTGGGGGGAACTATGAGCATCCGTACGACTCTCGCCGCCACCGTCCTCGCCGTCGGGGTCGTCGCCGTCGCCGCGACGCCCGCCGCCGCCACCACGCTGACGTACGAGAAGGAGCACACCGTGACGCCGTCGTCCGACGGCGCGCGGGTCGACTTCGGCGTCGCGGTCGAGGCCGACACGCCGGTCGGCGTCTACGGCGCCTGCGCCACCGACAAGGCGGTCTGGGCCGGGCTCACCGGCGGCGCCGGTGTCGAGGGCGGCGCGACCGGCCTCAACTGCTGACGCGCGACCGGCCTAGAACCATTCCTCGCGCATCTCCGACGTCGTCCGGTCCAGCGACGCGAGCAGGTCGAGCTGGGGCTGCGTCTTCGGCAGCTCCCAGCGGAAGAAGTACCGCGCCGCCTGCCGCTTGCCGTCGTAGAACGCGCCCTCCTTGCCGTGCGCGGCGAGCGCCTGCTCGAGCCAGAGCCAGGCGACGACGACGTGGCCGACGGCTTCGAGGTAGACGGTCGCGTTCGCCAGCGCGGCCGAGGCGTCCATCGGCGCCCAGAGCACGGCCGTCACCTCGCCGACGCGCTTGGCCGCCACCCGGAGCGACGACGCCCAAGCCGCGAGGTCCGCATCCCCGAGACCGGCCGCCCGCTCCGCGGTGGCCACCATCGCGCCGAGCAACGCCGCCAGCCCCGCCCCGCCACCGGTCGTCACCTTGCGCCCGAGCAGGTCGAGCGCCTGGATGCCGTGGGTGCCCTCGTGAATCGGGTTGAGCCGGTTGTCCCGGTAGTGCTGCTCGACGTCGTACTCGCGGGTGTAGCCGTAGCCGCCGTGCACCTGGATGGCGAGGTCGTTCGCGGCGAGGCACCACTGCGACGGCCACGACTTGGCGATCGGCGTCAACGTGTCGAGCAGCAGGTGCGCGCGGTCGCGTTCCTCGGCGGTCTCCGCGGTGCGTTCCTCGTCGAGCAGCCGACCGCAGTAGAGGATCAGCGCGAGCGCGCCCTCGACGTACGACTTCTGCGCCAGCAGCATCCGGCGCACGTCGGCGTGCTCCACGATCCGCACCTGCGGCGCGGCCGGGTCCTTCGCCGCGACCGGCCGGCCCTGCGGGCGCTCCTTCGCGTACGCGACCGACTTCAGGTACCCGGTGTAGCCCAGCGCCATCGCGCCGGCGCCGACGCCGATCCGGGCCTCGTTCATCATGTGGAACATGTAGGGGAGGCCGCGGTTCGGCTCCCCGACCAGCCACCCGACCGCGCCGTCGCGCTCGCCGAAGTTGAGCAACGTGTTGACGGTGCCGCGGTAGCCCATCTTGTGGTTGAGCCCGGCGAGCACGACGTCGTTGCGGGTGCCGTCGGGGAGGAACTTCGGCACGACGAACAGGCTGATCCCCTTCACGCCGGGCGGGCCGCCGGGGATCTTGGCGAGGACGAGGTGGACGATGTTCTCGCCGAGGTCGTGCTCGCCGGCCGAGATCCACATCTTGTTGCCGACGATCCGGTACGTCCCGTCGCCGGCCGGCTCCGCGCGCGTCGTGATGTCCGCGAGCGACGACCCGGCCTGCGGCTCGGACAGGCACATGGTGCCGAAGTAACGGCCCTCCACCATCGGCCGGACGTAGCGCTCGACCAGGTCCGGGGCGCCGTGCGCGAGCAGCAGGTTGGCGTTGGCGATGGTGAGGAACGGGTACGCGGACGTGCCGACGTTCGCCGCCTGGAACCACGAGAACACCGCCGCCGCCACGACGGCCGGCAGCTGCAGCCCGCCGACCGAGGCGTCCATCGCGCTCGCGAGCAGCCCGGTCTCCGCGAACGCGGCCAGCGCCTCCCGGACCTCGGGGACCAGCACCACCCGCTCGCCGTCGAACACCGGCTCGTTGGCGTCCGCCTTCTTGTTGTGCGGCGCGAACCGCTCCGTCGCGACCTGCTCGGCGAGGTCGAGCACGCCGTCGAACGTGTCGCGGGCATGGTCGGCGTAGCGGGCCCGCTTGGTGAGCAGCTCGACGTCGAGCCACTCGTAGAGCAGGAAGTCGAGGTCGCGGCGGGACAGCAGCAGGGAGGGCACGACCCCACGATAGGCCGCGGGCGACGGCGCGCCGAAGTCGCTGGTAAACCTGCGAATTTGCCGGGTACCCCTTGCCGCACAAGGAACTCAAAGACTACGGGAGGCAGGACACCGTGATCGGCTTCATCCTCTTCGGGCTCGTCGTCGGAATCGTCGCGCGCCTGATCGTGCCCGGCCGCCAGCGCATGGGCATGGGCCTGACGATCCTGCTCGGCATCGTCGGTTCGGTCGTCGGTGGCGTGGTCGCCAACGCGGTCGGCAGCGGCGACATCATGGAGCTCAACTTCCTCGGCGCCGTCGTCGCGATCGTGACCGCCGTCGTGCTCATCGCGCTCGGCGAGCGTGCCACGGGCGGGCGGCGCGGCCTGCGGTAACCGTTAGGGCGTTGCCACGACCCGCCCACCGGGCCACCCTCTTGTCGCGGACTGCGCGAAGGGGCGGACATGGCGGGCGACCGCGGCAGCGGAACGACCTCACCGGCGCGACGGGCACTGCTCGTCGCGCCGGTCGTCGTTGCCGCCGCGTTGCTCGCCGGGCCGCTCGGCGGCGTTCCGGCCGCCGCCGCCCCCGCGCTCTCCCTGAGCCCGACGGCCGGCCCGCCGGGCTCCTCCGTCACCGTGCGCGGCACCGACTTCGCCCAGTGCGTGGAGCCGGACTCCGGCGACACGTACGTCGAGGTGCTCTGGGATGGCACGCCGGTGCTGACCGACGTCGAGCCGGCGTCGAAGGGCGCGTTCACCGCGACGCTCGCCGTCCCGGCGGACGCGACGACGGGCGAGCACCGGGTCGCGGCGCGCTGCTGGGTCCGGTTCGACTCGCCGGGGCCGGTGCTGGCGTCCGCGCCGTTCACCGTCCAGCCGCCGCCGGCCACGCCGCCGCCGGCCGCCGACCTGCGCGTGACGCCTGACTCCGGGCACGCGGGGGACGTGGTCGCGGCGGACGGCACCGGCTTCACGGCGTGCGCGGCGGACGGCACCGAGCTGCTCTGGGACGGCACGCCGCTGTACACGTTCCGGCAGCACGCCAGCGGCGCGTTCAGCGTCGAGCTGACCGTCCCTGCCGGCGCCGGCGAGCACGTCGTCGGCGCCCGCTGCGCGGGGACGGCAACGCCGCTCGCGACGGCGCCGTTCCGCACGCTGGCCGGGCCGGCACCGACGACGACGACAGCCGCGCCGGCGACCGCCGGCAACGGCGCCACCCCCGGCCCCACCACGGCCGCGCCGCGACCGGGCACGCCGACGCCGAGCGCGGACCAGCCGGCGCCCACGCCCTCCCCGACCGCCACCGGCATCCTCGCCGCGACGGGCGGCGACGGCGGCGACGCCGTGCAGCGGGGGACGCTGCGGGCCTGGGTTCCCGCGACGCTGCCGACCCGCCTCGACACCGGCCTCGCCGACCTGGCGCGCAGCCTCGCGATCGCCGTGCTGCTGGTGCTGCTCGTCGGCTTCCCTGCCGAGCTGTTCAACAGCACCGTGCACGAGAACGGCGACCGCATCCGCCGCGCCCTCGCCCGCGTCACCGGCCGGCTGCCGCGCGGCCGCGCGCTGCCGACGCCGGTGGTGCTGACAGCGTTCACGGTCGTCGCGGCGACGCTCACGGCGTTCGCCGACCGCGGCGCGGGCCTCGACCGGCCGACGCTGGTCGCCCTCGCCGGGCTGCTGGTCGCGATCCCGGTCACGCTGCTGGCGTTCGAAGTGCCGGTGGAGCTGTGGTGCCGGCGCGGCGGCTCCACGCGCGCGGCGCTGCGCGTGCTGCCGGCCGCGCTGCTCGTCGCGGCGGTGCTGTCGCTGGCGTCCCGGCTGGCCGGGTTCGAGCCGGCGTACGTCTACGGCCTGGTCGCCGGCTACGCGGTCCTCGCCGGCCGCACCCTCACCAGCGAACGCGCCGGGCAGGCGGTGCTCGTCGGGACGGCGTCGTTGCTCGGCGTCAGCATGCTGGCCTGGGCGGCCTGGCTGTCGCTGGGCGAGCCGGAGGGCACGCTCGCCGCGGAGCTCACCGACAGCGCCCTGGCCGGCGTCGCGCTGGTCGGCGTCGAGGGGCTGGTGTTCGCGCTGCTGCCGGTGCGGTTCCTCGACGGGGAGGCGCTGTGGCAGTGGGGGCGGCGGCGCTGGGCGGTGGCGTACGGCATCGTGGCGTTCGTGTTCGTGCACCTGCTGCTGGCGTCGCGGACGGAGCGGGTGGACGCGGCCGCGGTGGCGCGGATGCTCGCGCTGTTCGCGGCGTTCGGCGTCGGGTCGGTGGCGTTCTGGGCGTGGTTCAGGTTCCGGCCCGAAACGGCGTGATCTCAGTCGCCGGCGTCCCCGCCGCGGTCGTGCCAGGCCGAGCGGACGCCGCGTAGCCACTCGTCGGTGTCGTCCGCCTCGGCGCCTGGCGGGTCGCGGGTGACGACGAACGCCGCCAGCGCCGTCGTGATCGGCACCGACGCCACCAGCCCGATCGAGCCGACCAGCGTGCGGACGACCTCCTGCGCGATGACCTCGCTGGTGATGGCGGCGCCGACGCCGATGCCGGACACCGCGAACAGCAGCAGCAACGGCAGCGACGCCCCCGCGTACGCCAGCACCAGCGTGTTGACGGTGGAGGCGACGTGGTCGCGGCCGATGCGCACGCCGGCGCCGTAGAGGGCGCGGCCGGGCATCCCTGGGTTGGCGCGGCGCAGCTCCCAGATCGCCGTCGCCTGGGTCACCGTCACGTCGTCGAGCACGCCGAGCGAGCCGATGATGACGCCGGCCAGCAGCAGCCCGTGCACGTCCACCTGGCCATAGACGGCGCGGATGAAGTTGGCCTCCTCGGTGGCGACGCCGGTGAAGTGCCCGGCCGCCACGAACGCCGCGGCCAGCGCGCCGGTCAGCACCAGGCTGGCCAGCGTGCCGAGCAGCGCGACCGACGAGCGGGCGCTGAAGCCGTGCGCCAGGAAGATCGCCACGAACATGATCGCCGCCGCCCCCACCACCGCCACCGGCAGCGGGCTGGCGCCGGTGAGGAACGCCGGCAGCACGAACTTCACGAGCAGCAGCAGGCTGACCGCCAGCCCGCCGAGCGCGGCCACGCCGCGCCAGCGGCCGAGCGCCACGACGGCGACCGCGAACAGCAGCGCGAGCAGCAGCATCGGCCGGTTTCGCTGCACGTCGACGACCCGGTAACGGAACTCCGGCGGCGCGTCCGGCTCCACGCCGAGCACCAGCTTCAGCCCCGGCCGCAGCTCGATCGACCCCTCGCCGGTGGTCATCAGCAACGGCACCAGGTCGCGGCTGGGGCCGGACGTCAGCCGGACCCGCGCGTCGATGCAGCCGGCCTGGGCGGCGGGCGTACCCGCGCCGTGGCCGGGGTCGCTGCCGGGCGCCACGCCGGGGTCGGCCCCCGGGTCGGCGCCGGGGTCGGCGTCCGGGCCTGGGTCCGCGCCCCCGTCCGGCTGCCCCGCGCCCCCGTCGTCGCACGGCGCCGGCGTCGCGGTCTCGACCGTGCCCCGTACGGTCTGCTGCGCGACGCCGAGCCCCGGCCGCGCCTCCGGCGGATCGTCCGGCCAGAGCAGCACCAGCCCGAGCAGCGTGGCGAGCACGAACGGCGCCAGCGCGAACGCGAGCATTCGGCGTACCCGCCGGGTCGCGGGCGGCAGGTCGTGCGCGTGGTCGGACCCCAAGCGGCCTCCTCCGGTACGGGGGCTACGGGCGTAAGTACATCGGATCGTGCGGGCTCCGCGACGGTCGGGCTCACCACGGGGCCACATCCGCGTGCGGCGGGATAACCCGGAGCCCCGGAACTCGTTACGACAAGTGCCCGCGCGGTAACGCTCCGCGCCGACCGAGTGGATGGCCCGCATGCGCCGTCGTCTGCCCGCCCGCTCGGCCGTGGTGGCGGTCCTCGCGCTCCAGGCGCTCGGGCCGGCCGCGACGGCCAAGGACGAACCACTCCCCTTTCGGGTGCCGCCCGGTTACCGGGTGACGCACCGCGAGCAGATCGCCGACGGCGTCGAGCACGTCCGGCTGCGCAGCGACGCCCCCGCGCACGTCGTGGAGCTCGGCTTCACCCGCAAGCGGGCCGGTTACCGCGTCGAGGTGCGCCACGCGGGCCCGCGCTCGCGCGGCTCCGACCGTGACCTGGCCGGCACCAGCGAGCTGTGCGGCGACTGCGCGTACGCGACCAACGGCGACTATGCGTGGCGGCAGCCGAGCCGCGTCGTCGGCCGCCCGATCGGCGGCATCGTGGCGAACGGCCTGGTGCTCGTCTCTCCGGACAAGCTGCACCAGCAGGCCAGCTACACCTACGACGGCGACTTCACGACGCAGCGCGTGACCTGGCGCGCCCGCGTCACCGGCAGCGGCCGCACCGTCGCCATCACCGGCAAGAACGTCCCCCGCTCCCCCGGAGGCCTCGTCCTCTACTCCTCCGACTACGTGCGTTCGACCGGCACGCCGCCCGGCGGGGTCGAGCTGACGCTGCGGCTGCCGGCCGGCACCGTGCGGCCCGGCCACCCGGCGTACCCGACCCTGCTGTCCATCCGGGACGGCGGCGACTCGCCGGTCGCCGCGGGCACCGTGGTGCTGTCCGGGAGCGGCGCGAAGGGGGCGGCGTTGCGCAAGATCTGGGCGACCGGCGGCGCGGGCGCGGTGGTCGAGCTGGCCGAGTCGCTGGCGCCGTCGAACGTCTGGAGCAGCGTCGGCGCCGGCCACATCCTGCTGCGCGACGGCCAGCGCTGGCTGGTGCCGGAGAACGCCCCGCACCTCGTCACGGCGCATCCGCGCACGTTCGCGGGGGTGCTCGCGGACGGGACGCTGTTCAACGCCACCGTGGACGGCCGGGAGCGCAACGCCGGCCGCAGCGTCGGCATGCCGCTGGAGGAGGCGCTGGCGTTCTTCCAGGCGATGGGCGTCCGCGAGGCGGTCAACATGGACGGCGGCGGCTCCACGACGTTCGTCCGCGCCGGCCGGATCGTGAACCGTCCGAGCGACGGCGGCGAGCGCCCCGTGACGACCGCGCTCGTGGTCGTGCGCGGCGCCATCCCGCGCAAGCCGGCCGCTCCCAAGGCGTTCGTGACGCCGCGCCGGCCGCGCCCCGAGCTGCCCGCCGTCGAGCCGGCCGCGCTCGCCCCGCCGGTGCCGCGCGCGGCGAGCGCGCGGACGCCGCTGCCGGTCTTCATCGCGACCGGCAACGTCACCCTGCTCGGCTTCGTGCTGACCGTCCTGTGGGTCCGTCGCGGCCGGCCAGTGGTGCCGTAGCGCGGCGCCGCCCGCGCGAGTACGGTCGGCGCCACCACGGCGACGGGGGGGTGCTGCGATGGCGACGCTGACGGCGGAGGTCGGCTCCCACGGGCTGGACGAGGACCTGCGGATCGCGGTCGTCATGAACGGCGGCGTCAGCCTCGCGATCTGGATCGGCGGCGTGAGCATCGAGCTCAACCAGCTGACCCAGAGCAAGATCGGCGACGGCTCCGTCTACGGCCGGCTGCGCGAGCTGATGCGCTGCTCGGTGCGCGTGGACGTCATCGCCGGCACCAGCGCCGGCGGCATCAACGGCGGCTTCCTGGCGCTCGCCGAGGTGTACTGCAAGGGGCTGGAGCCGCTCGGCGACATCTGGGCCGACCAGGGCGGGCTGCTCGACCTGTTGCGATCGGCCACCGTGAGCGACCCGCCCTCGTTGCTGCGCGGCGACGAGTACTTCCTGCCGCGGCTGCGCGAGGCGTTCGACCGGATCGTCGCCCCGTACCAGGTGGGTAAGGCCACTGCCGCGCCGCGCGACGAGGCGCCCATCCACCTGACGATGACGACGTCGTTGCTCAACGGCAGCGTGCGCCAGTACCGCGACGACTTCGGCACCCGCATCCTCGAGGTCGAGCACAAAGGTGCGTTCACGTTCGTCCGCCGCGAGATGGCGCCGGACGACGCCGACCCGTTCACGCAGCCGTCGATCACGGCGGAGCTGGCGCTTGCCGCGCGGTCCACGGCGTCGTTCCCGGTGGCGTTCGAGCCGAGCTACGTCCCCGTCGGCGCCTCCCCCGACACGCTGCACCCGGACATGCGCGGCCCGGCGAACTTCGACTGCAGCCGCTACGTCGTCGACGGCGGCGTGCTGCTCAACAAGCCGGTCCGCCCGGCGCTCGACGCGATCCTCGCGATGCCGGCCGACCGTCAGGTACGCCGGGTGCTCGCCTACGTCGTGCCCGACCCGGGCAACCCCGTCGAGCCGAAGCCGGACCGGCGCGATGACATGCCGACGGTCGCCAAGGTGCTCGCCGACGCGGTCGTCGCGCTGCCCCGCGCGCAGTCTATCGTCGAGGAGCTGGACGAGCTGCGCGCGCACAACCGGCGCGCCCGCGACCGCGCCGTCGTCGGGCTGGAGCTGGCGCCGTTGCTCCAGGACGGCGACGAGCTGGAACGGCTCGCCGACCGGGTGTTCGACGTCTACCGGCTGGTCCGCGCGCGCCGGGCCGCCGCGAAGATCGCCGAGGTCGTCGGTCCGCGCCAGCCGCTCGCGCCGAACGGCGCCGCGTCGTGGTCGTACGAGGACCTGCTGGTGGCGTTCAGCGCGCACGAACGCGCCGCGGTGCGGCCGCTGCCGTTCGTGCCCGACTCGCGGGAGACGCCGGGCAAGACGTGGACGTGGAGCTGGGGCATCGCGCCGGCCGAGCGGATCGCCTGGCTCACCCTCGACCTGGTCCGCCGGGCGCTGGCCATCGTGCCGCCGGGCAGCGAGCTGCGCGAGACGCTCGCCTGCTACCGGTGCCGCGTGCACGAGCTGCGCTACACGCTGCGCGGGCTCCGCGAGGGCGACACGGCGTTCTGGCGCGCCCGCGCGGCGGCCCTGGAGCCGCGCCCGGCCAACCCGGCCAAGGCGGCGGAAAAGGTCAAGGCGTGGCTGGACGAGGCGCTGGCGCTGTGGCCGGTCGCCGACCCGAAGCACGCGGACCGCGTCGGCGAGGAGCGGGAGGCGATCGAGTACGTCGCGCTCCACCTCGTCGACCTGCTCCTCGAGGTGGCACCCACGGTGTTCGACGCCGCCGACCCGGCGAACGTCGTCGGCGTGGACCAGTGGCTCCACCGGGACGCCGAACGGGTCCGCGAGACGCTCGTCGGGCTGCGCCTGGTGCCGGTTCCGCCACCCCCCGCCCCCGCCCGCTCCCGCCGCCGCGCCGTGCCCGCCGCACCGACCCCGCCGAGCCGCGAGGAGACGCTGGAACGCCTGCTCGCGATGGAAGTCGTGGAGCTCGCCATCTCCCGCTGCCCGCAGGACTACGGAGACCCGGTCGACCTCGTGCAGGTCAGCGGCGACACCCCCAACGGCTTCGGCGGCCCGGCCGGTGTCGCCGACAAGCTGGCCGGCGTGCAGCTCGGCCACTTCGGCGCGTTCTACAAGCGGTCGTGGCGGGTCAACGACTGGATCTGGGGCCGCGTTGACGGCGCGACCCGGCTGGTCCAGGTACTGCTCGACCCGCGGCGGGTACGGCGGTTGTACGCCGGCCGCGGCGCGGAGTTCGTCGCCGCCGTCGAGGACATCGCGTTCGGTGGCGCGCCCGACCTGCGGGAGCGCTGGGGTCAGCAGGCCGACCTCGACGCGATCCGCGCGGAGGTCGCCTACCTCGACGACGAGACGCTGGAGCCGCCGCCGGCGCTCATCGCGACGGCGTTCGCGGTCGCCCGGCGCATCCAGGCGGACCTGCTCCGCACCGAGCTGAAACGGCTGGCCGACGCGGTGCGGGTGGACGAGCGCGAGGGCGCCGGCGCGCGCGGCCCGGGCGCGAACTTCGCCGCCGCGTGGGAGGCGCGCGGCGCGACCATGACCGGCGCCGAGCGGCTCACGCTGTTCGCCGGCGCCGGGATCGCGCGCGAGCAGATCACCGAGCAGGCGGGCACCGACCTGTTCGCCCGCACGGTCAGCAAGGCCGCCGCCGTCGGCGTCGCCACGGCCGACTCCAAGCGGTCCGGGCTCGGCGCCGCGCGGCTCGTCACCCGCACCCTGCGCGGCTTCACGATGGTTCTCTACCTGCTCGTCGCGGGCGCCACCGAGGGCAGCAAGGTCGGGGCGTGGTTCGTCAACGCCGCGCTCGCGGCCGGCGGCGCCCTGCTCGCGGTCGCGCTGCTGGCGCCGGACGTCGCGGGGCCGGTGAAGGCGTTCGCGGCGCTGCTCGTCCTCGCCGGGCTGGCGCTCAGCGCCTTGCGGTCCAGATCGTGGGTGCTGGCGCTGGTGTTCGGAATTCCGTTCGTCGCGGTGCTCGCGCTGGTCCTCGCCCCCGACGGGCGGGCGGTGCTGCGCAAGGACGCGACGACGATCTGGGTGACGTTCGCCCTCGTCCTCGCGCTGATGCTGGTCGGCTCGGCGCGCACGCCGCGGACGTCCCCGTGGCCGACCCGCGCGCCGCGCCGCCCGGCGTGGGCTCGGAAGACGATCGACGTCGTCGCGCGTGTCGTCGGCGGCATCCTCCCGCCGTGGGCCCGCTGGACCCTCGCCGCCGCGCTGTCCGTCGCGCTGTTCGTCGTGGCGGGGCGGTGGATGCAGGAGCAGAGCTCGCCACGGATCTTCGACCTCGAGCTGGCCTGGACGGCCGAGCTGTCGGCGAGCGTGCTGCACGAGTGGGCCGCCCAGGTCGGCGGCCTGGCCCGCGGCCGCGCGTACCTGCTGCGCGACTACGCGTTCCTCGGCGCGTACTGGCTGCTCGGCGCGGTGTTCGTGCGGATCGCCGGCTTCGCGCTGGCCGGCGCCGGCCGCGGCGTGCGCAAGCACGTGTGGCTACGCACCCGGCTCGGCCGCGCGGCCGGTGCGGCGGTCGCGCTGTCCTGGCTACCGGTCGTCGCCGCGCTGCTCGACGCCGTCGAGAACGGCCTGTTGCTCGCGCAGGTCAGGGCGGTCGAGGGGGTGGCGCCGGACGGGTTCGCCGCTGCGATCCCGGGTTACCTGCCACCGCTCACCGCGGCGGCCGCCGGCTGGAAGTTCGTCCTCCTCGTCGTGACGGGCCTCTACGTCCTGCTCGGCCTGGTCGTCGCGCTCTGCGCGGTCTTCATGTGGGCCGTCCGGAAGCTGTGCTCGCCGCCCGCGTAGCGTGGGGCGGGTGCGCCACGGCGAGTTCCGGCACCCGCGCCTCGTCGCGGTGTACGACGCCGAGTGCCAGTGGGGTCCGGACGACGACTTCTTCCTCGCCGCCGCCGGCCCGCCGCCCGCCCGGGTGCTCGACCTCGGCTGCGGCACCGGCCGGCTGACGCTCGCCCTGGCCGCCGCCGGCCACACCGTCACCGGCGTGGACCCGGCCCGGCCGATGCTCGACGCCGCGCGCGCGAAGCCCGGCGCGGGCTCGGTCACCTGGGTCGAGGGCACGTCGGCCGGCCTGCCGGACGCGGCGTACGACGTCGCGCTCATGACCAGTCACGTCGCGCAGTTCCTCGTCGACGACGACGAGCTCGCGGGCACGCTCGCCGACCTGGCGCGGGCGCTGGTGCCCGGCGGGCGGCTGGTGTTCGACACCCGCGACCCCGACGCGCGCGGCTGGGAGCGGTGGAACCCGCGCGACTCCCGCCGCGACCTCGTCGTCCCCGACGGTCTCGGGGTCACTGCGTGGACCGAGGTGACCGACGTGACCGGCGACGCGGTGACGTTCACCCATCACTACGAGTTCTCCGACGGCGAGCGGCTGGCGAGCACCGCGACGCTGCGGTTCCGGCCGGAGGCCGCGGTGCGCGCGGCGCTGGCCGCGGCCGGCTTCACGGTGGACGCCGTCCACGGCGGCTGGGGCCGCGAGCCGGTCGGCGCCGGCGCCGGCGAGCTGCTGGTGCTCGCGTCACGAAACCGTGGCCGGACTCTCACCTTTCCTTCAGGAACGGACCGCCTGATGGAACCTGTGCCCGACGCGCCCCGCGAGGAGACCGCCCGATGACCACGCCTGACAACGCCACCACCGCCGCCGCCCGGCCGCGCCGCCGCGCCGCCGACGCGGGCGGCGACCGGCCCGCCGCCGAGACCGTCGAGGCCGCGCTGTTCGAGGCGAAGCGGGTGCTCGTCGGGCAGGACCGGATGATCGAGCGGTTGTTCGTCTGCTGGCTCGCCCGCGGGCACTGCCTGCTCGAAGGCGCGCCCGGCCTGGCCAAGACGCTGGCCGCCGAGACGCTCGCCCGGGTGCTCGGCGGGTCGTTCACCCGCATCCAGTTCACGCCGGACCTCGTGCCAGCCGACCTCGTCGGCACCCGCGTGTACCGGCCGTCGCGGGAGGCGTTCGACATCGAGCTGGGCCCGGTGTTCGCGAACATCGTGCTGGCCGACGAGATCAACCGCGCGCCCGCCAAGGTGCAGTCCGCACTGCTGGAGGTCATGGCCGAGCAGCAGGTGTCGATCGGCGGCGTGACGCACGCCGTGCCCGAGCCGTTCCTCGTCCTCGCCACGCAGAACCCCATCGAGCACGAGGGCGTCTACCCGCTGCCCGAGGCGCAGCGCGACCGGTTCCTCATGAAGGTGGTGGTCGGGTACCCGACCCCGGCCGAGGAGGCGCAGATCGTGCGCCGGATGAGCGTGGACCCGCCGCGCGCGAACCAGCTGCTCGACCCGGCCGCGGTCCAGGGGCTGCAGCGGCAGGCGGACGCGGTGTTCGTGCACGACGCCGTTCTCGACTACGCCGTCCGCCTCGTCATGTCCACCCGCGACCCGGCCGCGCACCAGCTGCCCGACCTGGTGCCGTTGATCGCGCACGGCGGCAGCCCGCGCGCGACGCTCGGGCTCGTCGCCGCCGGGCGGGCGCTGGCGTTGATGCGCGGGCGCGGCTACCTGCTCCCGCAAGACGTGTTCGACGTCGCGCGCGACGTGCTGCGGCACCGGGTGCTGCTGACGTACGAGGCCATCGCCGACGGCGTGGACGCCGAGTCGGTCGTGCAGCGGGTGGTGTCCACGGTGCCGGCGCCGCGGGTGACGCCGACGCAGGACGGCCGGCTCGAGGTCGCGCCGCCCGGGCCCGCGCCGGCCGCCCCGGTGGCGTCGTGACCGGTGCCGCCGACGTAGCCCGGCGCGCCGACCGGCTCCGGCAGCTCGAGCTGCTCGTCACGCGCCGGCTCGACGGCGTCGTCGCGGGCGACCACCAGGGCCGCGTACGCGGCGTCGGCAGCGAGGTAGAAGACGCCCGCGTCTACGTCCCCGGCGACGACTCGCGCCGTATCGACTGGAACGCCACCGCGCGGCTCGGCGACGTGCACGTGCGCGACACCATCGCCGACCGCGAGCTGGAGACGTGGCTGGTGTTCGACGGCTCGGCCAGCCTCGACTTCGGCACCGCGACCTGCGAGAAGCGCGACCTCGCGCTGGCCGCCGCGGCGGCGTTCGCGTTCGTCACCGCCGGGCCCGGCAACCGGATCGGCGCCGTCGTCTACGACGGCAGCGGCGCCCGGATCGTCGCGCCGCGGTCCGGCCGCGACGGCACGCTCGCCCTGCTGCACACGCTCGGCTCCCGCGACCGCGCCGCCGAGGGGGACGCGTCGCTCGCCGCGGCGATCCGCCGCTGCCGGCTCGCCGCGCCGCGGCGCGGGCTGATGGTCGTGGTCTCCGACCTGCTCGACGGCAGCGACTGGCAGCGCGAGCTGGTCGCCGCGTCGGTCAAGCACGACGTCGTCGTTGCCGAGGTCAGGGACCCGCGCGAGGACGGGCTGCCGCCGGTCGGGCTGCTCACGCTCGTCGACCCGGAGACCGGCCGCCGCGTCGAGGTGCAGACCAACAGCCGGAAGCTGCGCGCGCGGTTCGCCGAGGCCGCCGCCGCCCGCCGGGCCGCCGCGCGGGACGCCGTGCGCAAGGCCGGTGCCGCGCACCTCGTGCTGTCCACCGACCGCGACTGGCTGCAGGACCTCGTCCGCTTCACCGTGGCCAGGAGGCAGCGCCGATGACGTTCCTGTCCCCGCACTGGCTGTGGCTCGTCGTCGCCATCGGCGGCCTCGCCGCGGCGTACGTCGTGCTGCAGGCCCGCCGCCGCCACTACGCCGTGCGCTTCACGAACCTCGACCTGCTCGCCTCCGTCGCGCCCCGCCGCCCGGGCTGGCGCCGGCACGTCGCCGCCGCGCTCGCCGGCCTCGGCCTGCTCTCGCTCGTCGTCGCCCTCGCCCGGCCGGTCCGCGACGAGCGCACCACCCGCGACACCGCCACCGTCGTCCTCGTCGTGGACGTGTCCGCGTCGATGACCGCGACCGACATCGAGCCGAACCGGCTCGCCGCCGCCCAGCGCGCGGCCGCGGAGTTCGTGCGGGAGACGCCGAGGTCGTTCCAGATCGGGCTGGTGGCGTTCGACCGGACCGCGCGGCTGCACGCCACGCCCACCACCGACCACGCGACCGTCGTCGCCGCGATCGAACGCCTCGCACCCGGGACGAGCACCGCGACCGGCGACGCCATCCAGCTCGCGCTGGACACCATCGTCGGCGCCAACGAGCTGCTCGAAGCGCCGGCCGGCGAGCCGGACGACGGTGCCCGTGCCCCCGGCACCATCGTCCTGCTGTCCGACGGCGCCACCACCGCCGGCACGCCGCTCGCCGAGGCCACCGCCGCGGCCGTCCGCCAGGGCGTTCCGGTGACGACGATCGCGTACGGCACGCCCGACGGGACGATCTACGGGATGCGCGGCGGCTCGGTCGGCGTGCCGGCCAACGAGGAGTCGATGCGCCAGGTCGCCGAGGAGACCGGCGGCTCGTTCTTCACCGCCACCTCGGCCGTCGAGCTGGACACCGTGTACGACGACATCCAGCGCCGCCTCGGCTACGTCACCGAGCGCCGCGAGATCCTCCGGTTCTTCGTGGGGCTCGCCGTGCTGCTCCTTATCGCCGCGACGGGAGCCTCGCTCCTCTGGTCCGCCCGCTTCCTCTGACGTGGCAGGCCGGCCGCGACGAAGTTCGCGATTCCGGCCCGCCCGGAATGCGCATTGGCTTACAGTCCCCGGACCGCCGTTCGCGGCGGGAAGGGGGACCATGCCGCACCGATTCCGGGCGCGCGCGCTCGCGCCGTTCCTAGCCGCCGCCGTGCTCGCGCCGGCCGGCTGCTCGCTGGGCGGGGCCGGTCCCGGCCGCGACGTCTCGGCGTTCGACCTGACGGCCGGGCGCTGCCTCGTGCCGCCGGACGAGATCGCGCCCGAGCTGAGCGACGTGCGCGTCGTGCCGTGCGACACGCCGCACACGCACGAGGCGTTCGACACCGTCCGCTACGCCGCCGCCGACGGCACCGCCACGGACGCCGTCCACCCAGGCCCCGAGGCGCTGACGTCGTTCGCGGAGGCGCAATGCGCGCGGCGGTACGAGGCGTACGTCGGCGTGCCGTACGCGCAGTCGGAGCTGCTGCTCACGTACCTGCTGCCGTCGGTGCGCGGGTGGCACCACGGCGACCGGTCGGTGGTCTGCGTCGTCACCACGACCGGGCCGTCGTTGACCGGCTCCGTCCAGGGCACCAGGCGTTAGGGGGGTCGCGATGGGTGCGCCGAACGCCGTCACGGCCGGGTTGATGCAGTGCAGCTTCGGCGTCGCACCGGCGTCGCTCGTCGTCGTACCGAAGGGGCCTCCGGTCCTCGTCGAGGGGCGGCCGGCGGCGACCGTCGCCGACATGGTGCCGATAGTGAACGTGCCGCCGTTCGGCATGTGCACGTCGCTGTCCAACCCGGTCGTCGCGGCGGCCACCGCGGCGGCGCTCGGCGTGCTGACGCCGATGCCGTGCACGCCGCTCCCGGCCGGCCCGTGGCGTCCCGGCGCGGCGCTGACGAAGGTCAACGGACTACCCGCGCTGACCGCCGGCTGCACCCTGACCTGCGCGCTCGGCGGCGGCGTCGTCACCCTCGTGAACGCGGGTGCGACGACCACGACGAGCGGCTGAGCAACGTGACGAACGGCACGAAACAAGATTTTTTCGGGAAGTTTCCGGATTCGCCGGACAGCGCCCCGCAACGGGCCTAACTTCCCCCCAACCTCACAGCGGTGAGGGGTTACGGGGGGTCCCGGCGGGACCATGATTTTCAGGGGGTGTGCCGGGTGCCTACCTATGCCGCACCAGGCGTGTACGTCGAAGAAGTCTCGTCCGCGCAGAAGGTGCTCTCGCCCGCGGCGACCGCGATCGCGGCGTTCGTCGGGTACACCGAGCGGGCTCCGCACGACGACCCGAACGACCCCGAGGGCGTGGCCCCGCGGCTGGTCACGAGCTGGTCGCAGTACGAGCAGCTCTACGGCGGGTTCGCGAAGGGCTGCTACCTGCCGCTCGCGGTCTACGGCTACTTCCAGAACGGCGGCGCGCTCGCGTACGTCTGCCGCGTTCCCAACACCAAGCCGGCCGAGAAGCCGGCGACCGTCGAGCTGCCGGCTGCCGCGCAGGCGCTGGGCCGGCCGCTGGTGCTGACCAGCCGCGAGCCGGACGCCGACCTCACCGTCGTCGTGGAGACGACGGAGCGCGAGCCGGACGCGAAGGGCCCGGCGCCGTTCTCCATCACGATCGAGGGCGGCGGGGAGCCGGTGACGTACCGCGACCTCACGCTCGACACCGCGGCCGCGGCACTCAAGTCCGACACCCGCGTCGCGGTGGAGGTGAAGCCAAAGGAGGGCATCGACCTCTCGTCGCTGCTCGACGTCATGAAGCCCGGCCGCTACCCGATGCGCAAGGCGGACCCGTTGCCGGTGCCGGTGTCGGCGTCGGCCATCGCCGGCTCCGAGACGGCGCGGCGCGGCATCAACGGCCTGGCGATCGCCGAGGACGTGACGATGGTCGTCGTCCCCGACCTCGCGAACGCCGCGCGCAAGGACGACGGCACGCTCGACCTCGGCATGTGGCAGGCGGTGCAGACCGCGCTCATCGCGCACTGCGAGCAGCACGGCAACCGGATGGCGATCCTCGACGCGCCGCCGGACATGACGCCGCAGCAGGTGCGGGAGTGGCGTTCGGACCAGGCGATGTACGCCTCGGCGTTCGCCGCGCTCTACTACCCGTGGATCAAGGTGGACAACCCGGTGGCGGAGACCGACGAGGACCGCTTCGTGCCGCCGTCCGGGCACATCGCCGGCCTCTGGGCGCGCACCGACGAGTCGCGCGGCGTGTGGAAGGCCCCGGCCAACGACACCATCCGCGGCTGCCTCGACCTGCGACGGTCGATCACGCAGAACGAGCAGGCGTTGCTCAACCCGGTCGGCATCAACTGCATCCGGCCGTTCGGCACGCGCGGCATCCGGGTGTGGGGCGCGCGCACGCTCGCGGCCGACACCGACTGGCAGTACGTCAACGTGCGCCGGCTGTTCAACATGATCGAGACCACGATCATGCAGGGCACCCAGTTCGCGGTCTTCGAGCCGAACGACCCGACGCTGTGGCAGGGCGTGACGCGGACGCTGACCGGCTTCCTGCGGGGGCTGTGGTCGGCCGGCGCGCTGTTCGGCGACTCGGCCGACCAGGCGTTCTACGTGAAGTGCGACGCGGAGACGAACCCGCCGGAGTCCATCGACCAGGGCCTGCTCGTGGTCGAGGTCGGCATCGCGCCGGTGAAGCCGGCCGAGTTCGTCGTGTTCCGCATCAGCCAGAAGAAGCAGGTCGCGGGCTGACCCCGCGCGAGCCGACCCGACAGACCTGAGGAGCAGTTATGCCGAACGACCTGATCAGTCATGATCCGCTCATCTCCCAGAACTTCTTCCTGGAGATCGACGGCGAGGTCGTGAGCGTCCTGTCCAGCGTCTCCGGCCTCGACATCGAGGTGGAGGTCGCGTCCATCCAGCAGGCCGGCAAGACCGGCAAGAGCCAGATGGTGCGCACGCTGGGCAACCAGAACAAGGCGCCCGAGCTGCAGCTGGCGCGCATGGCGCCGGTGGACAGCACCAGCGACAAGATGTGGACGTGGTTCAACGAGATCCGCGACAAGGGGATGGTCGTCGGCGAGCGGGCGAAGAGCCGTAAGAACGGCTCCATCGTCATCTACGACACGTCCAACGCGGAGGCGTGCCGGTTCAACTTCTACAACGCCTGGCCGAGCAAGATCGCGACCGACCAGCTCTCCATCGACTCGCAGGACCCGGTCAAGGAGAGCATCACGCTCCAGTGCGAGCGGCTCGAGCGGGTCAAGTAACCGATGGCGCTGACCACCGAGTACGAGTTCGTGCTCCCGCGGGGGTACGTCGACGGGCGCGGGACCGTGCACCGCACGGGCACCATGCGGCTGGCGACGGCGCGGGACGAGCTGGAGCCGCTGCGCGACCCGACGGTCGCGGGACCGGACGACCCGCGCCTCACGGTGCTCGTCCTGGCCCGGGTCGTGACCAGCCTCGGCGCGCTCGGGCTGGTCACGCCGCACGAGATCGAGGGGCTGTTCGCGGCGGACCTCGCGTTCCTCCAGGACTTCTACGGCGTCGTCAACTTCGGCAGCCAGGAGGAGTACGAGGCGTTGCTCGACACCCAACGGCGGGCGGCGCCGCTGCCGGAGCCGCGCGCGGCGGCACC
>DATLNJ010000131.1:0-78278 GCA_035536815.1 Frankiaceae bacterium
GCGGCGAGCGCGGCCGGACCCGTCGGCTCGCCGGGCGCCAGCACCACCGACGCGGCGAGCGCGAACGCCGCCACCCCCGCCACGGCGACGCGCGACGCGCGCAGCGCGGGCATCGCCGGCAGCCGCGGCCGCCAGGTGCGCGCGGGAACCTCCACGGCGTACCAGGAGACGGCGGTGCAGGCCGCGGTGACCGCGAGCCGCGCGGCGAGCAGCAGCGGGCCGGACAGGCCGGTCCGCCCGTGGGTCAGCAGCAGGAACACCGGCCAGTGCCAGAGGTAGACGCCGTACGACACCCGGCCGAGCAGCCGGAGCGGCCGGACCGACAGCGCGCGGGCGAGCGGCCCGGCGGGCACCAGCACCACCGCCGCGATGACGGCAGCGGTCCCGACGGCGGCGAGCAGGAAGCCGCCGCCGTAGAGGGTGGCGGCGGAGCCGTCGGCGAGCCGCCACCCGGCCACCGAGACGGCCGCGCCCAGCACGCCGGACAGCGTGAGCAGCCGGGGCCGGCCCGCCGTGGTCAGGACGACCGCGAGTGCGGCGCCGACGAGCAGCGCCTGGATGCGGGTGTCGGTGCCGTAGTAGGCGCGCGCGGGGTCGCCGTACGGCGTGAACGACGCCGACATCGCGACCGCCGAGGCCAGCGCCCCCGCCCCGGCGGCGGCGAGGACGGGCGCGCGGGCGCGGCGGCAGGCGTAGACCACGATCAGCGGCCAGAGGACGTAGAACTGCGCCTCCACGGCCAGCGACCAGGTGTGCTTGAACGCGGACGGCTCGGCGAACGACGCGAAGTACCCGCCGCCGGTGGCGTACGACCGCCAGTTGGACAGGTAGACGAGCGCGCAGAGGGCGTCGCGAGGGGCGGCGTTGAGCGGCGTCACGGCGCCGAGCAGCAGCCCGACGACCACGAGCAGCAGCAGGGCGGGGAGGAGCCGGCGGGCGCGGCGCTCCCAGAACTCGGCGAGCGGCTGGCCGGCGAGCAGCAGCGACGTGATGAGGTACCCGGACAGCACGAAGAACGCGTCCACGCCGAGGAACCCGCCCGGTAGCCAGGCCACGCCGCCGTGGAAGAGCAGCACGGCCAGCACCGCCGCCCCGCGCACTCCGTCGAGCGCGGGGACGTGGCGCAGGGCCGGCGTCCGTTCCATGAGCCGAACGGTAGGGCGGGGGTGTGACAGAAACGCGAAGGCTCAGCCCGGACCGGGCCGCGTGTCGCGCCAGCGAGGGCCACGCCGCCGCTCGCCCCGCCTGGCCGGCGCCGCCGCCAGCGGCCGGAGCCGGTGCGCCTCGTCGAACGCCGTCCGCGACGCCAGCCGCGACGCCACCAGCCCGGAGATCGCGACCGAGCCGAGCCACATGTACTGCACGACGATCTGGTAGCGGATCGCGGTCAGCGGCGAGACGCCCGCGATGATCAGGCCGGTCATCGTGCCGGGCAGCGCGATCAGGCCGACCACCTTGGTCTGGTCGATGCCCGGGCTGATCGCCGCGCGCAGCGCGAGCCGCCGGTGCGGCGCGAACGCCGCCCGTCCCGGCAGCCCCAGAACCAGCCGCGCCTCGACCTGCTGGCGGCTCGACGCGATCTCGTCGCGGAGGCGGGCAAGCACGATGGTCGTCCCCTGCATCGCCGCGCTGACGATGATGCCGCCGACCGGTACGACGATCCGCGGCTCGGCTTCCAGGATGCCGGCCCCGACGACGACCCCGACGGTCAACGTCACCCCGGTCGCGATGCCGATGGTCGCCGCGCGCACGGCGCCGGGCAGGCCGCGCGCCCGCCGCCCGGCCGTGGACCCGGCCAGCACCACCATGCCCGCCACCCAGCCGAGCGACCCGGGGATGCCGGCCCGCTCGAACAGCACCCGCAGAAGGAAGCCGACGGCCACGAGCTGCACGACCGCGCGGACCGCCGCCTCGGCGATGTCCCGGCCGAGGCCGAGGCGTTCGCGCAGCGCGACGACCGCCGTCGCCACGATGAGGACGGCGGCGAGCGCGACGCCCCACCACTCGGGGACGGGGACGGCGGCGTTCACGACGCACCCCGCAGGTACGGCGCCGCCGCCGGGTCGGCGAGCACCGTCTCCGCCGGGCCGGACGCCGCCACCCGCCCGGCCAGCACGACGACGAGGTCGTCCGCCATCCGCTGCGCCTGCGCGAGGTCGTGCGACACCATGACGACGCTGACCCCCTCGGCGACGAGCCCGCGTACGACGCCCTCCACGACCTGCGCCGCGAACGGGTCGAGCGCGCTCGTCGCCTCGTCGAGCAGCAGCACCTCCGGGCCGACGGCGAGCGCGCGGGCCAGGCAGACGCGTTGCGCCTCGCCGCCGGAGAGCTCCTCGGCGTCGCGCGGCAGGAAGGACTCCGGCAGCCCGACCCGGTCAAGCAGTGCGACGGCGGCGTCCTCGCGCAGCGCCGGCGCGCCCGTCCGCAGGTTGTCGAGGACCGACCCGGGGAACGGCACCGGCCGCTGCATGAGCAGGCCGACGCGGCGGCGTAGCTCCAGGACGTCGTACGACGGCAGCGGCCGGTCGTGCAGCCGGACCTGGCCGCCGCTCGGCTCCTCCATCCGGTTGAGCAGCCGCAGCAGTGTGGACTTCCCCGAGCCCGACGGTCCGACGACGACCGTCGCGCGGGCGGCCTCGATCGTCATGGAGACGTGGGCGAGCGGGTGGACGTGGTCCTCGCCCTCGCCGCGGGTGACCTCGACGTCGGCGAGGACGAACAGCGCCACGACGTACACCATAGGCGGGTGATCGCCCCCGACGACCTCACCGCGATGCAGGCCGTCGCGTCCGACCGCTGGCGCACCCACGGCCCGTACGTCTCGCAGCACGTCGGCGACCTGGCCTGGGGCGCGAGCGGCCCTGGTGCCGAAGCGCGGACCGCGCTGCTGGTGGACGGCGGCTACGCCTTCCGCGACGGCGGGGACTGGTGGCTCGGCGGCAGCGACGACGCGCAGCGCGCGCTGGTGTCGTACGCCCGCGACGCCGGCGCCGCCGTCTGGACGCTGGAACGCGAGCAGGCGAAGGTCGCCGCCCTCCGCGCGGCCGGCTACCGGCCGTCCTACGACGGCTTCTGGCACTTCGCCTACGACCTCACGCGCGACCTGCCGCCGTTTCCGTCCGGCGTCACCTCGGGCGCGGCCGACCCGGCGCGGCGGGTCGCGCTGCACCGCGCGGCGTGGGCGCCGAGCGCGTTCACCGCCGAGGTGTACGACGCCGTACGCGCGACGCCCCCGTACCGCGCCGACCTCGACGTGGTGGTGGAGGGGCGGGCGTACGCGCTGGCCTGGCTGGACGAGCGTTCGGCGTCAGGGGAGCTCGAGCCGGTCGGGACCGACCCGGCCCACCGGGGGCGGGGCTACGGCGCCCGGGCCTGCGTGGCGGCGTTGCACCGGCTGCGCGCGGCGGGCGCGCGGACCGCCGTCGTCTACGGCGCCACCGACCCCGCGAACCCCGGCCCGGCCCGCCTCTACGCCTCCGTCGGCTTCGTCGCGGTGGACCGCCATGTCCGGTATCTGCCGCCGACACGGCAGAATGCGCCGGGACCAGGAGGGACGACACCATGAGCTTCGTTGTCGCGACGGACGAGGGCCTCTACCTCGTCACGGAGGAAGGGTCGCAGACGCGGCTCGTAGAGGGCGGCTTCCGGCACGTCGTGGCCGCCGACGACGGCGCCGCCGTGGCGCTCGGCGCGGACGGCACGTTGTGGAACGTCGCCGAGGACGACGGCGCGGCGGAGTTCGAGCAGCTCCTGCCGACGCGCGGCGCGATCACCTGCGTCCTCGTCAACGGCGACGACGTGTGGGCGGGTACGGCGAGCGGCCACCTGTGGCTGGTGCGCAGCGGTGACCTGTCGCCGGTGGCGTCGTTCGAGGAGATCGAGGGCCGCGACAAGTGGCACACGCCGTGGGGCGCACCCGCGGCCGTCCGGTCGCTGGACGTGGACGAGGACGACGCGCTGTTCGCGTCGATCCACGTCGGCGGGATCGCGCGGTCGTTCGACGCGGGCGACACCTGGCTGCCCTCGGGCGAGATCGAGTGGGACGTCCACCAGGTCGTCACGGTGCCGGACTACGCGTCCACGGTGCTGGCGGCGTGCGCCGTCGGCATGGCGCTGTCGACCGACGCGGGCGAGACGTGGGAGGTCGAGTCGCGCGGGCTGCCGCACTCGTACTGCCGGGCGATCGCCGTCTCCGGCGACCACGTGATCCTGTCCGTCTCCAACGGCCCGGAGGGCGGCGAGGCGGCGCTGTACCGGCGCGCGCTGGAGGACTCGGTGTTCGACCGGGTGCGGCTCGGGCTGCCCGACTACTTCGCCGGCAACGTCGACACGTACTGCCTCACCGCGTGGGACGAGCAGGTCGTCTGCGCCGCGCCCGGCGGCTCGCTGTACGTGAGCAACGACGGCGGCGTGCGCTGGCACGAGCTGGTGACCGGCCTGCCGGAGCCGCGCGCGGTCGCGATCCTGTAGGCGGGGTCCGGGCGCTCCGCGCCGGGCGCGGGCGCGAATGTGCGGTCAGCGGTCCTCGAGGCGGAACCGGATGCGTACGGTCGCCTGGTACTCGGTGATCGCGTTGTCGCGGACGACGGCGGTCTGGTCGAGGATCTCCATGGCCTCGATCCCGCGCAACGTCTTCGCCGCCTCCGCGAGCGCGCGGTTGGCGGCGTCGGTCCAGTCGGTCGGGCTGACGCCGACCAGCTCGATGGTCTTGATGACGGCCACGGTGGGTCCCTCTCAGACGTCCGGTGGTACTCCCGGAACGCTACCGCGCGCGGCCGGCGCGGCCCGCTACGACGCGGTCGAGAGCGCGGCGGCCGCCGAGTCGGCGGCGCGGCGCAACGGTGCGAGCAGCGGGTCGCGCACGTCCGGGGCCAGCTCCGGCAGCAGCCGGGCCACCTCGGAGTAGCCGTCGAGCAGCTCGCCGACGGCGGCGCGCAGCGCGTGTACCCGAATGTCGTCCGTCATCGCGGTTCCCCTCCCGAGTCTCGCGACGCGCGCTCCGATGCGCCCGCCGCATCACAGACTCGGCATTGCGGGCCCGAACGGTACGACTTTGGGCGGATTTCACTCTGATGCGCGCGTGCCGGTGGCGGCCGGGCGGAGCACACTGGGCCGAACGGGTGAACGGCTATGTCGACCGCCGGGGAGGTTCGTATGAGCGAACGAGCGGGGGCGGCCGCGACCTTCGTCCTCGCGGGGCTGACGCTGCTCGTCATGGCCTGGCGCGGCGCGACCGGCCGGCTGCGCCGCAACCCGTTCTTCGGCCTGCGAACGGGCGCGACCATGAGCAGCGACGAGGCGTGGGAGGTGGCGCACCGCGTCGCCGCTCGGCCGACCGCGTACGCGGGTGCGGCGAGCATTGCCGGCGGCCTGCTGGCGGCGGTCGCCGGGGGCAACCCCACCGCGCTGGTAGTGATCGGTGGCGTGACGTCGGTCGCCATCGTCACGCCCGCGCTGCTCGGCGCCGCGCGCGGCGACCGCGCGGCCCGCCACCTGCGGGACTGAGTCAGCGCGGTTTCGTCCCACAGGTCCAGCAGCACGGCGCCGGTCCGGCGTCCGAGAGCCGCGGCAGGTACGCGTCGTGACCCTCGGCCCGTGCGCCCGACGGTCCACCAGACGGGTAACCCGCCGCCGGGCGACTCGTAACCGACCGGCGGCTCGACCCGTCCGACGCGCTAGCTGGGGTACTTGGCGAGCAGCTCGCGCAGCTTCTCGACGAAGCGGAGCGACTCGTCGTGCTCCCGCTGCCAGACGTTGCGGCCGAAGATCAGGCCGGTCGCGCCCGCCTCCATCGACATGCGCGCCTTCTCGACGACGCCCTCGTCGCCGGCCTTCTCGCCGCCGGAGAGCAGGACGAGCGAGCGGTTGGCGGAGCGGACGACGGCGTTGACCGCGTCCTGCTCGCCGAACTCGCGGTCGTACTCCTTCTTCACGCCCTCGCGCTTGCCGGCGTTCGGGAAGTTCACCTTCACGACGTCCGCGCCGAGCTCGCTCGCGGTCCGCGACGCGTAGTCGATCGCGTAGAACGAGTCCTTGCCGCCCTTGCCCTCGATCGCCGAGCCGCGCGGGTACGCCCACACGATGAGCGGGATGCCGAACTTCTCGCAGTCGCTGCGCACCTGGCGGTACTGCGCGAAGTCGAGGGCCTGCGCCGGGGAGCCGACGTACATGGTGTAGCCGACGGCGTCGGCGCCGAGGCGGACGGCGTCCTCGACCGACGCGTGCAGCGGCGACAGCGCATCGCCGTCGCTGGGGATCTCGGTCTTGCCGTTCAGCTTCAGGACCAGCGGCACCTCGCCGGCGTAGTCCCAGTAGAACTTCTCGGCCAGCCCGATCTGGATGGCGATGCCGTTGAAGCCGCCCTCGACGGCGAGCTTGACGATGTACTTCGGGTCGCCCGACGACGGGTTCTCGAAGAAGTCGCGCGGCCCGTGTTCGAGACCCTGGTCGTACGGCAGGAAGATCGCCGTGCCGTTGCCGAGGCCGTGCTTGTGCAGGATCCGGTGCAGCCTGGCCTTCTTGCCGGTGCTGAGACCCAGCTCGGACAGTGCGGGGCGCGTCGCCATCGTGGATGTGCCTTTCGACGTCGTCGGGGATCGCCCCGAGTGTCCCACAGCGCCGGTGACGTATGGTCGGCCGGTGCCGGTAGCCGTCGAGTTCCTCGACCTCTCGTCGTTCACGGGGATCGCCCTCTACGTCGTGGTCTGGGCGATCGTGTTCACCGAGTCGGGCCTGCTGATCGGGTTCTTCCTCCCCGGTGACACGCTGCTCATCGCGGCGGGCATCCTCGCCAAGCAGGGCAACGCGAACATCTGGGTGCTGATCGCCGGCATCTGCGTCGCCGCGATCGTCGGCGACAACGTCGGCTACACGATCGGCAAGCGCGCCGGCCGGCCGTTGCTGGAGAAGCGCGACGGCCGGGTCCTCAACCAGAAGAACCTGCGCCGCGCCACGGCGTTCTACGACCGCTTCGGCAGCCTCACGATCGTCGTCGCGCGAGTCGTGCCGATGGTGCGCACGTTCGCGCCGCTCATCGCCGGCTGCACGGAGATGCGTTACCGGACCTTCCTGCTGTGGAACATCGTCGGCGGCATCCTCTGGGGCGTGGGTGTCACGGGCGCGGGCTACCTGCTCGGCAAGGCGGCCGAGGGCTTCGACAAGTACGCGCTCGCCGCGGCCGGCTTCATGACGGTCGCGTCGATCGTCCTCGCGGTCGTCCACTACGTCCGGTCGGGCAAGGAGCTGGCGGCCGAGCAGGCCCGCCAGCTCGAACGCGCCGACCTTTAGCTAGGTCGCTTGCCTGAGCCTCTATTGGGCGGCGCGCCGGAGTTTGCGGGCGGCAGCTTCGCGCATTGCATCGGAGGGTACTGCCGCCGACGTAGTTGCTTTCCCTCTTAGTCCGCGACGGCGGCTTGGGCGTCGACCAGGCCGGCGCCGTAGAAGCTGGTCCGGTCACCGCTCTGCCGGCAGGTCGCGCTGCCGCCGTTGGGGTAGGTGTGCGTCCGCGGGTTCGGGCAGGACAGCGGTACGGCCGTCTCCACCAGGCGTCGTTCGACCCCCGCGGGGTCCATCGTCAGCCCACCGGGGTGCGCCGGGTCCGGCTTCCCGAACTTGCTGACGATCAGCGCCGCCACGCCCGCGGCGTGCGGCGACGCCATCGAGGTGCCGGCCAGCCAGTTGTAGTGGGCGCAGGCGTTCGCCCGGCAGTACGTCACGATCTGCGGGCTGTCCGCCGTGCCGTCCGCGCCGATGACGTCGCGCAGCAGCGCCTTCGGGTACGCCGACAGCGCCTGGTTCTCCACGCGGCCGTGCCGTCCGACAGCTGCTGGCTGCCGCCGGGAGCCGCGACGGTGATGCTCTCGAGGCCGTAGTTGGAGTAGTTGCCCTTGATGTTGTCGCGGCTCACGAGCTCAGACGCAGATGACGGCCTCGGGCGTGCGCTCGCAGGTGACGATGGGGCCGGCGCACCCTGACAGATACGTGTCGCGGACGTGGCACGGGCAATTCGTCAACGGACCGTTGCAGAGTAGAGCCGAGGCGGGAGCGGCAGGAACGACGGCAAAAACGGCGGCGCCGATGGCCGCGGTGGCGAGGACGCGACGGATCATGAGCGGTCTCCTTTGAGGGGTGGAAGGGTGTGCGCATCGTGTCGTACGCGGGGCGACGCGTCCACGACCGCGACGCAGACGCCGCCGGGCCGCCTTTCCAGGCGTGGCGGTTGAGTACGCCGTCCACATGCAGATTCAACGACTGCTGGCGGCACACGTACGCGATCGCAGCGTTCGCTACGAAGCGCACCGGGGCACCGTGGCATCCGCAGCCGGAGAACGCAGCTCCGGGATCACGATGGGTGCTTGAGTGCGCGTCGATGTTCCTGAATCCCCCAGCACCCGAGTCCGTTAACTAGGCAGTACGCCAGCCGGGCCGACGCGGCGCCGCTCGTTCTGTGATCACCACGCGGCGACCCGTTCGGAGGACCGCACAGAAACGCGCGCCGCCTCAGCCGGCCAGCGCCGCGCCGAAGTAGTCGAAGCCGCCGCCCGCGCCGGGCACCCCGGCGACGTCCTGGTGCCACTGCTGCGCGCCGGTCGTGCCGAGACCGCCGGAACGCGCGTACAGCACGACGGCGGCGCCCTGGATCCGGTCCGCTCCCACCTGCTCCCGCGGGACGCCGACGGCAAGGTCGGCGCGGCGGTTGCCGTCGAAGTCGCCGGTCCCGAGCGCGGCGCCGAGCCCGTCGCCGGCCTCCGCGACGCCCGGTACCCCGGCCACGTCGGCGTGCCAGTACTGCGCGCCGCTGGTCGTGAGGCCGGTGCCGCTGCCCTTGAGCACGGTCACGGTCCCGTCGGCCTCGGTCGCGCCGGCGGTCGCCTCGGTGGTCGCGCGGCTGGGCACCGGGTCGCTCGGCGTGCCGATCGCGAGGTCGGCGCGCAGGTCGCCGGTGAAGTCGCCGGTCGCCAAGGCTGCGCCGAAGTAGTCGGGCGAGCCACTGCCCGTACCGTCGAGGACGCGGCCAGGCACGCCCGACATGTCCTGGTGCCAGAACTGCCCGTAACCGGTCAGCCCGCTCGCCGAGCCACGCAGGACGTGCACGGCACCGGCATCGGTCACGCCGTTGACGTCCTCGGTCGGCACGCCGACCGCGAGGTCGTCGCGGCCGTTGCCGTCGAAGTCGCCGGCCGCGAGGGCCGCGCCGAACTGGTCACCCGGCTCCGCCCCGCCGTTGACGCCGGGCGACTGCTGATCGAACGCCGCGTGGCGCGTAGCGGAGATGCCGGTGCCGGCGGCTCCGGGGTAGACGAACACCCGCCCGGCGGCAGGCCGCATCACCCCGCTGGTGACGACGCCATGACCGGGCGCGCCGGCTGCGAGGTCGTCCGCACCGTCGCCGTCGAAGTCGCCCGCCGCGAGAGCCGCGCCGAACGAGTGCACGCCACCCGGGGAGTTCCGCAGGATCGGCCCCGGGCGCAGGCCGTCGTTGGCGCCGTACATGACCCAGACGCCGCCCTCGCTGTGGTACGTCTCGCTCGCGGTGTCGTGGCTTCCCCCGCGCGCACCGATCGCGAGGTCGTCGCGACGGTCGCGGTTGAAGTCGCCGACGGCGAGCGCGGCGCCGAACTGCTCCCACCCGGTCGACGCGCCGGGCACGCCGGGCGTGTCGATGCTCCACAACTCGGCGCCTGCGGTCGTCAGGCCGCTGCCGCCGCCGTACAGCACGGTCAGCGTGCCACGGCCCTCACCCATGCCGGGCGCGCCGACGGCCAGGTCGGCGTAACCGTCGCCGTCGAAGTCGCCGGACGCGACGCTCCCGCCGAAGCCCCCGCTGTCGGACGCGGTGCCGGGTACGCCACGGAGCTCGCGGTGCCACAGCTGCGCGCCGGCCGTCCGCAGCCCGGACGCGGTGCCGTACATGACGACGACGGCGCCCCCGGTGCCGTAGCCAGGAGCTCCGATCGCGAGGTCGCCGTAGCCGTCGCGGTTGAAGTCGGCGACCGCCCGTGGCGCGACGGGCGTGGCGGTGGCGGGCGTGGCGGGAAGGGAGAGCGCGGCGGCGGCGAGCGCCACAGCGGCGAAGGCGGCTCGGTTCATGACTCGAGCATGCAACGCGACCCCCTCGGCCGACACGGGTTCGATCGAACTGTCTCCTCGCGGCTACGTCACGGCGACCGGACCGACGCGCAGGCCGCGGGCTCGGCGCGGGTCAGCCCGCGAGCGACGACCCGAAGTAGTCGTCGGCGGTGCCGTCGCCCGGCACGCCCGCGACGTCCTGGTGCCACTGCTGCGCACCGCTCGTGGCGAGCCCGCCGGAGCGCGCGTAGAGCACGGTGACCGAACCCTGGAAGAAGCTCGGCCCGACGTCCTCGAACGGCGCTCCCACCGCGAGGTCGGCGCGCCGGTTGCGGTCGAAGTCGCCGGTCGCCAGCACCGTCCCGAACCGGTCACCGTCCTCCGCCGCTCCTGGCACGCCGGGCGTGTCCTGGTGCCACACGCGCACGCCCGTCGTGGTCAGCCCCGCGCTCGCGCCGCGGAGGACGGTGACGGTGCCGGTGCGGAACGGCGCGCCGTCGCGGGACGAACCGTACGGAGCGCCGACGGCCGCGTCCGCGCGACCGTCGCCGTCGAAGTCGCCGACCGCGACGGCGGTACCGAAGTTGCCGTGACCGGCCGTTCCCGGCACGCCTGACACGTCCTGGTGCCAGAGCTGCCCGTGCCCGGTGATCCCGGCGCCGGAGCCGCGCATCACCTGGACCGCGCCGGACCCGAGCTTGCCGCCGACCCGCTCGTACGGGATACCGACGAGCAGGTCGTCGCGGCCGTCGCCGGTGACGTCGCCGGCCGCCACCGCGGACCCGAACGCGTCGTTCGCCTCGGCGATGCCGGGCGCGTTCGGGGTGTCCTGCGTCACCGCGACGTCGCCGACCAGGCCGCGACCCACGTCGCCGTCGACGATCCAGACGCGGCCGGCGCGCAGGTAGTCACGCTGCGCGCGCCGCACCGGCTGGCCGGGGGCGCCGATCGCGAGGTCGTCCGCCCCGTCCCCGGAGAAGTCGCCCATCGCGAGCGCGCTCCCGTACTGGCCGGTCGGGTCCTGGTACGCGTCGGCGAACGAGCGTGTCGCGTCCAGGCCGTTCGGCGTGCTCTCGAGCACCCAGACCACGCCCGGCACCTGCTCCCCGGACGGGCCGCCGCCCGGCCCGCCGATCGCGAGGTCCGCGCGGCCGTCGCCGTTCGTGTCGCCGGTCGCGAGCGCGGCGCCGAAGCGCTGCCACTTGTCGCGGGTGCGCGGGACGCCGTAGACGTCGGCGTGCCAGCGCTGGTCGCGGGCGGCGCTGAGGCCGCTCGCGGACCCGAAGAGGATGTGCACCGCGCCCTGCTCGCCGTCCTCGGACGGGGCGCCGATCGCGAGGTCGTCGTACCCGTCACCGTCGAAGTCGCCCGCCGCGACGGCCGCGCCGAACCGTTCCGGCCCGGGGCTGCCGCCGTTGACGCCAGAGGTGTCCACGGTCCACAGCTGGGCGCCACCCGTACGCAGGCCGGTGCCGGAGCCGTAGAGGACGACGACGGCGCCGCGCCAGGTCCGGTACCCGGGCGCGCCGATGGCGAGGTCGCCGTAGCCGTCGCCGTCGAAGTCGGCGATCTGGCGGGGTGGGGCGTCGGCCACGGCGGGAGAGACGGGCACGGCGAGTGCGGCGGCGGTGAGGACGGCCGGCAGGAGAACGCGGTTCATGAGTCCAGCGTGACACGCCATCCGGCGGGCGCAAGGGCGGTTCGCCGGCTCGTTGCCGTCAGGCGGTAGGGCCGTCCATCTGGACCGGTACCGCCGCGCGGGCTGCCGCCTCCTCGACCTCGAAGTACTCCGCCTTCTCGAACCCGAACATCCCCGCGATGAGCGACGAGGGGAACGCGTCGATGCGGGTGTTGTACGCGCGCACGTTCGCGTTGTAGAACCGCCGGCCCGCGGCGATCCGGTCCTCGGTCTCGGCGAGCTGCGACTGGAGCTGCCGGAAGTGCTGGTCGGCCTTGAGCGCCGGGTACGCCTCGGCGACCGCGAGCAGCCCGCGCAGCGAGCGCGTCAGCTCGGTCTCGTCGCGGCCCTGGTCGGCGCGGGTGCCGCCGTGCGCCTGCGCGATCGCCCGCGCCTGGGTGACGGCCTCGAACGTCGCGCGCTCGTGCGCCGCGTACCCCTTCACCGTCTCGACGAGGTTCGGGATGAGGTCGTAACGGCGGCGCAGCTCGACGTCGACCTGGCGCCAGGACTCCTCGACCAGGTTGCGCTGCCGGACGAACCGGTTGTAGCTGATGATCACGGCGAGGCCGAGCAGGAGCACGGCGCCGCCGGCGATGGCGAACGGGTTCACGAGGCATTCCCCTGGGAGGGCGTGACGGGACGGTCGTAGAGACCGTAGTCGCGCCAGACGAACTGCGGGACGCCATCGATCACTTCGGACAGCACGTGGGCGCAGCGGAGGACCTCGACCGCGTCGAGGTTGCCGTTCTCGTAGGCGAGGATGTCCGACCCCACCATGCGGAAGCGGATCTTGCCGTTGGCGAGCAACGCCTCCATCGTGCGCGGCGACAGGATGTCCGTCGCGAGCTTCGGGTTCGGGCAGCGGACGCGGAACGCGCGGTTGAAGTCCTCGCTCTCCAGCTCGATGTCCTGCATCCCCATGACCCGGCCGATCCGCGAGAACACGCCCTCCGGCCCGACGTGCAGCTCGGGCAGCGCGCACGGCATCCCGAGAGCGACGATCGCGAAGCAGTACGTCCGCGTCGTCGTCTTGCCCTCGCTGTCGCGGCTGTCCTCCTTGTAGGAGTAGTCGAACGCCACGAACGGCTTGCCGTCGTGCTCGCCGGTGATGACGTTCGCCGCGCGGCGGTCGTAGCCGGCGTTGAACGGCGCGCCGCCCCAGCGGCCGGGCAGCCCGAACGGGTCGTGCGGCGCGAACTGCCACCCCTTGGAGTGCGCGAGCGAAACCAGCGCCCCGATGCGCGCCTGGTTCTTCTTGTACGAGTAGATCGCCGCGGTGACGACGAGGCCGATGATCGCGACGATCGCGAGGAACGCGAACATGCCGACAGCGTGGCGGTGGCGAGCCGTCAGCGCAACGGTCCCGGCGCCTGCTCCCACGCCGCGTCGGGGATGCCGTGCACGATCTCGGCGAGCAGCTGGGCCAGCCGGAGCAGCCGGTCGGGCGTCAGCGCGTCGCCCCAGGCCAGCAGGTCGGAGCCCGCGACGCGCAGGCTGACCGGCCCGTGGTGGACCAGCGCGTCGGCCGCGCGCGGCGTGAGGACGTACGGCACGACCCGCGTGTCGTGGCAGCCGACGACGAACATCCGGTCGAAGTCCTCGCGGCCGAGCTTCACGTCCTGGTAGCCGAGCTTCCGCGCGATCCGCGCGAAGACGTTCTCCGGCATCAGCGCGAGCTCGGGCAGCGCGCCGGGCAGCGCGAGCGCGACGACGCCGTGGTGGTGGGTCCACGTCGAGCGTCGGCCGTTCGAGTCACGCATCCCCTCGGTCTCGTACGAGTAGTCGAACGCGAGCATCGGCCGCCCGGCGTACTCGCCCGTGACGACGTTGCGGACACGGCGCATCGAGCCGTCGTCGAACGGCGTTCCCGGCCAGCGGTGCACGAGGTCGTACGGGTCCTGCTCGCTGATCCGCCAGCCGTACTCGCCGCACAGCGCGACGAGCGACGCGATCCGCGCCTGCTCCTGCTGGGCGGCCTTGCGCATCAGCGCGATGAAACCCCCGAAGAACAGCACGAGGAACGCGCCGATGCCGACGACGACGAAGACCCAGCTATCCACGCGCCGAGCCTGGCGCGTGCGTGTGACGCGCGGCAAGCGGGCCGCGTGTCGGATCTACGACAGGCCGAGCTCGTCCAGCCCGTACGCGTAGCGGTACTCGACGCCCTCCGCCGCGATCTTCTCGCCCGCGCCGGTCGCGCGGTCCACGATCGTCGCGACGCCGACGACGTCGGCGCCCGCCTCGCGCAACGCCTGCACCGCCGTCAGCGGCGAGCCGCCGGTCGTGCTGGTGTCCTCCACGACGAGCACCCGCCGGCCGATCACGTCCGGACCCTCGACGCGGCGTTGCAGGCCGTGCGCCTTCGCCTCCTTGCGGACGACGAAAGCGTCGAGCGCCCGGCCGCGGGTCGCGGCGGCGTGCAGCATCGCCGTGGCGACCGGGTCCGCGCCCATCGTCAGGCCGCCGACGGCGTCGTACTCCCAGTCCGCGGTGAGGTCGAGCAGCACCTCGCCGACGAGCGGCGCGGCCTCGCCGGACAGCGTGATGCGCCGGCAGTCGAGGTAGTAGTCGGCCTCGCGGCCGCTGGAGAGGGTCACCGTGCCGTGGACCACGGCGTGCTGCTTGATGAGGTCGAGGAGTCGCGCGCGATTCGTCACGGGTCTCGACCCTAGCGGGCAGCGGCCAGGGCAGCGCGCTCCTTTTCCGGGTCGTACGGCGGCACCGATGCGCGACCCGGGTACCAGCCCTGGTCCGTGTCCGCCATCGCCGCCCACGTGTCGGCAACGGTCGCCCGCATCGGCCGCGCGGTCAGGCCCGCGGCCAGCGCCTTCGAGACGTCCACGTGCCAGGTCTGGCTGACGTCGCCCTCGGCGTCCCACAGCCAGATCGGCAGCTCGCTCCACGGCTCGTACCCCGCGGCCCGCACGGTCGCGCTGTCCACCCAGGTGAACGTCGCGTCGCTGCCGGTCACGGCGCGGCAGGCGTCGAGCAGCTCGCCCATCGTGAACTGGGCCGGCGGGCCGACGGTGTTGAACACGCCGACCGTGCGCTCCTCGGCGCAGCGCACGTGGAACTCCGCGAGGTCGCGCGCGTCGATCCACTGCCGCGGCTCGTCCGGGTCGCCAGGCGCGAGCACCTCGCCGCCCCGCGCGACCCGGCTCAGCCAGTACGGCAGCCGGCCGATGTTCTCGTACGGTCCCGCGATCAGCCCGGGCCGCGTCACGAGCACCCGGCCCGGCATCGCCGCCTCGGCCGCCTGCTCGGCGGCGACCTTGCCGGCGCCGTACGCGTCGTAGTCGCCCGCGTCCTTCACCCGCGCGGTCTCGTCCACGGCGACCGCCGGCCAGTCCGGGTAGACCGAGACGGACGAGACGAAGGCGTAGTGACCGACGCCCGCGGAGAGGGCGCGCGCGGCGGCGCCGACCGTCGGGCCGTCGAAGCCGCAGGTGTCCACGACCGCGTCCCACCGGCGTCCGGCCAGCAGGTGCAGGTCCGTCCGCCGGTCGCCGTGCAGGTGCTCGACACCGGGGTGCGTGTCCTCGCCGTGCTGGCCGCGGTGGAACACGGTGACGCGGTGCCCGCGCGCGAGCGCGGCGTCGACGATCGCGCGGCCGACGAACACCGTGCCGCCGAGTACGAGGAGATCCATGCCGGGCAGCCTGCCCGACGCCGCCACCGCCACGCCAGCGGCGTTCGCTCAGGGCGTCGCTCAGCCGGGCGCCACGACCACGGGGTACGACCCTGCGGCCGGCGACTCCGGCAACCGGCCCGCTGCCAGCGCGCCGAGGACCTCGTTGGGCTCGGCGCCGAACACGATGGTCGCGCCGGCGTCGTCGATGACGACGTTCAGCAGCGCCAGCTCGAACGTCATGACGTCGTCGAGGTGGGGCAGCCGCGGTCCGTGCGCGCGGACGAACGCCGCGAAGCCTTCCGCCTCGCGTACCGCGAACAACCGCGGGTACTCGGTGGCCCAGTACTTCGCGAGCAGGTCGCGCAGCCCGGCCTCGCCAAGGTGCAGGAGCAGCAGCCGGGTCGTCAGCTTCAGCGCGCGCGCGACCATGCTGCCGCGCAGCTCGCCGAGCAGCATCGCGAACACCCGGACGCCCGGGTCGCCGGCAAGCGACGCGGCGAGGTCACCGGGGACGTCGCGGCCTACGGCGAGGCCACCGATGGCGTCGTCCCAGGCCGTCGACGCGACGGCCGAGCCGGTGACGACCGGCCGCGCGGGCAGCGCCGGGCACGACGGCGGGCGCAGCGCCCAGACGCCCCGCAGCGCGTCGAGCTGCGCGCGCAGCCGGTCCGGGCCGACACCGTCGTAGAACATCGGCAGCAGCTCGAAGATCAGCGCGCCGACGTTGGGCAGGTCGGGCATGACCTCCCGCGCGAGCGCCATCACCGGGTCCGGCACGACGTCGGAGTGGGCGTCCAGCCAGTACCCCTCGTACTCCGAGCCGCCCGCGACGTGCACCTCCCACACGCGGTCGAGCGGCACTTGCGCGAGGAACTCATCGACCGGCTGCCGTCCGTTGCGCGCGTTGGTCCAGACGTTGTGCAGGTCGAGCAGCAGCCCGCACCCGCTCTCCGCGAGGACGGTGGCGACGTACTCGCCGTCCGCCATCTCACCCGGACGCGGCCGCAGGTACGACACCCCTGGCTCCACGGCGAACGGCCGCCCGAGCGCGTCCGCGACCTCGCGCGCGTGGCGGCCCGCCGTGACGGCGGCCTCCGGCGTCTGCGCGGGCGGCAGCAGGAACGCCGTGCAGTACTCGCCCTCGGGGCCGCCCGCCGTGTTCACGGCCAGGTGCTCGCTCACCCACGGTGCGCCGATCCGGTCCACGACCGCGCGCAGCGGCGGCACGTGCGCGGGGTCCGGCCGGCGTGCGCCGCCGACCGGGAACCCCACGCCGTGCGCGATCTTCGGGTGCGGGAGCGCCGCGACCGCGTCGAGTGCCGACGCGTCGTAGGTGCACGCCTGGCCGGCCGCGCGCGGCGGCAACCAGACGGTCTCCGGCTGGAACTCCAGCAGGTCCACCGACTCCGGGTACGCCTCGACGAACGGCCCCAGCCGGGGCCAGTAGGTGAGCCCCACGCCGAGCGCCGGCAGACCGCCCATCAGAGCTGCTGCTGGTTGCTGACCAGGTCCTTCGACTGGGTGTCGTACAGGAACGACACCTCGTGGCGGAACCGGATGTCGAAGCCCGAGTAGCAGCCGCCGCAGCCCAGCCGGTCGAGGACCGACTCGAGGATGCGGAAGGTCTCGTCCTTGCCGAAGTCGGCCTTCGGCGGCAGCAGCACCGTGACCCGCTGCCCCGCGGCGAACCTGTCGTCCATCGCGTACCCCTCTCGGAACACCGCGCGCCCAGTGCGCGCGCCGCCACCGTGGCCGACGCGCGCGCGGGCGGTCTGTCGGGTACGCGACACAAGCCGCGACAACTTTCCGTCACGCGACGACGGCCGTCACGAGGTGCCCGCGCGCCCGCGCGTGGACCGGGTGACCCCGCGGCGGCTCAGCGCGCCACCGCCGCGCGCACCCCGGCGCCGAGCGGGTACAGCACGCGCGAGGCCGCGTCGGGCTCGGCGAGGCGCGCGCGCACGTCCGCGACGTCCACCGGCTCCGGTGCCACCGGCGCACCCGGGTCGCTTAGTCGCACCCGCAGGTCGGTGTGCCACGACGTGCCCGCGCCGGGGATGCCGTTCCGCCCGGAGCCTGTCAGCCGCACCGCCGTGAGCATCCCCGCGTCGTCGAGGTCGGCCTCGCCGCTGAGCGTCGTGCCGTCCGGGATGACGACGCGGAACGAGTACCGCCGCCCCTCGACCACGGCCGTGACGTCGTCCGCCGACCCCACGGCGCGCAGCAGCGCGTCGGGTCCGCCGATGACCGTCGACAACGGCCCGGCCTTCGCCTCCGCGACCGCCCACGACGAGCCCTCGGTGCGTACCGCGACCACGTCGCGGCCGGCGACGACGTCGAGGTCGGCCTCGGTGTCCACGCCGACGGTGCCGTTGAGCCGCAGCCGGTCGGTGAACGACACGTCGCCACTGGCCCGCAGCGTCACCGTCGTCCGGATCGACTCCGGCAGCGACGGCTGCGACGGCAGCGGGCGGGCCGGCCGCGGCGGCTGCGACGGGCGCTGGCCGCGCGGCGGGTACGAGCCGGTGAAGCCGCCGATGACGTCGTCGATCTGCCCGAGCGCGTTGTCGATCTGCTCCTGCGCGAGCCGCATCGCCTCGGCGAACGCCGCCATGACGGACCGCCACTGCTCCTCGACGTGCGCGCGCAGGGACTCGGGCACCGACGCGTAGTCCGGCGGCGTCTTCGGGTCCTGCGCGACCGGCACGACGAACGTCGTCGTCCCCTCGACCCGCACCTTCGCCGTCCCCGCCTCGGCGGTGCGCCGCGCGGCCGCCGCCAGCACGACCTCGGGCGTGGGGTCCTCGGCGTCCCTGAGCACGAAGGCCGCCGCCCCCACGACGAGCGTCGCCGCTACCGCCACCGCGACCCGGATCAGCGCGCGCTGGTGGAACGGCCTCGGCGCGCGCCCGCGACCGCCCGGCAGGACGGGGTGCAATGGCGTGACGACCTCGTCGGACACGTCGTCGGACGCCGCGCCGGCCGGTGCGGCGAGCACCGCCCCCAGCACGCGGTCGGCGAGGCCGGCGGGCGGCGCGGCCGGCACCAGCATCGGCGCGGCGCGGCGCGCCCGGTCGAGCCCCTGCGCGAACGCGAGGCAGGCATCGCACCGGTTCAGGTGCTCCCGCGCCGCGGCGGGCACCGGCTCGCCGGACACCAGCGCGGCACGAACGTCGTCGTGCGTCATCGCTCTCACCTCTCCACACCGGCGGGCGCGAGCGCCGCGGCGAGCTGTTCGCGGGCGCGGCCGAGCCGCGACCGCAGGGTGGACGCCGGCGCCCCGGCCACCGCGGCCGCTTCGCCGCTGGTGTAGCCGAGGACGTCGACGAGGAGGAACGCCGCCCGCTCGTCCGGCGCGAGCCCGCGCACCGCCGCGTCGAGCTGCACCCGGTCGTCCGGGTCCGGGGCGGTCCGCCGGGCCGCGGCCTCCTCCAACGGCACGACCTCCGGCCGGCGCAGCCGGAGCCGGTCGACGCAGACGCGGGTGCAGATCGACACCAGCCAGGTCCGCACGGCCGCGTCGCCGCGGAACGTCCCGAGCGCGCGGTACGCGCGCAGGAACGTGTCCTGCACCGCCTCCTCCGCGGCGAAGTCGTCGCGCAGCATCGACCGCGCGACGCGCCACACCGCGTCGGTGTGCCGCCGGACCAGCGTCTCGAACGCGAGCACGTCGCCGCCCGCCGCGCGTCTGACCAGCGCGGCGTCGTCCGTGGCGGCGGCGGTCATCGTCAGACGACCACCACGTCGACCGGCCCGGCCACGTCGTACCGGCCCGCCGCGTCTGTCGCGATGGCGAACAGCAGGTACCGGCTCGGCTGCACCGGCGCCGGCGCGCTCCACGTGCACGACGTCCGCGCAACGGTCGCGCAGGTGACGGTGGCGTCGTAGCTCACGACCGGCGTCACGAACCCGCTCCCGCAGGTCCAGCCGCCGCCGGCGAGGTACTGGCCGTTGCCGCACCACAGGACGCGGACGCGGGCGACGCCGGCACCAGCGGCGGCCGTCCCCTCACCGCGGCCGCCGCCGGCCGGCAACCCGAGGAGGACCGACCCGGGCTTCGTCCCGATCGCCACGCGCGGCCGCCGTTCGGCGGCGTCGGCGCCGGCGGGCAGCGCGAGCAGTACAGCGGTCGCCGCGGCGACGAGTCGGACGGTCTGCACGGTGCCCCTCCCCAGGTGGGTTGCTACACCCTTTCGACGGGTGCGCGAGCGCCCCCTGACGACGGGACGCCGAGAATTTCTTCGTCGCCTAGGACGTCGAGCCCGCCTCAGCCGCGACGTGTCGGTACCTGCCGCTCGCCGAAAGCACCCGTACCGCGCAGTGCCGAACGTCGGAACGTATTTGCGCCGGGAATGTCCCGATCGCGCCCGTCCGCACGTATCTCTCGTGCCGAACCGACGCCTGCGGGTGGCTGACGGCCCCACCATTTCACCACGGAGGAGACACAAATGAGAACGACCGCTGTGGTCGCGGGAATCGCCGCCGGGACCACGCTTTTCGCCCCGCCCGCTTCGAGCGGGGTGCCACACGGCCCATCCGGAACCGCGATGGGAACATGGAGCGACACAGGGACGTCCGGGATCGGACAGACGAAGATCGTGGAGTCCGCTTGCACCGCTGCCGGCGCGACACTCACCTGCTCCATCTCCGCGCTCGCCGAACAGCGCCCGACGGTCCCGCCGCGGCAGGGCACCTGCACCGACACGACCTTCACCGTGGGCGGGTCTAGCTTCGCCGGCCCGTGCCGCGCCGCCTTCGGCGCGGTCGTCAAGATGCAGCGGACCGGGCCGTCCACCGCCCCGGTGTGCAACGGAGCAGAAATGCCCGACGGAACCACTCCGCAGTTCCACTACGTGAACACGTTCGGCGTCAACATCACCATGACGAACCTGACCATCTCGGTCGTCAACAACGTGGTGACCGTCGTCGGCGACCTCGTCGACGCGAACGGTTCGCGGATCCAGACGATGAGGGGCACCTTCGCGATCCAGTGCCGGAGCAACACGCACTACGGCACCTGGGCCGGGACGTTCGACTACGCGTTTTAGCGCCGTCACACCTGCCGGGGTGGCCTACGTCAGCCGCCCCGGCAGGGTGCAGGGAATCCCAGGAGAGGTGCCGAAACCATCGTGCGAAGGACAGTGGAGAGGGGGACGCGCATGCGTGCTATGCACGGCAGGTGGCGCATCCCGGCGTGGACGCTCGCGCTGGCGCTGGCCGCGCCGGCTTCGGCGGCCCCCGCGCCCACCACGGCGCCGTCGCCCTGCGCCGCGTTCGCGCTGTCACCGTCGTTCGTCAGCGACGGAACGGCGTTCTGCGCGACGCTGTTCAGCAAGGGCCCCACGCTGTGGCGCACGACCGATCGCGGCGGCAGCTGGACGCGGTTCGACCTCGCGCCCGGCGTACTGCCGTTGGAGCAGCGGCCCGCGCTGCGGGACCTGATCGTGTCGCCCCGGTACGCGGTCGATCGCGCCGTATACCTACAGACGAGCGTCGGTCTCTACGTGACGACCAACCCGGCCGACGGCTTGCGCCCGGTTGACTTGCTGGCGTCAGCCAACGACCTCGGCGTGCCGAACCTCACGCCATACGTCGACGCCACCGCCGGTGCCGTGAGCGCGGGCGAGCGAGTCGTGTTCGCCTACGCCGCACAGCAACGCGCGGCGCGCATCGACCCGCCGCTGCACTCGGAGGTGCCGGCGGCGGCGCCCAACTACGCCTTGCAGTTCCTGGTGCCGCAGCGGGCGACCCTCGACGTCGCGCCGCTGCTCGTCGGGCTGCGTCCCGACCCGAGCGGCGCGGGCCGGCACAGCATCGCGCTGTACCAGTGCGACGCGTCACTCACCTGTGCGACGCAGCTGCACGCGTTCCCGCCACCCGCCGAATTCCGCGGGGCGTGGCTGTCACCGGCGTACGACCGCGACGGCACGCTGTTCGTCGCGCTCGCGACCGGGAAGCGTTACCTCCTCTACCGGTCGACCGATCGCGGCCGCACGTTCGCGCCGTGGGCCGGCGCCTCGAAGGTGCTGGCGGCCGTGAACGCCGAGATGAGCCGCGGCGACGGTGACACCGGCCTGCCGCTCGCGCTCGCGATCGACCCCGCGAACCCTCGGCTCGTGTTCTTGCGAGTCGCACAACGTTCGGACACGCCGCGGCTGCCCGCCCAACAACTGTTCCGCAGCCGCGACGGCGGCGCGACGTGGACCCGGACGGGCATCGGCTGGGTGACGCCGGGACGTCCGGACACGCTGCCGTGGGACGCTGCCAACCCGCTCGGGAGCATCGCCGCGAACCAGAGCGCGATCCACGTCGCGAACGGCCGGGTGTTCGCGCTGGGGCAGTCCACGCGCGACGGGTACAGCGGCGTCTTCTGCTCGACCGACGCGGGACGGACCTGGGCGCGCGCCTGTCGCTGACCCGACCTAGGAAACGCGCCCGCTACGCCGTCGCGGCCGCCCCCACCGACAGCTCGTTGCCGCTGGCGTCGACGACCACGGTGTCGCCGTCGCGAATCTCGCCGGACAGCAACGCCTTCGCCAGCTTGTCGCCGATGGCCGTCGCGACCAGCCGGCGCAACGGCCGCGCGCCGTACACGGGGTCGTAGCCGGTTGCCGTCAGCCACTCGCGCGCGGCCGGCGTGACGTCCAGCGTGAGCTGCCGGCCGGCCAGCCGAGCCGCGAGCCGGGACACCTGGATGTCCACGATCCGGCCGAGTTCCTCGCGGGTCAGCACGTCGAAGACGATGACCTCGTCCAGCCGGTTGAGGAACTCCGGCTTGAAGTGCTCGCGCACGACGACCATCACGCGGTCGCGGCGTTCGTCGCGGGTCAGCGTCGGGTCGGCGATGACGTGCGAGCCAAGGTTCGACGTGAGGATGAGGATGGTGTTGCGGAAGTCCACGGTGCGGCCCTGGCCGTCGGTGAGCCGGCCGTCGTCGAGTACCTGGAGCAGCACGTCGAACACCTCGGGGTGCGCCTTCTCGACCTCGTCCAGGAGGACGACGGAGTACGGCCGCCGCCGGACCGACTCGGTGAGCTGGCCGCCCTCCTCGTAGCCGACGTAGCCGGGCGGCGCACCGACCAGGCGGGCGACGGAGTGCTTCTCGCCGTACTCGCTCATGTCGATGCGCACGACCGCGCGCTCGTCGTCGAACAGGAACTCCGCCAGCGCCCGCGCCAGCTCGGTCTTGCCGACGCCGGTCGGCCCGAGGAACAGGAACGACCCCGTCGGCCGGTCGGGATCGGAGATGCCGGCCCGCGCCCGGCGCACCGCGTCGGACACCGCGCGCACGGCGTCGTCCTGGCCGACCAGCCGCGACCCCAACGCCTGCTCCATGCGCAGCAGCTTGCCGGTCTCGCCTTCGAGCAGCCGCCCCGCGGGGATCCCGGTCCACGCCGCCACCACGTCGGCCACGTCGTCGGCGCCGACCTCCTCCTTGAGGATGGCGCCGCCCTCCTGCACCGACGACAGCCGCGCCTGCGCCTCCGCGAGCTCGCGCTCCAACGCCGGCAGCCGCCCGTACCGCAGCTCCGCCGCGCGTTCCAGATCGCCGTCGCGCTCGGCCCGCTCGGCCTCGCCGCGCACGGTCTCCAGCGTCGCCTTGAGCTCGCGCACCCCGCCGATCGCGTCCTTCTCACGCTGCCAGCGCGCGGTGAGGCCGGCCAGCTCCTCGCGGCGTTCGGCGAGGTCGCGGTCGAGCCGGGTCAGCCGCTCGCGGGACGGCTCGTCGGTCTCCTTGCGCAACGCCGCCTGCTCGATCTCCATCCGGCGCACGACGCGTTCGACCTCGTCCACCTCGGTCGGCCGCGAGTCGATCTCCATCCGCAGCCGCGACGCCGCCTCGTCCACGAGGTCGATCGCCTTGTCGGGGAGGAAGCGGGCGGTGACGTAACGGTCGGACAGCGTCGCCGCCGCGACCAGCGCCGCGTCGGTGATGCGGACGCCGTGGTGGACCTCGTACCGCTCCTTGAGGCCGCGCAGGATGCCGATGGTGTCCTCGACCGTCGGCTCGCCGACGACCACCGGCTGGAAGCGGCGTTCGAGCGCGGGGTCCTTCTCCACGTGCTTGCGGTACTCGTCCAGCGTCGTCGCGCCGACCATCCGCAGCTCGCCGCGGGCGAGCAGTGGCTTGAGCATGTTGCCGGCGTCCATCGACCCCTCGGCCGCGCCTGCGCCCACCACGGTGTGCAGCTCGTCGATGAACGTCACGATGCGACCCTCGGCCGCCTTGATCTCGTTGAGGACCGCCTTGAGCCGCTCCTCGAACTCGCCGCGGTACTTCGCGCCCGCCACCATCGCGCCGAGGTCCAGCGTGACGAGCCGCTTGTCCCGCAACGACTCCGGCACGTCGCCCGCGACGATCCGCAGCGCGAGGCCCTCCACGATCGCGGTCTTGCCGACGCCGGGCTCGCCGATGAGGACCGGGTTGTTCTTGGTACGCCGCGAGAGCACCTGCACGACGCGGCGGATCTCGGCGTCCCGCCCGATGACCGGGTCGAGGCGCCCCGAGCGCGCGTCGGCGGTGAGGTCACGCCCGTACTTCTCCAGCGCCTGGAACGTCGTCTCCGGGTCCTGCGACGTCACGCGCTGCCCGCCACGCACCTGCTCGACCGCCTTGCGCACCGCGTCCGGCGTGGCGCCCGCGTCACGCAGCAACGACGCCGCGTCGCCGCCGTCCTCGGCCAGCGCGACGAGGACGTGGTCGGTGGAGACGTAGTCGTCGCCCATCCGCTCCGCCTCGCGCACCGCGGTCTCCAGCACCTTGGCGACCGGGCGGGACAGCGACGGGGCGGAGGTCGAGGCGCCGTACGCCTTGGGCAGCCGGCCGAGCAGCTCGTCGGCGCGCGCCTTGACGATGGCGGGCTGCGCGCCGGCCGCGTCGAGCACCGGGATCGTCGTGCCCTCGGACTGCGCGAGCAGCGCGAGCAGCAGGTGCACGGGCTCGACCTGCGGGTGCCCGTCCGCGGCGGCCCGGCGCACCGCGGTCGAGAACGCGTCCTGGGTCTTGGTGGTCAGCCGGTCGGCATCCATCGGTCGATCACTTCTTTCGCGGCCGCCACACGACGACCTGGGAGTTGTTCAGGGGTACGAGCTCGCGCCGGTAAGACGCGTGCACCTCGGCTTCGCGGCGCTGCGCGTCCTGCTGGGCCAGGTCGAGCGCCGCCTGCAGCTCGGCCAGCCGCGACCGCAGCGCGTCCACCTGGTGCTCGAGCTCGATGATCCGCTTGATGCCGGCGAGGTTGATGCCCTCGTCCTGCGAGAGGCGTTGGACCTCGCGGAGCAGCGCGACCTCCCGCTCGCTGTACCGGCGCCCGCGGCCGGCGGTACGGCCCGGCGACACCAGGCCGAGCCGGTCGTAGGTCCGCAACGTCTGCGGGTGCAGGCCGGCGAGCTGCGCCGCGATGGAGATGACGTAGACCGGGCGGTCCTCGGGTCCGTCAGCCACCGGTCGTCACCTCGTCGAACAGCCCCGCGCGCGGGTCGCCCTCGTCCTCCGCGGCCAGCGCCTCCAACGCCTTGCGGGCCTTGGCCGACAGGTTCTTCGGCACGGCGACCTCGACCGTGACGAGCAGGTCGCCCTCGCGCGCGCCGCGGCCTCTGACCCGGAACGTCTTGCCGGACGGCGTGCCCTCGGGGACGCGCAGCCGGACCGGGCCGTCCAGCGTCGGCACGGAGATGTCCGCGCCGAGCACGGCCTCCGCGAACGTCACCGGCACGGTCACCGTCAGGTGGTCGCCCCTGCGCCCGAAGACGCGGTGCGGGGTCACGTGCACGACGACGTACAGGTCGCCGGCCGGGCCCCCGCCGTCGCCGGGCGAGCCGCGGCCGGCCAGCCTGATCCGCTGCCCGTCCTGCACGCCGGCCGGGATGCGTACGGTCAGCGTCCGCTCGCGCGAGGTGCTGCCGGTGCCGCGGCAGTCGGCGCAGGGGGTGTCCACGATCCGGCCGTTGCCGCGGCAGTCGCGACACGGCTGCGAGATCGAGAACGGCCCCTGGTTGACCGACACCGAGCCGATGCCGTTGCAGGTCGCGCAGGCGCGCGGGACGGTGCCGGGCGCGGCGCCGGAGCCGTTGCAGGTGCGGCAGGCGTGCGGGCTGGACAGCCGCAGCGGGACGGTCACGCCGCGCACCGCTTCGGCGAAGTCCAGCGTCACCTCGGTCTCGACGTCCGCGCCGCGGCGGGGGCCGCGCGCCCGGCCGCCGCCGAACATGCCGCCGAAGATGTCGCCGAGCCCGCCGCCGAAGATGTCCCCGAAGTTGCCGGCGAACCCGGTGCCGTTACGACCCCGGAAGCCGCCGCCGAACAGCGTCCGCTGCTCGTCGTACTCCGCGCGCTTCGCGGGGTCGGACAGCACGGCGTACGCCTCGGAGACCTCCTTGAACCGCTCCTCGGCCTGGCGGTCCCCCTTGTTCTTGTCGGGGTGCAGGTCGCGGGCGAGCTGCCGGTACGCCTTCTTGATGTCCGCCGCCGTGGCGTCCTTCGGGACGCCGAGCGCGGCGTAGTAGTCCTTCTCGTACGAGCTCATACGCCGCGCCCTCCTCTCACTCGCTCGCGGCCTCGGCCGGTGGTGTCTCGACGGGCTCCGCCTCCGGCGGCGAGGCCGGCTCAGCCACCGCGACCATCGCGGGCCGCAGCAGCCGTTCGCCGAGCCGGTAGCCGGCCCGCATGACCGTCACGCAGGTCGGCTCGGTCACGTCGTCGGCGTGCTGGTGCATAACGGCCTCGTGCACCATCGGGTCGAACGGCTCGCCCGGCGACCCGAACCGCTCCAGGCCGAGCTTGGTGAGCACGCCCTCCAGCGCCTCGGCGACCGACTTGAAGCCGCCGGTGAGCTCGCCGTGCTCGCGCGCCCGGTCGAGGTCGTCGAGTACAGGGAGCAGGTGCAGCAGCACGCCGCCGACCGCCTGCTCGCCCATCGCCAGCCGGTCGCGTTCGACCCGCTTGCGGTAGTTGTCGAACTCCGCCTTGAGGCGTTGCAGGTCGGCGGTGCGCTCGTCCAGCAACGCCTGGAGCGCGCGCAGCTCGACGAACCCCTCGGCCGCGACGTCGTCGACCGTCTTCTCCGGCGCCTCGGCCGCCGCCTCGGCTGCCGCCTCCTCGCCGGACCCGGCCGTCTCGGGCGCCGCGTCGGGCGTACGGAGCGAGCCATCGGTGTCGACGCGCCGCTTGTCGCGGACGACCACCCGCTGGCCCTCCTCGAACTCCTGGTCGCTCATCGTCAGCTCGCCGCCGGCGGCTCGTCGACGATCTCGGCGTCCACGACGTCGTCGTCGCTCGCGGCACCCGCCGCGTCCCCGGTGCCGCCGCCGGCCGCACCCGCGGCTCCGGCCGCATCGCCGGCGTTCGCGTACATCGACGTGCCGAGCTTCTGGCTGGCGGCCGCGAGCGTCTCCGTCGCCGTGCGGATCGCGGCGGTGTCGCTGCCGCCGAGCGCCGCCTTCAAACCGGACAGCGCCGTCTCGACCTCGGCCTTCTCCGCGGCGCCGACCTTGTCGCCGTTCTCCGCGAGGAACTTCTCGGTCTGGTAGACGAGCTGGTCGCCGGTGTTGCGGACCTCCGCATCCTCCTTGCGGCGGCGGTCCTCCTCGGCGTACTGCTCGGCCTCGCGCATCATCCGCTCGACCTCGTCCCGCGGCAGCGCCGAGCCGCCGGTGATCGTCATCGACTGCTCCTTGCCCGTCGCGAGATCCTTCGCGGAGACGTGCACGATGCCGTTCGCGTCGATGTTGAACGTCACCTCGATCTGCGGCACGTTGCGCGGCGCGGGCGGCAGCCCGGTCAGCTCGAACATGCCGAGCTTCTTGTTGTACGCCGCCATCTCGCGCTCGCCCTGGTACACCTGGATCTGCACCGACGGCTGGTTGTCCGCGGCCGTCGTGAACGTCTCCGAGCGCTTCGTCGGGATCGTCGTGTTGCGCTCGATGAGCTTGTGCATGATCCCGCCCATCGTCTCGATGCCTAGCGACAGCGGGGTGACGTCGAGCAGGAGGACGTCCTTGACCTCGCCGCGCATGACGCCGGCCTGCAGCGAGGCCCCGACGGCGACGACCTCGTCGGGGTTGACGCCCTTGTTCGGCTCCTTGCCGCCGGTCAGCTCGCGCACCAGCTCGGACACGGCAGGCATCCGGGTGGAGCCACCGACGAGCACGACGTGGTCGACGTCGTTGACGCTGATGCCGGCGTCCTTGACGGCCTGCTGGAACGGCCCCTTGCACCGGTCGAGCAGGTCCGCGGTCATCCGCTGGAACTCCGCCCGGGTCAGCTTGGTCTCGAGGTGCAGCGGCCCCTCGGCCGACGCCGTGATGTACGGCAGGTTGATGTGGCTCTCCATCGAGCCGGACAGCTCGATCTTCGCCTTCTCGGCGGCCTCGCGCAGTCGCTGCATCGCCATCTTGTCCTTCGACAGGTCGATGCCGTGCGCGTTCTGGAACTCCTTGACCAGCCAGTCCATGACCCGCTGGTCCCAGTCGTCGCCGCCCAGGTGCGTGTCGCCGGAGGTGGCCTTGACCTCGACCACGCCCTCGCCGATCTCCAGCAGCGAGACGTCGAACGTGCCGCCGCCGAGGTCGAAGACGAGGATGGTCTGGTCCTTCTCGCCCTTGTCGAGGCCGTACGCCAGCGCGGCCGCGGTGGGCTCGTTGACGATCCGCAGGACGTTGAGTCCGGCGATCGTGCCCGCCTCGGTCGTGGCCTGCCGCTCGGCGTCGCCGAAGTACGCGGGCACCGTGATGACCGCGTCGGTCACCGGCTCGCCGAGGTACGCCTCCGCGTCGCGCTTGAGCTTCTGCAGCACGAACGCGCTGATCTGCTGCGGCGTGAAGTCCTTGCCGTCGATTCCGATCTTCCAGTCGTTGCCCATGTGCCGCTTGACCGAGCGGATCGTCCGCTCGACGTTGGTCACCGCCTGGCGCTTGGCGACCTCGCCGACGAGCACCTCGCCGTTCTTGGCGAACGCGACGACGCTGGGGGTCGTCCGGCTGCCCTCGGCGTTCGCGATGACCGCCGGCTCGCCGCCTTCGAGGACGGAGACGACGGAGTTGGTGGTGCCGAGGTCGATGCCGACCGCTCGTGCCATGTCTGCTCACCTGTGGTTTCGCGGAGTTGATGTGGACGGGCTCAATGATGTGGAGCCCGGGGCGGCCCGTCAAGTTGACTTGCGCCTGTACGGCTCAGGTTTATTGAGCGCGTGTCGCCGACTGTCCGATTCGAGCAGTTCGTGGAATACTCTGTGCATCCGTGCGACCGCGCGGAGCAACGGAGGCCCGGGTGAACGAGCAGCCGGTGGGAGGCGCCACGCCGCGCACCGTCCCGCCCGTCGCGCTCGTCGCGGCGGCGGGTGTCGGGGCGTTCGCGGTGACGTTCTGCGCGGCGCTGCTGTTCGGCCGCGGCCTCGTCGGTACCTCGCTGTCCGCCCTCCTCTTCCCCATCGCCGCCTCGGGTGCCGTCGCCGTCGCGCTCGTCACGGCGTTCGGCGTCGCCACCGCGCTCGAGCAGCCGAACGGCCGCCTCCGCGTCGGCCGGATCGTCACCGTGCTCACGCCGGTCGCCGCGGCGGTCGCGCTGCTGGCGTACGCCGCCGACCCGACGACCGGCGCGAGCCGGGCGCTGGGCCGCCCCGACTTCGGCGCGGTGGAGGAGATCCGCACGCCGCGCGCGCAGCGCACGATCGGCGTCGAGGGCTCGACCGCCGGCGCGCCCGCACGCCCGGCCGGCGGTGCGCCCGCCCGTCCGGTCGGCGCCGCGCCGGCCCCGGCCGGTGTCCCTGCCCAGCCGGTCGGCGCGCAGCCGGCGCCGGACGTCACGGACGGCGGCGCGCCCGCCCCCGGCGCCCCGACCGGTCCCGCCGGGCCCGAGCGCCCGGTCGCCGGTCCCGTCGTTCCCGAGCCGCCGCGCGACAAGGGCGAGCGCCCCGCGCCCAGCGGCCCGGAGCGGCCGCGGCAGCTGCCGGACGACCCCGAGGTCGACTCCGACCCTCGGACTCTCGAGCCCGACCAGCCGCGCTTCTCGCCGACTGGGAAGACGCCGCAGTTCCCGGTCGCGCCCACCGCGCCCACCGCGCCGACGACCGAGCAGCCGCGCCTCATCTCGGAGCCCAAGCCGGTCTCGTCGTTCGAGCCGGAGTACGCGACGCCCCGGCACACCAAGGCGACGAAGCCGGCCAGGTCCGCGAAGCCGGCCAAGGTCGCGAAGGGCAAGCAGGCCAAGACGCCGCCCCCGGCCTGCCAGCGCGCGAAGGCGCCGAAGCGCCCGGCGGTCTGCCGCCGCGGCTAGCGGCTCAGCTCTCCGGTGGCGTCGTCGCCCCGGTCACCGTCATCCGCGTGCCCGTCCCCACGCGGTACTTCGGGAAGAACCCGCCCGGCGCCTCGACCGCCGCCGTGTACGGCCCGGCCGGCTCGTACGTCGGGCAGTCCGCCACCCGGCACGGCTCCATCTCGTGCACGCTGACCACCCGGTCGCCGTCGACGTAGGCGATGGACAGCGGGATCAACGTGCCCTTCATCCAGAAGCCGACGTCGACCCGGCGCGGGAACAGGAAGATCATCCCCGTCCCCTCCGGCAGCTCGGTGCGTTGCATCAGCCCGCGGGCCCGCTGGTCGCTGCGCCGCGCGACCTCGGCCCGGATCGGCGGCGCCCCCTCGAACGCCACCGTGACCGGCGGGTCGAACCCGCCCGAAGGCGGCGGCGGCAGGTCGGTCGGCGCGGCCGGCGTCGCGGGTACCGCCGAGGGCGGACCCGACGAGCAGCCCGCCAGCAGCAGGGTCACGACGAACGTCCGCACGCGCACGCCGCGAGCCTACGGCGCGGGCCGCACCCGGGCCCTGCCTGCCCCCGCGGTCCGCACCCGCTCCTGCTCCGGTTGCGCAGGGCGGGAGTAGTCCGGCGTCGGACTGCGGACCGTCCGGCGCCGGGTGAGCGGCCTGACGGATCGCTCGGCGTGCACCCGCGGTTCGAGGCCGGCGGGCACGCCGCCGAGCGCGGCTGGGTCCCGCGTGGGTTGCCACGGGCGCCGGCTGTCGCGCGCCGAGTTCGAACTTGTCACACCGGCGCCGTAGGCTTCCCGGAGCACATCGAGCCTGCCGAAGGGGCATGACGCCTTGCAGACGTTCGCGATCGTCGTATCGCTGACATTGACGGTGGTCGCCGTCGCGATGGTGGCGCGCACCGCTACCCGCATGGTGCGGCTCGTCGGCGTCGGCCGCCCGGACCCCGCGCGGTTCGAGAACCCTGGCCGGCGCATCCGGCAGACGCTGGTCGAGACCCTCGGCCACACCCGCATGCTCAAGTGGGGCGTGCCCGGCCTGGCGCACTGGTTCGTGTTCGTCGGGTTCATCGGGCTGTTCGGCAGCCTGGTGGAGGCGTACGGCGAGCTGTTCGACCCCGAGTTCCACCTGCCGTTCACCGACTTCGAGGCGTACGGCCTGTTCATCGAGGCCGTCGCCGCGCTCACGTTCCTCGGGATCGTCGCGCTCATCGCCATCCGGCTGGCCAACCTGCCGTCGGTCGCCGGGCGCAAGTCGCGCTTCCTCGGCTCGACGCAGTGGCAGGCGTACTACGTCGAGCTGACGATCGTCGGCGTCGCGGTCGCGGTGTTCCTGCTGCGCGGCTTGCGAGTGGCGCTCGGGACGTTCGGCTACGGCGAGGCGAACGTCGTCTCACACTGGGTCGGCGGCCTGTTCGACGGGCTGTCCGAGCACGCGTTGCACAACTGGCTGTACGCCGCGGCGACGTTCAAGATCGCCATCTCGATGCTGTGGTTCATGGTGATCGCCAGGAACATGGACATGGGCATCGCGTGGCACCGCTTCACGGCGCCGTTCAACATCGGCTTCAAGCGCAACAGCAACGGCCAGGTCGCGCTCGGCCCGCTGCGCCCGATGAACGTGAACTTCGAGGACCCGCGGGACGACGACGTCTACGGCGCCGGCAAGGTCGAGGACTTCACCTGGAAGCAGCTGCTCGACCTGCCCACGTGCACCGAGTGCGGCCGCTGCCAGTCGCAGTGCCCGGCGTGGAACACCGGCAAGCCGCTGTCGCCGAAGCTGGTAATCCTGTCGCTGCGCGACCACCTGCTCGCCAAGGCGCCGTACCTCCTCGACGGCGACAACGCCTCGGCCGCGGCGCGCGCCGAGGCGGAGCGGCCGCTGGTGGGGACGTACGAGCAGGGCGGCGTCATCGACCCGGACGTGCTGTGGTCGTGCACGACCTGCGGCGCCTGCGTCGAGCAGTGCCCGGTGGACATCGAGCACGTCGACACGATCCTCGACATGCGCCGCTACCAGGTGCTGATCGAGTCCAGCTTCCCGAGCGAGGCCGGCGTGATGCTGCGCAACCTCGAGTCGCAGGGCAACCCGTGGGGCCTGTCGCCGAGCGCGCGCACCGACTGGATGGAGGGCCTGCCGTTCGAGGTCCGCGTCGCCGAGGGGCGCATCCCCGACGACGTCGAGTGGCTGTTCTGGGTGGGCTGCGCGGGCGCGCTGGAGGACCGGTCGAAGAAGGTCACCCGCGCCGTCGCCGAGCTGCTGCACACCGCGGGCGTCTCGTTCGCGGTCCTCGGCTCGCAGGAGGGGTGTACCGGTGACCCGGCGCGCCGGCTCGGCAACGAGTACCTGTTCACCGAGCTCGGCAAGGCGAACGTCGAGCTGCTCAACCGCAAGGCCGCGAAGAAGATCGTGGCGACCTGCCCGCACTGCTTCAACACGATCGGCCGCGAGTACCCGCAGCTCGGCGGCCACTACGAGGTCGTCCACCACACGCAGTTGCTCGGCCGGCTGATCGACGAGGGCCGGCTGGTGCCGGTGAGCCGCGTCGATGCCGACGTGACGTACCACGACCCGTGCTACCTCGGCCGGCACAACCAGGTCTACACGCCGCCGCGCGAGGTGCTGGGCGCGATCCAGGGCCTGAAGAACACCGAGATGCACCGGTGCAAGGAGCGCGGTTTCTGCTGCGGCGCCGGCGGCGCGCGGATGTGGATGGAGGAGCGCATCGGCAAGCAGGTCAACGTCGAGCGCACCGAGGAGGCCATCGCGACCGGCGCCGACATCGTCAGCACGGCCTGCCCGTACTGCATGGTGATGATCGGCGACGCGGTCCAGGCGAAGAAGTCGGAGGGCGCGGTCGGCGAGCACGTCGAGGTGCTCGACGTCGCGCAGATCCTCGCCCGCTCGCTGGTCCGCGACGAGCCCGCATACCGCGCGCTGACCGCACCGGAGGAGCCCTCGCCGGCCGTGGACGCGCAGGAGACCCCGGCGCTGGCCGGCGCGGCCGCGGGGTCGGCCGGTGACGCGGCGTCGGCGTCGTCCGCGCCTGAGCCCCCATCGGGTGGGCGGGTGGGTGGTTCGCCGAGCGCGCCCGAGGCGGGCTGATCCCCCGGCGGCCCGGCCACCCCGGGGCGGACGACGAGCCGGACGGCGGGCCGTTCGACCCGTACGACCGCGCCGCCGACCGTGCCGAGTCCCGCGCCGCCGAGGAGCGCGCGGAGGCCAGGCACGTCGCGCACTCCGACGACGTACCTGACGCGCTCGTCGCGAAGCTGCCGCGCAACATCGTGCGCAAGGTGCTGCTCGGGCTGGTCTTCCTGTCGTTCCTGCTGGCGCTCGCGTCGTCGCGCCGCCCGCAGCCGCCGGTCGTGGACCCCAACTGCCAGCGGGCCTCGTTCGCGCTGTCGCTGACGACCATCGACCAGAACAAGCCGGTGGCGTTCACGGTCGTCGGGCCGGCCGGGCGGGAGTACGCGCTGGGCCTGGACACTGCGACGTTCGAGCGGACGCCGCAGGGCACCTGGCGCGCGGTGCCGAAGGCCGGGTTCGAGCAGACGTTCCTCACGCCGATGCCCCCGGAGCGCATGCCGGCCGGCTGCACCCGGCCCGGCATCTTCGCCACCCCAGTCCCCCTCGGGAAGCACTCCGTGACGCTGTACGAGCTGACCGAGCGCGGTGCGTTGTTCGTGGAGCAGCACGACCTCGAGGTCGTCGAGCCCTGACGCCCGACCCTGGTCGGGACGGTCGCGCGGTGCCATAGTCGCGGAGGCCGGCCCGTCCGCCCGGAGCCCTTAGCGCCCGGCCGAGGGGGTACCCATGCGACCCGTCCCGCTGCGCCGTGCCGCTGCGAGCCTCGCGCTCGGCCTGCTCGCGCCGGTGTTGCCCGGCGCTGCCCCGGCCACCGCCGAGGCCGCCGTAGCCGCCGTGGAGAACCCGATCACGGTCCAGGTCAGCAGCGATCTGAGGTGCCGGGTGGACGTGCTCGACTGGCATCTGACGGCGTTCGCGGGTTCCAACCTCTGCGGCACGCTGCTCGCCGTCGGCGGCACGCCCGCGACATCGCGGCTGTTCGGCCCCCCGGTCTTCGGGTATTGGGGCGGGGAGGGTCCCGGGCCACGCGAGGGTTGGAGCTACCGCTCGGACCCGACGGCGCCCGTCACGTCGGTCCTGGGCGACGAGGACGAGCCCGGGTACGAGGTGCTCGCCGGCGACACGGGTGTCTCCCTCACCCAGGTCGACTCCTACGTCCCTGGTGAGGAGCGGTACCGCACCGACATCACGGTGACGGCCGGGACGACTGCCGCGCAGGGGGTCCTCTACCGCGTGGGGCAGTGCGCCTTCGAGTACGGCGCGCCGTACCCGAACAGCGTCATGTTCGAGTACCCCGCGACGCGGGCCGACACGACGACCACGTATCCGAGCGCGATGTGCACCGAGAGCAGCAAGCCGGACCCGCCGCACGTCCAGTGGACCCCGTTGACCGGGCCGGCGAACTACGCGGCGGGCACGGTGGACGACGTGTGGACGCCGGTCTCCGCGCGGGAGCCGTTCGCCGACACCTGCGGGTGCGCGGCGACGGAGCGCACCGCGGCGGGGATCAGCTGGTCGTGGAGCCTGGCGGCGGGCGAGAGCGTGACGTTCTCGCACCTCACCGACTTCGGCGGTTACCGCGACCTCGTCGGCGTCGGGACGGCGTCGCCGGAGAGCGTGCAGCCCGGCGGCGAGACCGTGACCTACACGGTCGGCATCCGGAACCCGAACTTCCAGCCTGTCGTTCTCTCGACCATCCTGAACGTGCTGCCGCTGCACTTCACCTACCAGGCCGGCTCGACGATCGGCGCGCCCGAACCGACGCTGACCGGCCGCACGCTGAGCTTCCCCGGGCCGTGGACGGTGGCGGCGCGGTCGACGGCGTGGGTGACGTTCCGCGCGATCACGGGAGCCGCCACGGCCACGAACTGGGTCACCGGCGTGGGCGGCACGGCGGTCGGCGTCGACGTACGCACGGAGTGGACCGCGAAGGTGGCGGTGCTGTGGCGAACGACCCTCGAGGCGGAGCCCATCGTCGCCGACCGGGGCGGGGGCGCGGGCGACGTGGCGTTCCGGGCCCGGCTGACGGTCACCGACACCGGCGCGCCCGTCCCGAACGAGGACGTGCTCGTCTGGTCGGCCACCGGCATCGTCTGCATCGCGCTGACCGACGCCGACGGGTGGGCCACCTGCGGGCCCGGAGCCGGGGCCGGGCCGTTCCGCGCGGTGTACCAACGCCGCACGGAGCACTGGCGCGGGGAACCCGCGGTCTACGAGGCGTCCTCCGACGTCTTCCCCCTGGCGGTGGTGGCGGGCAACGAGGTCATGCACCCGGAGGTGCCGGTGCCCTGACCGGAGGGCCGGCCGAGGTCGCTACGCCGTCGGCGAAGTCAATGGGTGGGCGGATTGGCCACGAGCTCGACCGACGCCGCGGACGGCAGGCCACCCGGAGAGGAAGGGCGGTGCGCGTGCGGCTCGGCAGGAGGTCGTCGCGCGCGTGGACGCCCCTGTTCGTTCGCCCGTGCGCGGTGCGATAGTCGGGGCGGCCGGATCGTTGCCCGGCGAACGGGCGCCGGCCAGGGGGTAGCCATGCGTTCCGTTCCACTTCGCCGGGCCGCAGTCGTCCTCGCGGTGGTCCAGCTCGCCCTGACCGTGCCGGGGGCGGCGCCAGTCGCTGCCGCCGTGGGGAACAACCCGATCAGCGTCGAGATCCGTAACGACCTCCAGTGCCGCGTCGACCATGTCCTCGACTGGCCGGACACCGCGTTCTACGGCTTCGACACCTGCGCCACGATGCTCGCGGTGGGGGACACGCCGGCGACGTCGCGGCTGTTCTCGCCCGGGTACTTCGGGTACGGGTCCGCGCCGGGCCCCCGGGAGGGGTGGACCTACGCCGCACTGCCCTGGTCCGGGGTGGGCCTCCTGAACCATGGGGTGAGCCAGGTGATCGCGGGTGACACCGGCGTCTTCGTCACCCAGGTCGACTCGTACACGCAGGGTGAGGAGCGGTACCGCACCGACATCACGCTGACGGCCGGGAGCACCGCCGCGCGCGGCGTGCTGTATCGCACCGGGCAGTGCTTCTTCGCCAACGGCACGACTCGGGTCGACGCCACGACGACCTATCCCAGCCCGATGTGCACGAAGCACACCGGGCCGAACCCGCCGCACATCCAGTGGATCCCGCTGGGCGGTCCGGCGAATTACGCGGCCGGCAGCGACACCGACGTGTGGGCGCCCATCTCCGCCAGGGAACCGTTCCCTGACACCTGCACGTGCACGTCGGGCAAAACGGCCGCCGGGCTGAGCTGGTCGTGGGACCTCGCGCCCGGCGAGAGCGTGACGTTCTCGCACCTGACGGACTTCGGCGGGCACCGCGACCCAGTCGGCACCTGGTCGGCATCGCCGGACACCCTGCAGCCCGGCGAGACGTGACGTACACGGTCGACGACCGGTGCGCCCGGGCCATCGGTGCGGCACGGCTTTCCCCGGACCCGCGGCGGGGCCGCTGTGCCGCTCGGCGAACGCTGGTATGACACAGGCCCGTCCGGGCGGCGGGCCGGCCGCGGAGGCGTTCGGGCGAGAGCCGTGCTGGTGGCGGGCGCGGTCGCGCTGGTGCCGACGCCGGCGGTGCCGCCGGTTCCGGTGTGCGCGAGTTCGCGTCGATTCCCGTCACCCGCTCCACGTCCGATGGGCCCATTACCTGCGGAAACGCAGGCCCGGCCGCATCCCGTGATCCCGGTGACGATGTCCACACGGAGGTACGAGGTGACCGCGATCCGCACCCGTCGTCGCAGCGGCGGCGGCACCAGGTGCGCCGTGATCTGACGCCTCGGCGGCGGGCGCGACGGCGGGTTAGGTGCACCCATCGACCCTCCCGCTCGCACCACTCGTTTGGTGATCTTCGGCTGCGACGCTGACGCTGACGTGCGGGAAGTTGAAGTCGCAGTCAACCCCGACTAGCCCGTCGGCTTGACGCGCCGCGCCGGACGATGGCACGTGCCGAAGGTCCGCGCGCGTCCCGGAAAATGTCCCGGCGGATATGACCCGAACGAACTATTGGCGCAGGTGCGCTACACCGGTTGAGTGAGCGCTTCCACCTCAGAGCGGGGGATCCACTCATGACCTGGCGCCCGACGCCGTTGCTCGTTGCTGCCGCCCTCGTGGCGGCCGGTCTTACCGTTACGGCTCCCGCAGTCGCCCCGAAGACGGTCCGGCCGGCGCCGGACACGTCACCACGGCCGGACGAGGGGACCGCTATGGCCGCCGCCCGCACGAGCGGGCAGCGGGTCCAGGCCAGTGGCGCCACGACGGAGACCCGGCTGCGCTGGGCGAACCCCGACGGGACGTTCACGGACGAACTGGCGACCCGGCCCGTCCGCGCGCGCTCGGGCGACCGGTGGGCGGACATCGACACGACGCTGACCGCACGGGACGGTGCGGTACGTCCGGTGGCCACCGTCGGCGACGTGTCGTTCTCCGATGGCGGCCGCGGCGCGCTCGCGACGCTGCGGGAGGGCGCGACCACGGTCTCCCTCGGCTGGCGGGGCGCGCTGCCGACGCCGGCGGTGAACGGCGCCACGGCCCGCTACGCCGACGCGCTGCCAGGGATCGACCTCGAGGTGACGGCGTTGCCGTCCGGCTTCGAGCAGTCGTTCGTCCTCAAGACCCGGACGGCGGCGAAGACGCCGCTGCGCCTGCCGCTGCGGACCGCGGGCGTCGCTGTCGCGAGGCGCACCGGCGACATCGCGTTCACCGACAAGACCGGTGTCGAACGCGCCTGGATCGGCAGCGCGCGGATGTGGGACTCGAATGGCCGCGAAGGCCGGGTGGGCGTCGCTGTGCGCGGGTCCGGCAAGAAGGCCGAGCTGGCGATGACGCCGGACCCGGCGTTCCTCGCCAACCCGGCGACGGCGTACCCGGTCACGGTCGACCCCGTCGTGGACGTCCGCCGCTTGCGCGACGCGTACATCAACTCCGCCGCGACGACGACCAACTACGGTAGCAACGCCTACCTCAAGGTCGGCGTGCGCGGGTCGAGCACGTACGTCAGCTACATCGAGTACCCGATGGCGTCGCTCGCCGGACGCGACATCCTCGACGTGAACCACGCGCTCGGTATCACCGACTCCGTCACCTGCGACCCCAAGACCACGACGCTCTACCGCGTCACGACGGCGTGGACGCAGACCACGGTCACGTGGGCCAACCACCCCACGACCGACCTGACGTCGAACGGCGTCCTCGGCACTAGCACCACCGCGGGCGGCGGCCCCACCGGCTCGACCTGCGCGGCCAACGCGTGGATGTACTTCAAGGATGCGCGCCTCACCGCCGCGTTCCAGGGCTGGGCGGACGACGACAGCACGAACCACGGCATGAGCATCCGCGCCTCCTCCACCGACACGTCGGCGGCGAAGGACTTCGCGTCGGGCGAGAACACCAGCTGGCTGCCGCGGGCGTACGTCAACTGGAAGTACTACCCGGCGGACGCACCGACCGGTCTCACCGCGACGGCCACCGACCGCGGGGCGAACCTGACCTGGACCGCGGCGGACGGCAACGGCACGCCGATCACCGGCAATCTCATCACCGTCAAGAAGAGCGATGGCACCGTCGTCGCCACGTACTACGAGGCGGGCACCGCCACCTCCGCGAGCATCAGCGGCCTCACCAACGGCCAGGGCTACACGTTCAGCGTCCAGGGCGTCAGTGACGGCGGCACCGGCGCCGCGGCGACGACCGGCACGATCACGCCGAAGGCGGTTCCGTACGCCCCCAGCGACGTCGCCGCGACCGCGGGCAACGGCGCGGTTTCGGTCACCTGGGCGATCCCTGACAGCAACGGCACGCCGATCACCGGCCAGACGGTGACGGTCAAGCGCGAGGACAACACCGTCGCGGCGATCGCGTCGGCGACCGCGTCCGCGACGAGCGCCACGGTCACCGGGCTCACCAACGGCACGACGTACTACGCCACCGTCAAGGCGACCAACGCGGCGGGTACCGGCCCCGAGGGCTCCTCCGGCACCGTCACGCCGGCGGGCGTGCCCGGCGTGCCGACGGGTGTCGCGGCGACCGCGTCGTACGGCTCCGCGAACGTGAGCTGGTCCGCGCCGGCGGCACACGGGGGCTCGCCGATCACGTCGTACACGGTCACGACGTCGCCCGGCGGGTCCACCCAGACCGTGACATCCGGCACCGCAGCCATGGTGACGGGGCTCGCGAACGGCACGTCGTACACGTTCACGGTCGCCGCGACCAACGCGGTCGGCACCAGCGCGGCGTCCACCGCGTCGTCGGCAATCACGCCGAACCAGCAGGGCCCGAGCGCACCGCTGAACGTCACCGCCACGGCCGGCGCGTCGTTCGGCACCGCAACCGTGTCGTGGACCGTCCCGTCGAACGCCGGCGCCAGCGCCCTGGCCGGGTACACCGTCACGGCGCACCCCGGGAACAAGTCGGTGGCGGTCGCCGCCGGCACGTACACCGCCACGGTCACCGGGCTGTCCGGCGGCGTGAGCTACACCTTCGTGGTGACCGCGCGCAACGGCGCCGCGCTGGGCACGCCGTCGGCGCCGTCGAGCGGCATCACCGTCGGCAGCGCCCCCAACGCGCCGACCGCCGTCAGCGCCACCGGCTCCGGGCTCTCCGCGACCGTGTCATGGACCGCGCCCACCGCCAACGGCGTGACGATCACCGGGTACCACGTCTACGCCGCGCCGGGAGACCGCTGCGTCGACGCCGCGGCGACCGCTACCGGCGCGACCGTCACCGGGCTGCGCCCGAACACCGCGCACACGTTCGTCGTCCGCGCCAAGCAGTCCGGCAGCTCGACCTGCTCGACCATGGACCTGGACCAGTACGACGGGCCGGCCTCAGCGCCGTCCAACAGTGTCACGGCGGGCAACGACACCACGACCGAGTTCGCCAGGTTCGTCAACACGCGCGCGATGGACGGCGCGATCAAGGTCTGGTGGGAGAACTACTACACGGTCCCCGGCGACACGTACACGATCACCGTCAACCCGGGCGGCATCACCCGCACGCTGCCGCCGATGGCGGTCAGCGGCGTCGTCGCGGGCCTCGTCAACGGCACGACGTACACCGTCACGCTCACGGTCGCGAGCGCGAACGGCACCTGGACCTCGACCTCGCAGTCGGTGACGCCGGGCGAGACGATGCTGTCCGCCACGGACAACCCGCTCAACACCGACCGGGCGACGAGGACCGACGTCAGCGACGACGGCCGCTACGTCGTGTGGACCGAGGGCGGCGGCGGTGAGACCGGCGACTACGACAACGACGCGTTCATCGCCGATCGCTCAGAGCAGGCCGTCTACGAGATCCCGCGCCGGCACATCTGGGACGAGCGGTCCACCATGCAGATCAGCGGCGACGGCCGCCACGTCGCCTACGGCACGACCGCCGGCCACACGTCCGACGACTTCAACCACGAGTACGACGTCTACCTCCTCGACCGGCAGACGGACTCGCTGCGCCTGGTCTCCGCGGACGCATCCGGCGTGCCCGGCAACGGCGGTTCGTACGTGGCCGACGTGTCCCCCGACGGCCGGTACGTGCTGTTCCGTTCGACCTCCACGAACCTCGTCACCGGCGACTACAACGGCGCCGACGACCTGTTCGTCAAGGACATGGACACCGGTACCGTCGACCGGGTGTCGCGCGGTCCCGGCGACCACCTCATGCGCAACGTCGGCGCGCGGGCGTTCATCTCCGGCGACGGCCGGTACATCGCGGGCCAGGACAGCGTCTCGGCGTTCTGGCACGACCGGCAGAACGACGTCACGCAGCGCGTCGCGCCGCTGTACAAGACCGGCCTGATCGACGTGGCCGGGCTGACCCGGGACGGCGCCGTCGTCACGTTCGGCGGCGAGACCGACGCGATCAAGGAAGCCGGATTCGTCCTCGACCAGATTCCTGGTGACAAGTTCAACAGCATCTACCAGCAGCGCGTTCTCGGGACGCCGGGGCCGCCGACGATCGTGTCCTACGGCTCGGACGGCGAGATGCTCCGCGGCGTCCGGTCCTCCGGCGTGTCGCCCGACGGCGAGCTCGCGATCATGCACATGGTCGCCGGCAGCGAGACGAACCTGCTGATCAGGGACGTGCCGAGGAACAAGACGTCGGTCCTCATCCCCGGCACGACGTCGGGCAACAACAACCAGTCGCACCCGCGGTCGGAAGCCGTCATGGCGGCGAACAACCGCACCGTCTCCTACCTGTGGAACAACCGCTGGTTCAGCGACGGCGTCGTCCTCAACGTCGAGTTCCTGCGCGACGGTGACGCGTTCGGCAAGGTCTGGTACGCCGGCTGGCGCCAAGGCGTCAACACCGGCAGCGGCCACTACACCGACTCCGTCGCGGACCTCACCATCGCGTCGGTCGGGCACCCGTTGACGATGTCGCGCACGTACAACAGCGCCGACCCGGCCGTCGGCTGGTTGGGCGCCGGCTGGACGTCGTCGTACGAGACCAGGTTGGAGACGGTCGACCAGTCACGGCTGATCAGGCACGCCGATGGCCGGCGTGAGATCTTCCGCTCCAGCGACAACGCGACGTTCGCCGCGCCGGACGGCACCTCCAGCACGCTGACACTGGCCAGCGGCGTCTACACGCTCACCCAGCGGGACGGGTCGAAGCTGAAGTTCGGCGCGACCGGGCGGCTCACGGAGATCGTCGACAGGGAGGGCCACCGGACGCTGCTGGCGTACGCGTCGGGCAAGCTGTCGACGGTCACGGACGAGGTAAGCGGCCGCACCCTCACCTTCACCTGGACCGGCGCGCGCGTGACCCAGGTCAAGAGCGACCCGTTCGTCGGCTCCTCCAACCGGCTCGAGTCGACCTACTCGTACACCGGCAACAATCTGACGTCGGTCTGCTACAACGCCGCGTCCAACGGCTCGCGCTGCACGACATACGAGTACAACACCGCCGGGAAGATGACCGGCCGGTTCAACGCGTACGCGCAGCGCACGCTTCAGGTGAACTACCAGGGTGACGGGCGCGTGTCGGGGAGCGCCGAGGGCGGCGTCGGGCTGACCACGTTCGCGTACCCGAAGCCGGGTGTCACGACTATCACCGCGCCGCTGGCCGGCCAGGTGACGACGCAGGAGCACGACCCGGCCGGGCGCCTGGTCAAGGAGACCGACGCCTATGGCTACCCGAAGAAGATCACGTACGACAGCAACGGCTGGCCGAGCACGCTCACGGACCAGAACGGCACGGTCACCGCGACCGTCTACAGCGCGTCCGGCGACAAGCTCAGCGAGTCCGTCGGCGCCAACACGAAGCTCGGCACGACCGGCAAGACGGCCTACCTCACGTACGACTCGGCCAAGAACGTCCTCACGTCGCGTGACCGTCGGTCGGCGAGCGACACCGACAACGCGTTCCTCACGACGTTCACGTACGACACCAACAGCAACGTCCTGACCGAGACCGGCCCGCCGGTGCCCGGCGCGCCGTCCGGCTGGGGCAAGTCGTGGACGTACACGGCCGGCACCGAGGCGGCGATCGACGGCGGCACCGTGCCGGCCGGGCTGCTCAAGACGGCCACCGACCGGCGCGGGAAGGTGACGACGTACCGGTACGCCAGCAACGGCGACCTGCGCGAGGTCGAGAACCCCGGCGGGCGGATCATCAGGAACACGTACGACCCGATCGGCCGCGTCCTCACATCCACCGACGTCAGCGAGAAGTTCCCGTCCGGCGTCGTCACGACGTACCTCTACGGCATGAGCGGTCAGCTCTTCGGCGTGGAGCACCCGCGGACGAACAACTACGGCGGCTTCCAGGAGCTCAACGTCTGGACGACGCGCGACCGCGCGGACCGCGTGGTCAAGGAGTACCAGGACGCGCAGGAGCTCAACGGCGACGTCGACCGGGTCGTCGACTACACGGTCGACGCCGGCAACCGCGTCACGTCGATGACGGACAACCAGACGAACGTCGCGACGACGTACGAGTACGACGCGGCCGGCAACCTGTCCGCGATCGTCGACAAGCTCAACCGGCGCACGGAGTTCACCTACACGCTGCGCAACGAACGGCAGAAGGTCATCCGCAAGGCCGTCACCGACGGCCAGGGCCTGAACCCGCGCGACGTCACGCTCGTCGAGTACACGTACGACGCGGCCGGCCGGGTCCGCACGGAAAGAGACGTGCTCGGCCGGGTCCGCCGGTACGACTACGACACGCAGAACCGGCGCACGAAGGTGACGCTGGCCGACTTCGTCGACCCCGACGGCCAGCGACGCGATCTCGTCGTCAGCCAGGTGGCGTACGACAACGTCGGCAACGTCGTCGAGCGGTGGGCGGGCTCGTCGCTGCGGCACGAGACATACGTGGTCGACGCGATGGACCGGATCACGTCGCACGAGTTCGACCCGGGCGGCAGCGCCGCGCGATCGACGGCGTACACCTACGACGGCCAGGGCAACACGTTGACCCGCGCCATGACGGCGGGGACGCGCACGGAGACCACCACGTCGACGTACGACGACCTCGGGTTCAAGGCGAGCGAGACGGTCGAGAACGGTGCCAACGACCTCACGACGTGGCTCGACCACGACAACCGCGGCCTGCTCGTCTCGGTCACTGACCCGCGCGGCGCGCAGGCCGGCGACGCCGCGTACACGACGGACTACGAGTACGACGAGCGCGGCCAGCTGCACAAGAAGGAGCTGCCGCCGGTCAGCACGTACGCGTTCCTCGTCTACGACTTCGAGACGTCGACCCAACGGCCGACGTGGCGGTACCGCTACAACCACTTCGGCGACCTCAGGGTCGAGCAGGAGCCGCGCGGCTCCACCCTCCTGCACAGCTACGACAACGTCGGCCGGCGCACCCGCCTCGACTACTACTCGTACTACCGGGCGCACGACACCACGACTCTCCAACCGTACGAGACGTGGACCTACGACAACGGGGACCGGCTGACGCAGCACCGGGACCGCCTCGGCGGGCTCACTGACTACCGGTACGACGGCCTCGACCACCTCGTGGGGACCGACCTGCCGACGGTCGCCGCCGGCCGGCCGACGTGGGCGTACGCCCCCGACGATGCGGGTCGCGAGGCCTCGGTGACCGACCCGAACGGCGCGACGGTGCAGCGCACGTTCGACAAGCTGGACCGCGTCGCGACGGAGACCCAGGTGCTCCGGCCGGCCGGCGGCGGGACGAACGCGCTCGCGACCACCTCGTTCCGGTACGACGATCTCGGCAACCTGACCCGCCGGATCGACCCGGCGGCGCCGGCGGCCGCGGTGACGCGGTTCGAGTACGACGCGGCGTCGCAGCTGCGCAAGGTCGTCGACCCGATGGGCGAGGAGACGACGGCGACGTACGACCTCGCCGGGCGGCAGACGACCGTCACGAACCCGCTGGGCCGCCGGACGGAGGCCGTGTACGACCTCGCTGGGCGGCAGACCGACCTCAACGTCTACGACACGGCGAACGTGCTCGTCCGCGACACGCACATGCAGTACGACAAGGCGGGCAACCTCACCGCCAAGCAGTCGCCGAACGACTTCTGGACGTGGTACCGCTACGACGCGAACAACTCGCTGAAGCGGGTCCAGCAGTGGCTGACCGCGCCGAGCGACACCGGCACCGCACGGGTCACCGGGTACGACCACGACGTCGCTGGGCTGCTCACGCGCAGCACCGACGGCCGCGGGTTCGATCCGGTGTCCACCGGCGTGCAGGAGCCGGCGAAGGCGACGGGCCAGTACGACGTCCGGTACCGGTACAACATCTGGGGGCTGCTCGAGTCGGTCCAAGAGCCGCATGCGTGGTCCGACCTGCGCTCGACCTACTACGACCTCGCCGGCCGCCCGGTCACGGAGCGGCACCCCGGTGGCGTCGTCGTCACGCGCACGTTCGACGCGCTCGGCCGGGTCACCGCCGAGCACGGCGAGTCGGAGGCGGGGGCGCCGTCGGTCCCGACCGCGGACCGGACGTTCGGCTACGACCTCGGCGGCAACCTCACGTCCGCTGGGCACCCCTCGGGCGCGCTGGCGTTCGCCTACGACGACCGCGGCGACCTCCGCACGGCGTCGCACCCGGGCGGCAACACGACCGTCACCCGTGACCTCGCGGGCCGTCCGACGTCGATCGTGGACCCCGCCGGAACGCACACGTTCACCTGGACGCTCCGGAGCGAGCTGGACACCGAGACCGACCCGCTGACCGGCGGGACGATCGACTACGGCTACGACGACGCCGGCCGGCCGAACAAGGTGCAGTACGGGATCGGCGGGTCGGTGCGGACGTACGCGTACGACGCGCTCGGGCAGGTCGTTACGGACGAGCTGCAGGCGGCGGACGCGACGGCCACGGTCAAGCACAAGGTCGTCTACGGCCGCGACGCCGAAGGCAACGTCACGTCGCAGGCGGTCACGGCGCCCGGCAACTCCGCGGCCGGGACGCACACGTACGCGTACGACGCGCTCGGCCGGATGACGGCGTGGACCAAGCCGAACGCGTCCGTCGTCACCTACGGCTGGGACGCGGCCGACAACCGGACGTCCGCCGGCTCGGCGACGTACACGTACGACGACGCGAACCGGCTCACCAGCGGCGACGGCTCCACGTACACGTGGTCGCCGCGCGGCACGCTCGAGTCCCGCACGACCGGCGCCACCACGACGAACTACTCGTTCGACGCGCTCGGCCGGATGCTCGGCGCGGGTTCGGCGGCGTTCACGTACGACAGCCTGGACCGGATCACCAACACCGGGTTCGCGTACACCGGACTGTCCGCGGAGCCGGCCAAGACACCGGGTGCCACGGTTTCGCGCGGCCCCGACGGAACGGTCACGGCGATCTCGGTCAACAACAACGCGACGTTCGTCGCGTTGAACGCGCACGGTGACATCGCCACGACGTTCACCGCACCGGGAACGGTCGGGGCGTCGAAGGTGTACCAGCCGTTCGGCGCCGTGGAGGGCTCCGTCGGCAGTGCCGGCGACGTCGGCTTCCAGTCCGACTACCGGAACGGCACCGTCGGCCTCACCTGGATGGGGGCGCGCTGGTACGACGAGACGACCGGCACGTTCCTGTCGCGCGACACCATGGCGAAGCACGTCGGCGCCGCGACACTGATGAACCGGTTCGCGTACGCCGACGGCAACCCGGTCACCGCGAGCGACCCCGACGGCCGCTGCGCGATGAAGTCGACCGGCTGGGGCGGCTGCTCGGTCGACGCGGGCTCGTACCAGGTGTCGTTCATGGTCGCCGGGTACGTCGACGCGTCGGTGCCGTTCAGCGGTCCGCCGCCCCCGCCGCCGCCGATGCCGGACACCCCGTCGGGCTCGTCGCTGGACGCGATCAACGACCCGGACCCCGAGGTCCGGACGGTCGCCCGGATGGAGGCGTACTCGCAGGGCCAGTACTCGCCCAGCGGCAACCCGCTGAGCCGATGGCTCAGGAACGCGTGGGACCGGGCGCGGCCGTGGGTGGAGCTCGGCCTGAGCTTCGTGCCCGGCATCGGCGTGGCCATGGACATCAAGGGGTGCCTCCGCGGCGACGTGATGTCGTGCGTGTCGGTGGTCCCCGGCGGCCGCGCGCTGCGGAAGCTGGACCAGCTGCGTGACGCGCAAAAGGCCCAGAACCGCATCACCGACGCGCAGCGCGGCGCGGACGCCACGCGCAGCGCGGAACGGGCGCGCGAGGCGGAGCGCCTCGCCGAAGGGGGCCAGGACACGAGCCGCGCGACCGACGGCGCCACCGACGCCCGACGCTCGGCGGACGCTGCCCAGGCACAACACCACGCCCCGGGTACGGCGGACGCACCGCGGCCCGAACCCGTGACGCCATCTACCGCTGCATCGACGGTTTCGCCCGCGACGCCGTCCAGCAGCACGGTGAGCAGCAGCGCTTCGTCGCCGAAGATCCACGGCAACTCGGCGAACACGCCGAGGACGACCTACCTGTACCGGCTCGAAGACGCTGACGGCAACTATCTGAAGACTGGCGTCTCGATCAACCCGAACCGCCGCTACACGAGGGCGTACATGATGGACAAGCGGATGAGAATCCTGCAGCGAGGGCCGCGCAGGGAGATGCTCAACCTCGAGAGGTTTATCGTCGAACGGGACCCGGGGCCGCTGAACAGGGAGCGGTGGGCCGGAAAGATGGCGCACGACGTGCCGGAGCCGCGTTGATGCCAGTGGAGTCTGAGGAGTTCGCGCCGTTGTCCGTCGGCGTCATCGAGGGAGGCTGGTCTCCCTCGATGCACCGGTGGAGCGATGCGGTGCTCCGGCTGATGAGGTGCGTGCGTGACAAGAGGGAGGGAATCGAAACCGACCTCAGAGTCAACGTCGTGTACCAGGTGCCCGGCGACCTGCTCGCGCCCGACTTCGCCGGAGTGCGTACCGGACGGTACTCCAAGAAGGACCGCGCCCTCATCGTGCAGGTGGCTCTTCCCGAGACGGCGCCCGAGGACGTCGACGCGGACGTGCACGGGCGCCTGCTCGATGCGGTCGCGGAGGCCGAGTCGTGGGCCAGGAAGCGCCGGGTCGCCGATGGTCTGCCCGAGCTGTGGTCGATCGCGCGGGCGGCCGCCCCGGGAACCGGGGGCAGTGCCGGCTGATCCGCGTCCCATCCCTGGGTACTGCGAGCCGGCGAGGCGGCGCACACTGCTGGTGTGGCGTTGCGGCGGCAGCCGTTTCGAGGATCCGCCGCCTCACGACACGCGACCGTTGACGCGGCGGTACGGCCCGCCTGAGAAGCGCGACCTCATGGCAGGTCATCGGTGTTGTCAACGACAACGCCGCGACGTCGCGCAGGTCAGCGGGCCGCGACGCGCGGGGTCGATTTTCCCGGCACCCGTGACGTCGTCCCTGTCGCGGAGGTGGCCGACACGACGTGACGCCGCCGCACGTGCGGTGCTCTGACCGGACAGCGGCGCGGCCGATGCGCCCTCGGCGAACACGGTTGTGGCGGGCCCGGCCGGACAGCTTGACTTCCGGCTCGTGAGCCAGGCCCACGAGGACAAGTACGTCCCGCCGCCGCCCGCGCGGCGCGGCGCCTCGGTGCTCCGGCTGCGCGACTTCCGGTGGCTCTGGATCGGGCAGACCGTCTCGTCCATCGGCGACCAGATCTTCCCGATCGCCGTCGCGCTCAAGGTCGTGCACGCCGGCGGCTCGGCGGGCGACCTCGGAGTCGTGCTGCTCGGCCGGACCGTCGCGATGGTGCTGTTCGTCCTCGTCGGCGGCGTGTACGCCGACCGCATCTCGCGCACCCGCGTGATGATCGGCGCCGACGTCCTGCGCGCCGTCGCGGTCGGCGGGCTGGCGCTGGTGCCCGGCGACGTGCCGGTGTCGGTGCTGGCGCTGCTGACGTTCGTCGTCGGCGGCGGCGAGGCGTTCTTCCGGCCCGCCTACGGCGCCATCGTCCCGAGCGTCGTACCGAAGGAGATGTTCGAGCAGGCGAACGCCTTCACCTCGGTGAGCCTGCGCACCGCCGCGATCCTCGGCCCCGCCCTCGGCGGCTTCCTCGTCGCCGTCGCGGGGACCGGCTGGGCGCTGACCGTCGACGCGGCGACGTTCGGCATCAGCATGCTCACGCTGCTGCGGATCGCCGAGCCGCCACCGGCCACCCGGCTGGAGCCGACGACGCCGCTGCGCGACGCGCTGGAAGGCGTCGCCGCGGTACGCGCCCGGCCGTGGGTCGGCGCGGTGCTCGTCATGGCGACACTGCACCTGATGCTCGCGATCGCGCCGATGATGGTGCTGATGCCGTTCATCGCCAGGGAGCGGCTCGGCGGCGACGACGCGTACGGCCTGCTGCTCGTCGTGTTCGCTGTCGGCGGCCTCGCCGGGACGCCGATCGGCGGCAAGCTCTCGCCGCGGCTCCCCGGCCAGTGGGGCCTGCTCGGCCTGCTCCCGCACGCCGGCCTGCTGCTGTCGCTCGCGTACAGCGACTCGTTGCTGGTCAACGCCGCCTGGTCGTTCGCGGCGGGGGTCGGCCTGGAGCCGTTCGCGATCTGGTGGTCGAGCGCGCTGCAACGCGACGTGCCGCCCGCGCTGCTCGCCCGCGTCATCTCGCTCGACTGGCTGGCCTCGCTGGGCTTGATGCCGCTCGGGCTGGCGTTCGCGGGGCCGGCCGCGGAGGCGTTCGGGCGCGAGCCCGTGCTGGTGGCGGGCGCGGTCGCGCTGGTGGTGTCGACGCTGGCGGTGCTGCCGGTACGCGGCGTGCGCGAGTTCGCGACGCCTACTGCGCCTTCGCCCGGGTGAAGCCCCGGTACGACCGCGACGGCGTCGGGCCGCGCTGGCCCTGGTAGCGCGAGCCGGTCCCGCCCGAGCCGTACGGCCGCTCGGCCGGCGACGGTAGCCGGAACATGCCGGGCCAGAGCTTGGTCGGCAGGTCGGAGAGCAGCATGCGCGGGAGTGTAACGACGCTGTTCTTGTACGATCGTGCCGCACGACACGCGGGTGTAGTTCAGAGGCAGAACACGAGCTTCCCAAGCTTGCAACGCGGGTTCGATTCCCGTCACCCGCTCCACTCCCGGCCGCGGCCCGCTACCTACGGGAAACGCTCGCCCGGCCGCGCACGCCGAACGGCCGTCACGACTCGAACCGGTAGCCGAGGCCGCGGACGGTCGTGATGTGCCGCGGGTTCGCGGGGTCCGCCTCCAGCTTGGCGCGCAGCCGCTTGACGTGGACGTCGATCGTCTTGGTGTCGCCGACGTAGGAGACGCCCCACACGCGGTCGATGATCTGCGCTCGCGTCAGGACCCGGCCGGCGTTGCGCATGAGCAGCTCGAGCAGCTCGAACTCCTTGAGCGGCATCGGCACGGCGACGCCGTTCAGCGTCACGACGTGCCGTTCGTCGTCGAGCCGGATCGGGCCGCCCTCCAGGACCGGCAGCAGCGGCTCGTCCTCGTCACCGTGCCGGCGCAGCACGGCGCGGATGCGCGCGACCAGCTCCCGCGTCGAGAACGGCTTCGTCACGTAGTCGTCGGCGCCGAGCTCCAGGCCGACGACCTTGTCGATCTCGCTGTCGCGCGCGGTGAGCATGATGACCGGCACGTTGCTGCGCTGGCGCAGCGCGCGGCAGACGTCGGTGCCCGGCATGCCGGGGAGCATCAGGTCGAGCAGGACGAGGTCCGGGCCGACGCGGTCGAACTCGGCGAGCGCGTCGGGGCCGTTGGCGGCGACGCTGACGTCGAAGCCCTCGCGCCGCAGCATGAACATGAGCGGCTCGGAGATCGACGGCTCGTCGTCGACGACGAGCAGCCGGGTCACGAGGCAATCCCTTCTCTGGCGGGCGGCGCCGGTCTCGCGCACGACGCCGCGGGCAGCGTGAGCGTGAACGTCGAGCCGGCACCCTCGACGCTCCAGACGTCGACGCGGCCGCCGTGGTTGGTCGCGATGTGCTTGACGATGGCCAGCCCGAGGCCGGTGCCCCCGGTCTCGCGCGAGCGCGCCGAGTCGACGCGGTAGAACCGCTCGAAGACCCGGTCGAGGTTCCGCGGCGCGATCCCGATTCCCTGGTCGGTGACACCGACCTGGATAACGCCGTCCGCGGCGCGCGCGCTGACCGCGACGCGCGTCCCCCGCGGCGAGTACGCGACGGCGTTGTCGAGCAAGTTCGCGACCGCGGTGGCGAGCTGGCGCTCGTCGCCGCGCACGCACAGCGCAGGGTCCGCGTCGACGACGACCTCGATGCCGCCGGCGAGGGCGGCGAGCCGGGTGCGGTCCACGGCCTCCGAGATGAACGCGCAGACGGGCACCGACTCGACGACGTCCATCGGCTCGCCCCCCTGCAGCCGCGACAGGTCGATCAGCTCCCGCACGAGCCGGGACAGCCGGGCCGACTCGACGCGCAGCCGCTCCGCGAACCGCCGGCGCGCGTCGGCGTCGTCGCCGTAGTCGACGATCGCCTCGGTGAGCAACGAGATGGCGCCGACCGGCGTGTTCAGCTCGTGCGAGACGTTCGCGACGAAGTCGCGGCGCACCGCGTCGATGCGGCGCGCCTCGGTGTTGTCGTCGACGAGCAGCGCGACCGCGTCGCTGCCGGGTACCCGGGTGGCGCTGGCGCGCACCTCGCGCCCGTCACCGAGGTCGACCAGGTCGTGCACCGGGCGCTCGGACCGGCGCGCGCCGCGGACGACGTGCGCGAGCGCCGCGTTCGTGAGCCGGCGCCCCGTGGTGACACGCAGCTCCTCCGCGGCGGGGTTGGTCCACACGACGTCCTCGCCGCCGTCGAGCACCACGACGCCGGTCGCGAGGGCCGCGACGACCACGTCGGCGGAGGCCCTGGTCAACGACTCCGCGGACACGCCGGCGCGCGCCGGGACCGGCCGCGCCGACCGGCGGCGGACGGACGCGGCGGTCACTCCCGCGACGAACGCGACGAGTATCCAGACGGCGAGCACGCTGCGGATGCTAGGTGCGCGCGACGCCGTCGCGACCGCCGGATCCGCCCCTGCGCCGAAACGGCACCGACATTTCATCGGCGGGCACCCCGACGTTCATTCCGGCGTTGCCGGAACGCCCACCCGCACCGGAGAGGGTCGCTGCGACGACACTAGGGAGGCACCGTGCGCGACGCGTACCACGACGAGCTCGACCGCATCGGCGACGGGCTCGCCGAGCTCGGCCGGGCCGTGGCCGCCGCGATGGCCCGCGCGACGACCGCGCTGCTCGACGCGGACCTGCAGGATGCGGAGCTGGTCATCGCCGGCGACCGGTTCATCGACGAGCGGTACCACATGATCGAGGCGCAGGCGCTCGACCTGCTCGCGCGGCAGCAGCCGGTGGCGACCGACCTGCGCGTGCTCGTGACGAGCCTGCGCATGGTCGCGGACATCGAACGGGCCGGCGACCTCGCGCTGCACGTCGCGAAGGTCGCCCGGCGCCGGTACCCGCAGCCTGCGATCCCGCGCGCGCTGCGGCCGGAGATCCGCGAGATGGGCTACGTCGCCCAGCGCATCATGGGCAAAGCGTGCGACGTCGTGGCGTACCGCGACGTCGCGCTCGCGCACGAGCTGGAGACCGACGACGACGCGATGGACGAGCTGCACAAGCGGCTGTTCGGGGTGATCCTGCGCGACGACTGGGCGGGCGACATCGAGGCGGTCGTGGACGTGACACTGGTCGGCCGCTTCTACGAGCGGTTCGCCGACCACGCGGTCTCCGTCGCCCGCCGGGTCGTCTACCTCGTCACCGGCGAACGCGTCGTCGTGCTGTAGCGAACGAGCCGCAGCCGGGTCTTCCCGGAGGGTTCATCGCCCGTTCACCGGCTCACCGACCGGCCGACATCTGCCCCACCTAGCGTCGGTGACGTCGAGATCCCAAGGACTGTGAAAAGAGAGGCATTTCGTGCGAAACCCGAGAACGCGATCGCGGCTCGCCGCCACCGCAGGCACTGTCGCCCTCGCGCTGGGCGCCGCGGCGTGCGGCGGCGACACCGCCGCAACCGGCCCCGGCGCCACCGGCGCGCCGGCACTGAGCGGCACCATCCGGGTCGACGGATCCAGCACCGTCGCACCGCTGAGCGAGGCGGCGGCGGAGCTGTTCCGCCAGACCCAGCCGAACGTCCAGGTGACCGTCGGCACGTCCGGCACCGGCGGCGGCTTCGAGAAGTTCTGCAACGGCGAGACCGACATCTCCGACGCGTCCCGGCCGATCAAGGACGAGGAGAAGGCGGCGTGCGCGGCCAAGAGCATCACGTTCGAGGAGCTCACGGTCGCCAACGACGCGCTGTCGGTGGTCGTCAACAAGGAGAACGACTGGATCGACTGCATCACGGTCGAGCAGCTCAAGAAGATCTGGGACCAGGGCTCGAAGGTGAACAACTGGAACCAGGTCGACCCGGCGTTCCCGGACGTGCCGCTGAAGCTGTTCGGCGCCGGAACCGACTCCGGGACGTTCGACTACTTCACCGACGAGATCAACGGTGACGAAGGCCGTAGCCGCACGGACTATGAGGCGACCGAGGACGACAACCGCACGGTCACCGGCGTCGCGGGCGACAAGGGCGGCCTCGGCTACTTCGGCTTCACCTACTACGAGGAGAACGCCCAGAAGCTGAAGGCGCTGCAGATCGACGCGGGCAAGGGCTGCGTCGCGCCGAGCATCGCCACGGTGCAGGCCGGGACGTACGAGCCGCTCGCGCGCCCCCTGTTCATCTACCCGAGCGCGGCGCTGCTCGCTCGACCCGAGGGCCGGGCGTTCGTCGAGTTCTACGCGAAGGACGCGACGCGCATCGCGGAGGAGGCGCGGTACGTGCCGCTGACCGACGCGGAGCGCGCGACGCTCGACGCGAAGATCGCGTCCCTGCTGTCGAAGGCCGGCACCCCGACCCCGTCGGCCTGACTGCCGGCGACCGGAGGATCCACGCCATGACGTCACGCACCGCCGACGCGGGTACCGCGCTGCTCCGCCACGGCCGGCCGCGGTACGGCGAACGCGTGGTGCAGGGCGTCCTGCTCGCGGCAACGGCCGTGAGCGTCCTCACGACGGCCGGGATCGTGGTGGCTCTCGCGATCCCGGCCGTCGGGTTCTTCCGCGACGTGCCGGTCCTGGACTTCCTGACCGGCACGACGTGGAGCCCGCTGTTCGCCGACCCGCACTTCGGCGTGCTGCCGCTGGTCGGCGCGACGGTCGTCATCACGGTCATCGCGCTGGCTGTCGCGGTGCCGCTCGGAATCGGCGCGGCGGCGTACCTCAGCGAGTTCGCGAGCAGCCGGTCACGCCGGGTGCTCAAGCCAGTCCTGGAGCTGCTCGCGGGCGTGCCGACCGTCGTCTACGGCTTCTTCGCGCTGACCTTCGTCACGCCGCTGCTGCGCGCGATCTGGCCGGGCGACGACCCGCCGTCGACGTACAACGCGCTCTCGGCGGGGCTCGTCATGGGGGTCATGATCCTGCCGACCGTCGCGTCGCTGACGGAGGACGCGATGAGCGCGGTGCCGCGCGCGCTGCGCGACGGCGCGTACGCGCTGGGGAGCTCGCCGGCGACGGTCACGCGCAAGGTCGTCTTCCCCGCGGCCCTGTCCGGCATCGCCGCCGCGATCATCCTCGGCATCTCGCGCGCGCTCGGCGAGACGATGATCGTCGTGGTCGCGGCCGGGTCGACCGCCAGGCTCACCGCCGACCCGCGCGAGGGGATGCAGACGCTGACGTCGTTCATCGCGCAGGCGGCCTCCGGCGACGTGCAGGTCGGGAGCACCGGCTACGACACGATCTTCGCGGTGGGGTCGCTGCTGTTCCTCGCGACGTTCGTCATGAACCTGCTCTCCATCCGCATGGTGCGCCGCTTCCGCGAGGTGTACGAGTGAGCGCGTCCCTCGCCGACGCCCCCGTCGCCGAGCCGAACGCCATCCCGCCGGCGCCGCGGGCGCGCGCGCTGAAGGGGCTGGCGTTCCGGTCGCTGCTCTTCCTGTGCCTCGCGTTCGGGCTGCTGGCGCTGGCGACCCTGCTCTACGAGATCGTGTCGAGCGGGCTGCCGCGGCTGAACGCGGACCTGTTCCAGCGCTTCCCCTCGGCCAACCCGCGCCGGGCCGGCGCGCGGTCGGCGATCCTCGGCACCGTCTGGGTGGTCGGGTTCACCGCGCTGTTCACTATCCCCATCGGCGTCGCGACCGCGATCTACCTCGAGGAGTACGCCGACGAGCGGCGCTGGTACAACCGCGCGCTCGCGGTGAACATCCAGAACCTCGCCGCGGTGCCGTCGATCATCTACGGCATCCTCGCGCTCGGGTTCCTCGTCCGGGGCATCGGACTCGGGCCCTCGGTGCTCGCGGGGTCGCTCGCGCTCACGCTGCTCGTGCTGCCGGTCGTCATCCTCGCGTCGCGCGAGGCGTTGCGCGCGGTGCCGAACAGCATCCGCCAGGGGGCGCTGGCGCTCGGCGCGACGCAGTGGCAGACGGTGTCCCGGCAGGTGCTGCCGGCGGCCTTCCCCGGCGTCGTCACCGGCACGATTCTCGCGCTGAGCCGGGCGATCGGCGAGGCGGCGCCGCTGCTCCTGGTGAGCGGCATCACGTTCATCACGTTCGACCCGAAGGGGCTCGGCAGCGCGTTCACCGTGCTGCCCCTGCAGATCTACAACTGGGTCACCAGGCCGCAGGACGAGTTCCGGGTGCTGGCGGCGGCGGCGATCATCGTGCTGGTGGGGCTGCTGCTCGTCATGAACTCGGTCGCCATCGTCCTGCGCAACCGGCACCAGAAGAGGTGGTGACGGTGTACGACGCGACAACCTTGAACCGCGGGAGTGAGATGAGCCAGGCAGGCCGGCCAGCAGCGGTGCACCTGCGGCACCCGGAGACCACGCCTGGGCCGCTCCTGGAGGCGGTGCTGAGCCTCGACGACGTCGCCGTCTCGTACCACGGCGTGCCCGCGATCGAGAACGTGCACCTCGACTTCGGCTTCCGGGAGATCACCGCGCTGATCGGTCCGTCCGGTTGCGGCAAGAGCACCGTGTTGCGCTGCCTCAACCGGATGAACGACCTCGTCCCCGGTGCCGAGGTCACCGGCGCGGTCCGCTACCACGGCCAGGACGTCCACGACCCGCGGGTCGACGTCATCGAGCTGCGCCGGCGCATCGGGATGGTCTTCCAGAAGCCGAACCCGTTCCCGAAGTCGATCTACGACAACGTCGCGTTCGGCCCCCGGCTGAAGGGCCGGCAAAGCGGCCTCGACGACATCGTCGAGGAGGCGCTGACCCGCGCCGCGCTGTGGGACGAGGTGAAGGACAAGCTGAAGGCGAGCGCGTTCGCGCTGTCGGGTGGTCAGCAGCAGCGGCTGTGCATCGCGCGCTGCATCGCGGTCTCGCCCGACGTGATCCTGATGGACGAGCCGTGCTCGTCGCTGGACCCGATCGCGACCAGCCGGATCGAGGACCTGATGCAGGACCTCAAGCGCGAGTACTCGATCGTCATCGTCACGCACAACATGCAGCAGGCGGCGCGCGTCTCCGACCGCACCGCGTTCTTCACCGCCGAGGCGCTGCCCAACGGCGGCCGCATCGGCCGCCTCGTGGAGTACGACGTGACGGCGAAGATCTTCAGCAACCCGGGTGAGCGGCGCACCGAGGACTACATCACCGGCCGCTTCGGCTGACCGCCGCGCGGCCGCGCCCGGGCCGGTGGGTTGTCCACCGGCCCGTCCCCAGGGGTGCGTAACGCGGCCCCGGACGTTCACCCCGAGTTCCTCTCGCCGACTCCCGCGCCGTCGCGCAGGCCCTTCCCGGTGGGCATTGGCCGACCTTTCCCGCGCCGTTCACGACCGGTACATCGCCCCGACAGCCGGCTGACTCCGCACGTCCTTAGCGTGGCGTCCGGCCACTACGACCGAGGAGAACGCCGTGCAGGACACCGACGACATCGGCTCCAACCCGACCGACAACCCCGCCCTCGCGGCGATGATCGACGCGCGCGTCTCGCGCCGGTCGTTGCTGCGCGGCTCGATGGCGGCCGCGGCCGTCGGCTTCTTCAGCGGCGGCGCCCTCGGCGCGCGGCCCGCTGCCGCCGCCGTGGGACAACGGCCCGGTGCGCCGCGGCAGCTGCTGGGGTTCTCCGAGGTGCCGACCAGCGCCGCCGACACGTTCGTCGTCCCGCCGGGATACGAGTACGAGGTGCTGATCCCCTGGGGTACGCCGCTGTCGCCGACCGGGCCGGCCTGGCGCAAGGACGGGTCGAACACCGCCGCCGAGCAGGAACGGCAGGTCGGGATGCACCACGACGGCCTCCACTTCTTCCCGCTCGGGGACGGCCCCGAGCGCAACCGGCGCGGCCTGCTCGTGGTCAACCACGAGTACGTCGACCAGGTGCTCCTCAACCCGGACGGCGCGGCGACCATGACGCCCGACAAGGTGGCGAAGGCGCTCGCCGCCCACGGCGTGACGGTGGTCGAGGTACGCCTGGCCGGCGGCCGCTGGCGCCACGTCGAGTCCCGGTACAACCGCCGGATCACCGGCACGACGCCGGTGGCGTTCTCCGGCCCCGTTACGGCCGACCACCCGATGCTGCGCTCCAACAACGCGCCCATGGGCACGCTGAACAACTGCGGCCACGGCGTCACGCCGTGGGGCACGTACCTCGCCGCCGAGGAGAACTGGAACGGCTACTTCGGTACCGACTCCGCGTGGACGCCGACCCCGCACGAGGCGCGGTACGGCGTTACCCGCGGCGGCTTCGGCTACAACTGGCACAAGGCCGCGCCGCGGTTCGACCTCGCCGCCAACCGCAACGAGCTGAACCGGTTCGGCTGGGTGGTCGAGATCGACCCGTTCGACCCGACGGCCACACCGGTCAAGCGCACCGCGCTCGGCCGGTTCAAGCACGAGGGCGCCACCGTCACCGAGGAGCGCGGCCGCGCCGTCGTCTACGGCGGCGACGACGAGAACGGCGAGTACCTCTACAAGTTCGTCAGCGCGAAGCCGTGGCGGCAGATGCGGGCCCGCGGGCGCAGCCCGCTCGACGAGGGGACCCTGTACGTCGCGCGGTTCGACGCCTCGGGCAGCGGCACCTGGCTCCCGCTCGAGTGGGGGACCGGGCCGCTCACGCCCGCCGGCGGCTGGGCCGACCAGGCCGACGTGATGATCCGGACGCGGCAGGCCGCGGACGCGCTCGGCGCCACCAAGCTGGACCGGCCGGAGTGGGTCGCGGTGCACCCCCACACCGGGCACCTGTTCGTCACGCTCACCAACGGCAGCAACGGCCCTGACCCCGCGAACCCGCGCGGCAACAACGTCTACGGCCACATCGTGCGCATCGCGGAGGCGCGCGACGGCAACACGTGGACGGAGTTCGGCTGGGACGTGTTCGCGTTCGCCGGCGACCCCGGCTACCAGCCGGAGGGGCGGCTCGTGCCGGCCGGCCAGCCGCTGTTCGGCTCGCCGGACGGCATCTGGGCCGACCCGGACGGCCGGCTGTGGATCCAGACCGACATCTCGAACAGCGCGCAGAACCTCGCGTCGCGGAAGTACGACCGCATCGGCAACAACATGATGCTGGCCGCCGACCCGGCGACCGGCGAGATCCGCCGGTTCCTCACCGGGCCGCGCGGCGCGGAGATCACCGGCGTCGTCACGACGCCCGACCAGGAGACGATGTTCGTCAACGTCCAGCACCCCGGCGAGGCGACGACGGCGTGGGGGACGCCGACCGTGTCCAACCCGAGGGCGGTCTCGAACTGGCCCGACTACGACCCGGCCGGCCGGCCGCGGGCGGCGACCGTCGTCATCCGCAAGACCGGCGGCGGCAAGGTCGGGACGTAGCGCGGAATCGTCCGGAGACGTTGGCCCCGCCGTCGCCGCGGGTTCACGCCGGGGATGCCGCGGCGGGCGAACGTCGTCCCATGTTGATCGTGGGACACCGCGGCGCCGCGGATGCCGCGCACCCGGAGAACACCGTCGCCGCCGTGGACCGCGCGTTGCGGCTCGGCGCCGACGGTGTCGAGGTCGACGTGCGGCTGACCGCCGACGGGGCCGTCGTCTGCCTCCACGACCCGACGCTCGCGCGCGTCGCGGGCATCGACCGTGACGTCACGGCGATGACCCGCCGGATGGTGGCGGGCGTCCGCCTGGCCGGAGGCCACGAGGTGCCCGGCCTCGCCGACGTCGTGGCCGCCGTACGCGGTCGTGGGCGGTTGGTGGTCGAGATGAAGACGACGCCGTGGGGCACCGTCGGCGGGGCGGAGGAGACCGCGGTCGCCGTGGCGGGCGTGCTGCGGCGGCTCGCCGTCACCCGGCAGTCGGACGTCGTCGTGTCGTCGTTCGACCGCGACGCGCTCGCCTGCCTACGCCGGCACCTGCCGGTCCGCACCGGCGTCCTGACACCGCAGGGTGTCCCGGCCGCGGCGGCCGTCCGGTGGGTGCTCGACGGCGGCCACGACGAGGCGCACCCGCACGTGCGCGCGGTGCTCGCCGACCCTGGCGTGGTGTCGCGCGCGCACGCGCTCGGCGTCGCGGTCGTCACGTGGACCGTGAACCGGCGCGCCGACATCCGGCGCCTCGCCCTGGCGGGCGTCGACGCGGTCATCTCCGACGACACCGCGGCCGCGCGCGCCGCCGCCTCCGTCATGACGTGCGGATCGACCCGACGAGGCCGGTGACCCACCGCTGAGTCCCGGACCTGACCGGTGGCAGGCTGCTACCGGAGTTCGGGTGCGTCCGGCGCCGCGGGTCACCGCGGTCGCGGTCCGGACGGGCGGCACGGCTACGCCGCCCGCACCTCTTGTCGCGGGCCTGAAACCGGCGTATACCGGCGCGGACGGGCGTCCGCTCGGGCGCCACAAGGGGGAACCGTGTCCAAGGAGCAGGTGCTCATGACGCTGTCGGCGCTCGCGCCGACGTGCTCCACCGCGCTGCCGAACGAGTCCGTTTCCGACCAGGCGCGGCGGATCGCGGCCGGCATCGAGACGCAGCTCGCCATGCCAGGCCTGGCGACGGTGGGCCTGTGGCGGCTCGCCTGGCTGGCGCTGAGCGAGGGCGGCGGCAACCTCGCCTACCTCGCGATCGACGAGGCCGCCAACGCGGTCGCGGTCGTGCTGCGCGGCACCACCGCGTCGTTGCAGGACGCCGCCGAGGACCTGAAGGTGTGGAGCACGGTGCCGTTCCCCGAGTGTGGCTCCGCCGACGTGCGGGTGTCCGAGGGCGCCCTGGAGGCGTTCGAGAAGGTCACCAGCGCGCCCGGGCAGGCCGGCGACCCGGGGCTGGCCGAGATGCCGCTGCGCAAGGCCGTCGGCACGCTGCTCGCGAGCCGGCCCGCGCCCCCGGCGCTCTACGTCACCGGCCACAGCCTCGGCGGCGCGCTCGCGACCACGGTCGGGCTGTACCTCGAGGCGACGGACCTGCCGGGCGGCGTGTCGCCGGTCGTGTGGACCTTCGCCGCGCCGACCGCGGGCGCGGTCAGCTTCCAGACCTGGTACGACCAGCAGCTCGGCGCGTCGGCGTACCGGACGTACAACGCGTACGACCTCGTGCCGCTGGCGTGGGAGAACCTCCCCGCCGCGGAGAAGTGGTACCCGGCGCCCGGGCCGGTCGCGCCGGCCACGATCGTCGAGCTGCTCGCGTGGGCCGACGACCTGCGCGACGGCCACGTGTACGCGCAGCCGACGGCGAACCCGCACGTTCTGAACGACGGCTTCACGGTCCACGCGCCCGCGACCGCGGCGACGACGTACGTCGACGAGGTGGCGTTCCAGCACCACGCCCGGACATACCTCACCCTGCTCGGTGCCCCGGTCACGCCGGCCTGGCCGGCCGTGGGCGGCGTGTCGCCCCGGTACGGGCCGCTGCACGGCGGCAACCAGGTCACCGTGGTCGGCACCGGCTTCGAGCCCGGCGCGGTCGTCTACTTCGGGGCTCGCCCCGGCACGAACGTCGACGTCCGCAGCGACACGCTGCTCACCGTCGACGCCCCGTCCGGCTTCGGCCCGGTCGACGTCCGGGTGACGACGTTCGCCGGTACGTCGGGGCCGGCGATGTCCGCGATATATACCTACCTCTGACCCCTACGTCCCGGAGGACCGCATGCGCCGCCTGCTCACGTCATCGATCGCTCTCGCCGCCGCGCTCGGCGCGTACAGCGCCGCCCCCGCTGCCGCGACGTGCATGGAGCACTTCGACCGCGCGGGCGTGCGCATCTACAGCTGCGCCGCGCCCGGCGGCCCGGTGACGACGTACTACTGCGTGCACGACACCTGCGTCTCGAACCCCTGAGCGCGGGCGCCGCTACCCGGGGGCGGCGGCGATCGCGGACACGAAGAACAAGAAGAAGAGCACGCAGCCGGCGATGTTGACCCACGCGATGACGCGGGCGGCGGTGTTCATGCCCTCGCCGCCTAGTCGCCCGCTGGAGTTGCGGATGTCCCGCGACGACTGGCCGGCCAGGATCACCGCCACCACCGCGGTGACGAACGGGCACACGACCCACGCGGCGATGGCGCAGATCAGCGCGCCGATCGCCTTGCCGTCGGTCTGCGGCGCGGCGTAGTAGCCGTACGGCCCCGGCCCGTACCCGGGCGGGCCGCCGTAGCCGGGCTGGTTGCCGTAGCCGGGGGCGCCGTAGCCGGGGGGCCCGCCGTACCCGGGGGGCTGCGCACCCCAGCCGGGCTGGCCGCCGTAGCCGGGCTGGCCGCCGTACGCGGGGTCACCGAAGCCGGGCGGTGGTGGGGTCGCGCCCCACGACGGGTCGGCGGGCGGTTGGCCGCCCCACGGCTGCGAGCCGGCGTCGGACCAGCCGGACGCGTTCGGGTCGGTGCCGCCTGGCTCGGTCACAGCCACCACGCTCCAATGAGGACGAGGACGAGCAGTGCCCCGACGATCACGAGCGTCGAGGTGATGATGTTGGCCCACGCGGTGACGCGGGCGGCGTTGGCGAGGCCGGCGCCGGTGACACGGCCGGCCGAGGTGGCGATCTCCTCCTGGGCGTTGCGCGCCAGGATCAACGCCACGATCGCCGGTACCAGCGGGAACAGCACCCACGACCCGACCGCGCAGACGAGCGCGAAGACGGCGCTGGTGCTGGTCTGCGGCTTCGACCAGCCGGCCGGCGGGAACGGCGCGTGCGGACCGGCGGGATCGGTCGGGCCACCGATCTGCGACCCGATGTCGCCCATGTCCCCACCTCCGCGTACCGGGGCTCGCGGCGACGCCGCAGCCCCCTACGGAAGGCTAGCGCCCCGGCGCTCCGCCCGGAGCGGGTTGCGCGCTACTCGTTCGCGGCCGCGCGCAGCGTCTCCAACGCGCGGGCGAGCAGCCGCGACACGTGCATCTGGCTGATGCCCACCTCGGCCGCGATCGCCGACTGCGCCAGCCCGTCGAAGAAGCGCAGCTTGACGATGTGGCGTTCTCGCTCGGACAGCGCTTGCAGCGCGGGCACCAGCCACGACCGCTCCTCGACCGTGCGGTACCCCTCCTCTACGACGGCTTCGTTCCGCCACGGCGCGACGTCGTCGTCGCCGTCGCGGGGCGCGTCGAGCGACTCGACCCGCAGGGCCGAACGCACCTCGAGCGACTCGACGACCTGCTCCTCGGTGACGCCGAGCCGCTTGGCCAGCTCGGCCGGGGTCGGCGTCCGGCCGCCGGCGTGGGTCATCTCCTCGCTGGCGGCCCGCACGGCGAGGTAGAGCTCCTGCACCGGCCGGGCGACGTGCAGCTGCCAGGCGTGGTCGCGGAAGTGCCGCTTGAGCTCGCCGGCGATGGTCGCCTGCGCGTAGGTCTTGAACTGCACCGCGCGGCCCGGGTCGAACCGCTGCGCGGCGGTCACCAGCCCGAGGTAGGCGACCTGCTTGAGGTCCTCGAACGGCTGCCCGCGCCCGGCGAACCGTGCCGCGAGCCGGTCGGCGAGGTCGCGGTGGTCGCGGATCAGCGCCTCGCAGTCGACCGGCGGCGGCTCCGGAACGACGTGCAGCGCGGGTAGCTGACGGACGGACGCCACCAGTTCGGGCGGCCCGGCGCGGAGCGCGTCGAGCACCCGCGGCGACGGGTTGGCGAGCGCGAACGACCGCCCCGCGGCGCGGGCGGTGGCGCACGCCTCGGCGAGCGTGGCGACGCCGGCCGCGTCGAGTGCGGTCACGTCGGCGAGGTCGAGCACGACGGACGGTGCCGGTGCGGGTGCTGGGTGGTGGCCAGGAACGGCGGCCGGAGCCGCGGCGGCACGCGGCCGCACCTGCGCGACCGGGGCGGCGGCAGAGCCGCCGGCCTGGGCGTTGCCGGATCGGATGTTCGTGACGCTGTTCAGCACTGCGCTCCGGGGTCACGGAGGCGCGGAGAGGGCACAAGCCCCGCGCGAACTATGGGCACCGCGGTGTCTCCACGGTCCGCCCGAGGGCGGGGTCTACCCAGCGCTAGATCACCCTGAGCATACGGTCGGGTCCATCACCCGCCTAGCCCCGCCGACCGCGCGCACCCGCCACCCTTCTGTCACCGCGCCGGGCGTGCCGAGGGCCACCACGCAACCCCCGAAGCCCGCGCCGGTCATCCGCGCCCCGAACACCCCGGGCAGCGCCGCCAGCCGCGCGGCGAGGGTGTCCAGCGGCTCGGTCGTCACCTCGAAGTCGGTCGCCAGGCTCGCGTGGCTCTCGCCCATGAGCCGCCCGGCGGTGACCAGGTCGCCGCTCCGCAGCGCCGCCGCGAACGCCCGCACCCGCGCGTTCTCGGTGACGACGTGCCGCGCGCGGCGGCGCAGCAACGGGTCGGCGAGGCGTTCGACGTCGTCCACGGTCGCCGCGGCCAGTGGCCCCGCCTCGGCGGCCGCCCGCTCGCACTCGGCGCGCCGGTCGGCGTAGGCCGACCCGGCCAGCTCGCGCGCCACGCCGGTGTGGACGACCACGACCTCCGCCTCCGGCGGCAGCGGGAAGTGCGCGACGTCCAGCGAGGTGAAGTCGATGACCATGACGTGCCCCTCAAGGCCGCACGCCGACGAGAGCTGGTCGAGCAGCCCCGACGGCACGCCCACCGCCGCGTGCTCGGCCCGCTGGCACGCCGTGGCGAGCTCCATCGGCGTCCCCTCGTACCCGAGCGCCAGCGCGACCGACAGCTCCAGCGCGGCGCTCGACGACATGCCGGCGCCGACGGGCACGGTCGAGGTCATCGTGCCGGTGCCGCCCACCGGCGGCCGGAGCACGGAGACGACGCCGGCGACGTAGCGCGCCCAGCGCGGTCGCACGATCGCGGGGTCCACGACGTCCAGCGGCACGACCGCCTCCAGCGGCTGCTGGTCGGAGGTGATCCGCACCTCGTCCCCGCCCAGCCGCAGCGTGGTCGTCGTGCCGAGGTCGACCGCCATCGGGCAGGCGAGCCCGCCGGTGTAGTCGGTGTGGTCGCCGATGAGGTTGACCCGGCCGGGCGCGAACGCCGTCGTCGTCTCGTCCATGCATCAGGTCTACCGGACCCGCAACCGGCGTGCCGCGCCGCGCGTCGATCTGTGGAGGACGACGATGGCTGTGGACGGCGCGGCCGGACGCGCTTCGTCCCGACGACCGAAGGGTAGTTGGGCGCTATGGACGCAAGATCGCCACTGCCGTGGCGAGCGCCGCGGCCGGTGATGCCGCTCGGCCCGTACGGCGGGCTGAAGGACCCGTGCGTGGTCCGCTTCCAGGGCCGGTGGCACCTGTTCGCGACCGGTTGCAAGGAGAACTGGACCTACGACGTCGTGCACGCCGTCGCGCCGCGCCCGACCGGGCCGTGGACGCTGCTGCCGCCGTCGGACGTCGTCGGCGCCGAGGGTGCGTCCCTGTGCGCGCCCGGCGTCGTCGCGGACGGCGAGCGGCTGCACATGTTCGTGCAGGAGTCGTACAACACCCCCGGCGGCGCGATCCACCACCTCGTCTCCGACGACGCGGGCGCGAGCTTCCACTGCACGGACCGGGCACTCACCTCGCGCCCCCGCACGACCGAGGTCGGGCTGTACGACGCGCACCCGGGCGAGGTCGGCGGCGACAAGTACGTCGTCTACGCCGGCTTCGCGAACGTCGGCGAGCCGGACCTGCACCTGGCGCGCAGCGCGTCCGGCAGCTGGCACGGACCGTGGGAGCGGCTAGGCGTGGTGCTCGGGCACGACGACGTCACGTGCCACAACCCGCGCGGCGTCGAACGGTACGAGTGGGGCCTGGAGGGCGGGCAGCTCACCGAGCTGCCGGACGGCCGCGCGCTGCTGTCCGCGGTCTGCTTCCTGCCCGACGGCGACCACGGCACCCGGCAGCGCATCTTCCTCGCCGTCGCCGACCGGCCGCAGGGTCCGTACGAGGTGCTCGGACCGGCACTCGACCCGGTCCGCTACGCCGTCGGCGGCGAGAACGGCCACGGCTGCACGGTCGTCGACAGGGGCCGCGTGTACCTGTTCTTCCAGCACCGCGACGGCGACGGGCTGCCGTGGTCGCTGTCCGTGACGTCGATCCCGGCCGTCGCGCTGGCCGGCAGTGTCGAACGCCCGCTGGAAGGCGTTGCGTAGGCCGCACCCGCTTGGGTAGCAACGCGCCATGACTCTCCCCACGGCTGTCCTCGGCACGTCCGGCATCGAGATCACCCGCGTGGGCTTCGGCGCCTGGGCGATCGGCGGCACCGGCTGGGGCGGGCAGGACGACGACGACTCCGTCGCCGCCATCACCGCGGCGGTCGAGGCGGGGATCAACTGGATCGACACCGCGGCGTTCTACGGCTACGGCCGCTCGGAGGAGGTCGTCGGCCGCGCGCTGCGCGAGCTCCAGGGCGACGCGCCGTACGTCTTCACGAAGTGCGGCCTGCGGTGGGACGACGCGGGCGACCCGCACAACGCGATGGCGCCGGACTCGGTACGCCAGGAGTGCGAGGACTCGCTGCGCCGGCTCGGGGTCGAGACGATCGACCTGTACCAGGTGCACTGGCCGCCGACCGACGGCACGCCCCTGGACGAGTACTGGTCGGTCATGGCCGAGCTGAAGCAGTCTGGCAAGGTGCGCGCCATCGGCCTGTCCAACCACGACGTGAAGCAGCTCGAGCAGGCCGAGGGTGTCGCGCACGTCGACACGCTGCAGCCGCCGTTCAGCCTGATCCGCCGCGACGCCGCGGCCGACGTGATCCCGTGGTGCGCGGAGAACGACTCCGGCGTCATCGTCTACAGCCCGATGCAGGCCGGCCTGCTGTCCGGCGCGATGACCGCCGAGCGGATCGCGACGCTGCCCGACGACGACTGGCGCAAGTCGAACGAGGACTACACCGGCGACAACGGCCGGCGGAACCTCGCGCTCGCGGACGCGCTGCGCCCGGTCGCCGACCGGCACGGCGTCCCCGTCGCGGCCGTGGCGGTCGCGTGGGTGCTGGCCTGGCCCGGTGTCACCGGCGCGATCGTCGGCGCGCGCCGGCCGGAGCAGATCCAGGGCTGGCTGCCGGCCGCGACCCTGGCGCTCACGGACGAGGACCTGGACGAGATCGCCGCGGCGGTCGCGACCACCGGCGCGGGCAGCGGCCCCGCCGACCCCCGCGTCGACTCGCGGTAGCCGGCCGTGGCGCGAACGATGCGCGCGGCGTACCTGCCCGGGGGGCGGGTCGTCGACCTGCGCGACGTGCCGGTGCCCGAGCCGGGGCCCGGCCAGCTCTTGCTGCGGATGGGCGCGTCCACGATCTGCGGCAGCGACCTGCGGGCGATCTACCGCGAGCACCTCGGCGTCGGCGCGGAGGCGTACCAGGGGGTCGTCGGCGGGCACGAGCCGTGCGGGCAGGTGGTCGAGGCCGGGCCGGGCGTCACGACGTTCGGGCCGGGCGACCGCGTGGTCGTGTACCACATCGCCGGCTGCGGGACGTGCGCCGACTGCACCAGCGGCTACGACATCTCGTGCGAGTCGCCCGACCGCAAGGCGTACGGCTGGCAACGCGACGGCGGCCACGCGGAGTTCATCCTCGCCGAGGAACGCAGCCTGGTCCGGCTGCCCGACGAGCTTTCCTACCTCGACGGCGCCAGCGTCGCCTGCTCGACAGGGACGGCGTACGAGGCCCTGTGCCGCATCGACGTCTCGGGGCGGGGCGCGCTGCTCGTCACCGGCCTCGGGCCGGTCGGGCTCGCGGCCGGGCTGCTCGGCAAGGCGATGGGCGCGACCAGGGTCATCGGCGTGGACCCGGCGCCGGAACGCCGCGCGCTCGCGCTGGAGACCGGCGCCTGCGACGAGGCCATCCCGGCCGACGGGGACGCCGCCGCCGAGGTCCGCCGCCTCACGCAGGGCTCCGGCTGCGAGACCGCGATCGACTGCTCGGGCGTGGCGTCCGGGCGGCTCACCGCGCTGGAGGGTGCGCGGCGCTGGGGGCGGATCGCGTTCGTCGGCGAGGGCGGCCGGGTCGACTTCGACGTGAGCAAGGTGCTCATCCACCGCAACCTCACGGTCCTCGGCTCGTGGGTAACCAGCAGGTGGCGTACCGCCGAGCTCCTCGAACGCCTCGTAAGGTGGGGCCTGCACCCGGATGCCCTCGTGACACACCAGTTCTCCCTCGACCGGGTGGCGGAGGCGTACGACGTGGCCGACAGCGGCGTGGCCGGCAAGGTGGCCGTGGTCGCACCCCACGACGGCGCTGCGCGCCGCCGCGGGGACCCCGCCTGATGGGCGACCGGCTCGACTTCGACGAGTACGGCGTCGCGTCCCTCGACGGCACCTGGGAGTTCTTCCCCGGCGACGCGACGGTGCCCGAGTCGATCGAGGTACCTGGGCTCTGGGAGGCGCAGGGCTTCCTCGAGCTCGACGGCTACGCGACGTACCGCCGCTGCTTCGTCGTCGCCGACCCTGACGGGTACTGGACGCTCACGTTCGGCGCCGTCATGGACATCGCCGAGGTGTCCCTCAACGGCGTCCGCCTCGGCGGCCACGACAGCCCGTTCACGCCGTTCTCGTTCGACGTCACCCGAGCGCTGCGGGCGGGCGAGAACGAGCTGGTCGTCCGCGTGTACGACCCGGCGCTCGAGGACCCCGAGCACATCCGGCTGCCGCACGGGAAGCAGGGCTGGGCGAACAACCACTTCCCCAGCCGGCCCAGCCTCTACATGACCTACGGCGGCATCTGGCAGCCGGTGACGCTCCGCAGGCACGGCCCGGTCGTGGTCGAGGACGTGTTCGTCAACGGCGACCCCGACGACCTGCGGGTCCGCGTCGAGGTCGTCAACCGCGCGGCCGACCCGGTGACCGCGCGGCTCGGCACCCGCGTCGTCAGCCAGGTGGACGACCGGGAGCTGAGGCTCGCGCCCGGCGCGTCGGAGGTCGTCGAGGTGGTGTTCGGCGCCACGCCGGCCGTGCGCTGGCACCCCGGCGACCCGCACCTGTACACGGCGCTGGTGGACACGGTGGTGGCCGGCGCCCTCAGCGACACCAAGCGGGTGCGCTTCGGCTTCCGCACCATCACGATCGAGGGCACCGTCCTGCGGATCAACGGCGAGCCGTACCGGATGAAGTCGGTGCTCGTGCAGGGCTTCACCGCCGACCGGCTCTACGCCGAGGGCTCGCGCGACGAGATCGAGGCGGAGGTCCGCGCCGCCGCCGGCATGGGCTTCAACACCGTGCGGCTGCACATCAAGGCGTTCGACCCGGTCTACCTCGACGTGTGCGACGAGCTCGGGATGCTGGTCGAGTGCGACCTGCCGGTCGCGGAGCCCATCGACCACGACGACATGGGCGCGGACACCGAGACGGCGCGCGCCTGCCTGCGCGCGATCCGCGAGCAGGTGCGCCGCGACCGCAACCACCCCAGCGTCATCCTCTGGGCGGCGATGAACGAGCTGACGCTCGACCGCGAGGGGTCGCACCACTGGGACAGCTACGAGGAGTTCGCGCGCACGCTGTACGCCGCCGTCGTCGAGCTCGACCCGACCCGGCCGTGCATCGAGAACGAGTGGGTGGAGCCGGAGCCGGAGCGGGTGTTCTGCTCACCGATCCTCACCGCGCACTGGTACGGCCGGCTGCACGCGGAGTACCTGGCGAAGATCGAGCGCACGTCGCTCGAGGCGCGCGACCTCGGCAAGCCGTTCTACGTCACCGAGTTCGGCGACTGGGGCCTGCCGGACATGCCGGCCATGCCGGAGGCGCCGTTCTGGGACACCCACGACATGTACGCCGCGGGGCTCGCGGCGTCGTTGTGGCCGTCCACGCTGGCGCGGTTCGTCGCGGAGACGCAGCGCTACCAGGGCCTGTCCGACCGGTTGCAGACCGAGGTGTTCCGCCGGCACGACCACATCGGCGGCTACTGCCTCACCGAGCTGACCGACGTGCCGCACGAGCTCAACGGCCTGCTCGACCTGTACCGCAACCCGAAGCCGCTCGCGGTCGGGGAGGTCAAGCGCGCCAACCAGACCGTGCTGCCGATGCTGCGGCTCGACTCGCTGGTCGTGCAGGTCGGCACGCTGCTCTCGGCACCGTTGCACGTCGCCAACGACGGCGGCGAGCTGCGCGACGTGACCGTCGAGGTGCGCTTCGGCGACACCCCGGAGCCGCAGGGTCCCGAGGAGCTCATGTCGAGGGACACGAGCGCGCTGAGCGAGGCGAAGCTGCTGGCCCGCTTCGACGAGTCGTCGTGGGGCACCCGGATCGCCGTGCTGCCGGCGTTCGACGCGGCGGCGTACGGCGAGGTCACCATCTCCGTTCCCGAGGTGCCGGGCAGCCACGACCTCGTGCTGCGGCTGTCCGCGGGCGGCGTACCGGTCGCCGAGAACCGCTACCCGATCCACGTGGTCGAGCCGCCTGACGCGCGGTACGCCGTGCGGATCGTCGGCGACGGCGACACGGCCGCCGCGCTGGCGAACGTCGGCGCGTCCGTCGGCGACAGCGGGCCGACGTTCGTCGCGGAGTTCGCGCTGACACCGGACATGACCGCGGACCTGTGCGCGCGGCTGGCCGCCGGCGAGACGGTGGTCGTGCTGGCGCAGTCAGCGGCGGCGGGCGGGCACTACCCGGTGCCCGCGGAGATCGTGGACGTCGAGACCGTGTGGGGCTCGACGGTGTTCCACTTCACCACCGACGAGGGGTCGCTGCCGTCGCTGCCGCGCCGGGCCGTACTGGTCGCCGAGGACTCCACGATCCAGGCGACGTCGATCGTCGTCCGGCTCGGCGGTGAGTCGTGGCCGGACGTGCCGGAGGTCATCGCGTACAAGCCGGCGCCGAACTCCGTCACCGGCCGCATCGTCGGCTCGCACCGGGTCGGCAGCGGCCGGTTGATCGTCTGCCAGTACCGGCTGGTCGGCCCGGCGGTACGGCGCGACGCGGCGGCCCTCGCGGTGCTCGGCGACATCGTCACGTGGGCGGCCGACCCGCGACCGCGGTTCACCAGGGAGCGGGTCGTCAAGGACGACGGCCGGCACCTGTCGTTCTACTCCTGGGAGCCGGTCGGATGACCGCCGAGCGCCGCCGCAACCCCACGGCCGCCGAGTGGACGACGTTCGCGTCGCACCGGCAGGACCGGACATTCCTGCCGCCGGCCGAGCACTGCCCGCTCTGCCCGACCCGCGACCCCGACGCGCCGACCGAGATCCCGCGCGACCGCTACGACTTCGTCGTCTTCGAGAACCGCTTCCCCTCGTTCACGACGGACGCGCCGGAGCCGGCAACGCAGGGCGGCGGCGGGTACGAGGTCGCGCCCGCGCGCGGCGCGGCGGAGGTCGTCGTGTACTCCGACGACCACGACCTCAAGCTGGCCGACATGGAGCCGGAGCGCATCGCCCGGCTGGTCGACGTGTGGGCCGACCGGTACGCCGAGCTGGGCCGCCGCGACGAGGTCGCCTACGTCTTCGTGTTCGAGAACAAGGGCCAGGCGATGGGGGTCACGCTCGACCACCCGCACGGGCAGGTCTACGCGTACCCGGAGATCCCGCCGCGGCCGATGCGGGAGCTCACCGCCGCGCTCGCGCACTTCGCCGAGAACGGCACCTGCGTCTTCTGCGACGTCGTCGCCCGCGAACGCCTGGACGGCGTGCGCGTCGTCGTGGGCAACGAGAGCGCGGTGGCATACGTGCCGTTCTGGGCGCGGTACCCGTACGAGGTGCACGTCGTCATGCGCCGGCACTGCGCCTCGCTGCTGGATGTGACTCACCCGGAACGCCGCCGCCTGGCCGAGGTGCTCAAGGCGGTGCTGACGGCGTACGACCGGCTGTTCGGCTTCGAGCTGCCGTACGTCATGTCGATCCACCAGGCGCCGACCGACGACGGCCAGTGGCAGCACGTCAGCCACCTGCACATCGAGCTGACGCCGCCGCACCGGACGGCGACGAAGCTCAAGTACCTCGCCGGGTCCGAGCTGGGCGGCGGGGCGTTCGTCAACGACACGGTCCCCGAGGAGACCGCCGAGCAGTTGCGCCGCGCGCTGAGGGGCGAGTGAACGCCGAGAAGCACGCGCGGGTCGTCCGGCTGCTCGACGAGTGCGGGCTGGACGGGCTGGTGCTGCGCAGCCCCGGCAACGTCGCGTGGTACTCCGACGGCGGTCGCGGCCACATCACGCCCGAGACATCGGTGGTGTCGCTGGTCGTCCGCCGCGACGGCGTCGAGGTGTTCACCGCGGGAAACGAGGCGGACCGGCTGCGCGCCGAGGAGCTGGCCACGCTGGCCGACGCGCGGTGGGTGGTGCTGCCGTGGGCGGCGGACCTCGCCGCGGCCCTGCCGAGCGGGTCGCGGTACGGCACCGACGCCGACGCGGAGCCGTTGCGGCGGTCGCTGCTGCCGGCCGAGGTGGCGCGCTACCGCGCGGTCGCCGCGGCGGCGGCCGCGGCGATGACCGACGCCGTCCTCACGCTGACGCCCCAGCACACCGAGCACGCGGCGGCCGCGGCGCTCGGCGGCCACCTGCTCGCCCGCGGCCTCGACCCCGTCGTGCTGCTCGTCGCCGGCGGCTCGCGGGTCGGGGTGCACCGGCACCCGCTGCCGACGGGCGCGCCGCTCAGCGACCTCGTCATGCTCGTCGCGTGCGCGCGCGGCGGCGGGCTGATCGCGAACCTCACCCGCTTCGTGTCGTTCGGCCGGCTGCGGCACGCCGCGGAGTACGGCCGGCTGCTGCGGGTGGAGGCGGCGTTCCTCGACGCGACCGTGCCCGGCGCGCGGGTGGGCGCGGCGTATGCGGCCGGGGCGGCGGCGTACGCGGCGCACCGGTTCCCGCCGGACGAAGCGAGCCGGCACCACCAGGGCGGCCCGACCGGCTACGCGACCCGCGACTACCTGGCGACGCCCGCGTCGGACACGGTGATAGTGGAGCGGCAGGCGTTCGCGTGGAACCCGAGCGTGCCGTTCCTCAAGGTCGAGGACACCGTCCTGGCGACCTCCGCGCGGCTGGAGGTGCTCACCGTGGACCCGCGCTGGCCCGCCGTGGAGATCGCTGGGCGGCCCCGCCCGGCAATCCTCGAACGGTGAGGACTTCCTAACTCTCCGGTTGCCTTTGGCTGGCGAGGGTAGCGGGACCCTGCAATGCGCCCGTACGGCCAACGTGCGGGCTTGGTCCGCGTTCTCTCGTGGAGGCCCCTTGTTCCCGTCGGACGCCGACGAGCTGGTCGTCCTGTCCCACCTGCGGTGGGACTGGGTGTTCCAGCGCCCGCAGCACCTCATCTCGCGAATGGGGCGCGGCCGGCGCACGTGGTTCGTGGAGGAGCCCCTCGCGGTCGCCGACGCCACCGCGCCGCGCCTGGTCACGCTCGACGCCGGCGCGGTCACCCGCGTCTGGCTGGAGGTGCCGGGCGACGCCGACATTCACCTCGACTTCACCGACCCCAGGGCGGCGAGCTACTTCGCGGAGCTGTCCACGCTGCTGGGCGTGCCGGCCGGCGCGCGCGACGTGTGGCTGTACACCCCGATGGCCGTCGACCTGGCGCTCGCGCTGATGCCCCGGCTGTTCGTCTACGACGTGATGGACGACCTGGCGTCGTTCGCGCAGGCGCCGCCGGAGCTGATCGAGCGCCAGCGGCTCGCACTGCGCGAGGCGAGCGTCGTCTTCACCGGCGGCCGGTCGATCCACCGCGGCGTTCAGAACGGAAACGAGCGGACGTTCCTGTTCCCGAGCGGCGTCGACGTCGAGCACTACGCGCCGGCCCGCGACCTGCGCTCCGCGCACGACCGCCCGGTCGCCGGGTACGTCGGCGTCATCGACGAGCGGCTCGACCTGCACCTCGTCCGCGACCTCGCGGCGGCTCTCCCCGAGTGGGAGCTCCAGCTCGTCGGGCCGGTCTGCAAGATCGACCCGGCGACGTTGCCGCAGGCGGACAACATCGTCTACGCGGGCAAGCAGCCGTACGAGAAGCTGCCGGACGTCATGGCCGGCTTCGACGTCGCGCTGATGCCGTTCGCCATGAACGACGCGACCCGCTCGATCAGCCCCACCAAGACGCTGGAGTACCTCGCGGCCGGCCTGCCCGTCGTGTCGACCAGGGTGCCCGACGTCGTCAGCGACTTCGGCGCGTTCGTCCGGCTGGAGGACGACGGGGCGGGCTTCGCCGAAGCGTGCCGCGAGGTGCTGACGCACGACACCGCGGACCGCGACGACCGGCTCGCGCCGGTGCTGCGGCGCTACCGGTGGGACTGGATCGCCGACGCCATGGCGACGCGGATGGCCGAGGCGCTGTCGCCCGCCCTCACCCCGGCGCGAGAGACGGCGTAGATGACCCCGGTGAACGACAACCCCCGCATCGTCATCATCGGCGCCGGCCCCACCGGCCTCGGCGCCGGGTACCGGCTCAACGAGCTCGGCTACGACGACTGGGTGATCCTCGAGGCGAACGACTACGTCGGCGGCCTCGCGACGTCGTTCACCTCGGAGAACGGCTTCACGTACGACATCGGCGGCCACGTCATGTTCAGCCACTACACGTACTACGACGACCTGGTCGAACGGCTCATGGGCGACGAGTACTCGACGCTGAACCGCGAGGCGTGGGTGTGGATGGAGGACCGCTTCATCCCGTACCCGTTCCAGAACAACATCGGCGGGCTGTCGCCGGAGACGACGTTCGAGTGCCTGACCGGCGCGATCAAGGCGCGCTACGAGCCGTCCGGCGAGCCGCCCGCGAACTTCGCGGACTGGGTCCTCGCCACGATGGGCGAGGGCATCGCCGAGCACTTCATGCTGCCGTACAACTTCAAGGTCTGGGCGACGCCGCCGGAACTGATGAACTTCGTCTGGATCGGCGAGCGGGTCGCGGTGGTGGACGTCGAGTCGCTGCTGAAGAACGTGCTGTTCGAGAAGCCGGAGACGCAGTGGGGCCCGAACTCCACGTTCAAGTACCCGCTGCGCGGGGGCACCGGGTTCCTCTACGAGGGCATGCGCACCTACGTCGACCACAAGCTCGAGCTGAACACCACGGTAGCCTTCGTGGACCCGGTCGCGAAGGTCGTGCACACGACCGACGGCCGGACCTGGCCGTACGACGTGCTGCTCAACACCATGCCGTTGAACAAGTTGCTGCAGTCGATCTCGACGACGGTTCCCGACGCCGTCCGTGGCGCGGTGGGGGACCTCGTGTGGAGCGGCTCGCACATCGTCGGCATCGGCGTGGACCGGCCGGCGCTGTCCAGCAAGAACTGGATCTACTTCCCCGAGCCGGACGTGCCGTTCTACCGGGTGACGTACCTGTCGAACTACTCGCCGTACCTCACGCCGAACCCCGACCAGACGATCTTCCTGACCGAGACGTCGCGGTCGAAGTTCAAGCCCGAGGCGGCCGACACCATCGTCGAGCGCGTGGTCGACGGGCTCTGCTCGACCGGGCTGATGGAGGAGACGGACCGCGACCTCGTCGCCGACCGCTGGCTCTGCTCGCCGGACATGTCGTACCCGGTGCCGTCGGTCGGGAGGGACAAGGCGCTCGGCACCATCCAGCCGTGGCTGCGCGAGCAGGGCATCTGGTCGCGCGGGCGGTTCGGGGCGTGGCTGTACGAGATCGGCAACATGGACCACTCGGCCATGCAGGGCGTGGAGTTCGTCGATGCCGTGCTGCACGGCGAGCCCGAGACCGTCTGGATCCCGCGTGGCGAGGGCGAGGCCGGCGCCGGCATCCGATGACCGGCGCATTGGTCCTCGACCACGTGACGCTCGTCGTCGCGGACGGGCCGGCGTTCGGCGAACGGCTGCGGGCCGAGCACGGCCTCGGCTGGTTCCCCGGCGGCTACCTCGACCACCTCGGTGCGCGGTCGCACAACGTGCCGTTGACGCCGCCCGCGTACCTCGAGTGGCTGAGCGTCGAGGACGCCTCCGTGGCGGCGGGCAACGACACCGGGCGGCGGCTGCTCGACCTGCGCGCGGCCGGCGGCGGCGTCGCCGCGTGGACCGTGCTGGTGCCCGACATCGACGCGGTGGCTCGACGCGTCGGCGTCGAGGTCTACGACGGCACCACCCGCATCGAGACCGGGCCGAACGCCGGCGTGCTCCGCCGCTGGCGTACCGTCACCGGCCCGCCGCACCTGCCCGTCTTCATCTGGTACGAGGGGTTCGACGCGCGGCTGGAGCGGCAGCGCGGCGCGTACGAGAGCGTCGGCCACACCAGCGCGCCCGGCGGCTACACGCGGGTCGAGGTGGGCGGCGACCCGCGCGAGCTGGCCGGATGGCTGGGTCCGCACGACCTGCCGGTGACGTTCGTCGACGGGCCGCCGGGGATCGTGGCGGCCTACGTCGCGACGGCGCGCGGCGAGGTGCGCGTTCCTTAGCCGGGTCGCGCGGACGGCGCGCAGGCGTAGCGTCCGGCCTCCTTCGAGTAGGGGGTCGTGGAGACGCGGCAGGCCGGCGCAGCCCGCGAAAAACGACGAAAGCCCCGCCGCCACCGAAGTGGCCGCGGGGCCTTCGTCTCTCCCCTCCCGGAGTAGCAGTAGGTTGCCGGACCCGCGCAGCCGCAGTCCGGGGAATGCGCGAAGTCGGGACCAAAGACCCTGCGGAGGCGGCTACCGCATCGCGGTCACGGAGTCGATCGAGACCCGCGACCGCCCGGCGGTGCCGACGACGACGAGCCGTAGCGTCCGTGGCCGGATCGCCGACCCACCGCCCGTGTACAGCGTCTGCCGCACCCGGCTCGTCGTCGCGTACGTGTCGATCGTCTTGCGGTACACGCCGTCCTCGTAGACGGCGAACGCGCCGCAGGACGAACAGCGGTCGCCCCGCACGACCAGCTTCCCGCCGTGCACGCGCACCGTGACCGACGAGCCCTTCAGGGACGACGCGCGGTAGGTCCCGAGGTAGCGGGAGGCCGACGTTCCGGCGGCCCACGCCCCGCTGTACGACATGACTGACGCGGTGTCGTCGAACGGGATGTACGCCACGCTCGGCGTCGCCGCCCAGGCGGTGAAGTTGCCGTAGCCGTCGGTGGCGCGGGCCCGGAAGTAGTACGTCTGCCCCTGCGCGCCCTGGAAGTCGAGCGCGCCGACCGTCGTCGTGCGCGCCGCGCCGTAGACCGGCGCCGCGGTCCACGTGCCGTCGGCGAGGCGGGTCCGCCGCCCGATCTGGAGCTCGTACGCGGGCACTCCCGAGCTCCCCCAGCGGACCTGCGCGGTGGTGTCGGTCGTGGACCCGCCGACCCGGGGGATGATGCGCATCGACGGCGTGGGCGTGCGCTGCGCGCGGTGCGCCGCGGAGACCGGTGACGCGTTGCCCGACGAGTCGTAGGCGAACACGTAGAAGTCGAGCGGCGCCGGGTCGGCTTGCGAGCTGTACCTCGCCCAGTGCGCGGGGCCGGCGTAGACGAGCGTTCCGTCGGAGACCGAGGTCGGCGCGGGCGCGCCCGCGTCCTTCGCCAGCACGACGAAGTGCGTTGTGTCGCCGCCGGTCGGCCACGACAACGTGACGTGGCTGTACGAGAGGGTCGCCCGCGTGTTCGCGGGCGCGGGCGGCGGCGTCGTGTCGGCCGCCGGCGTCCCGCCCGCGACGGTCGTCCCGTACTCCACGATCGGGGTGCTCGCGACGCGCGTGGCGCCGGTGCTGTCCGCGTTCATCACCCAGATGTCGCCCGCTCGGGTGCCGGGGTTGCACGACTGCTGGCGCACCATGGTGAAGAAGATCTGCGTCCCGTCACGGGAGTACTCGTGGGCGCCCAGCGAGTAGCCCGGCACCTCGCGGATCGTGACGGGTGTCCCACCGCCGGCCGGAACCCGGTACAGCCCGATGCCGCAGGTCAGCAGGAACTTCTGGAACAGGATGTACTGCCCGTCCGGCGACCACACCGGGTCGCTGCCGCCCTCGGTCCCGGCGATGCGCGCGCGGGTGCCGGTGCTCATCGAGACGAGCTCGATCGCGATCGTGTTGAACTTGCCGTCCAGCACGTCGACCGCGACCTGGTCGCCGGAGGGCGCGAACGACGGCTCTCCGCCGCGGTGCATCGTCGGCACCGGCGTCAGCGCGCCACCACCCGACGGGACGATGTACGTCGCGCTGACGTCGGTGTCCCAGTCGAACGTCGAGAACACCAGCCGCTCGCCGTCGCGCGACCACGCCGGAGCGCCGTACACGTCGGCGCCGGAGTAGAGCAGCGTGGCGGTCCCGCCGCCGTCGGTGTCGCGCACGAACAGCCGGTAGTTCGTGTACGCGTTCGTCGACCCGGACCGGTCCTCGAGGTACGCGACCCGCGTGCCGTCGGGCGACAGCGCAGGCAGCCAGACGTCGTTCGCCGTCACGAACACCTGGTTGCGGTCGTCGGTGCCGTCGGCCGGGCGGGTCCAGAGCTCGCCGCGGCCGTCGCCGTCGGTGTCGGCGTTGTAGGCGACGATCGTCGAGGTCGTCGTGACCGCGTCGGCCGGCCCGGCGAACGGGACGAGCAGCAGGTGGGCCGCGGTCGCGCCGGCCATGGTCAGGGTGCGCAGGCGCACGCGTCCTCCTCCGGTGGTGACGTACCAGCGTGCCGCACGCCGGGCGTCCGCGTCCGCCGATTCGCCCGATCTACGGCCGCCAGGGGCCGAGCGCCGTCAACCGCGCGCCGGAGTCGGCGGGTGGCAGCCCGAGCTCGTCGCACGCCCAGCGCAGCGTCGCCAGCGCCTCGCGGCGCAACGTCTCGGTCAGGCGTTCCTCCGCCGGGTCGGCCCGCGTCAGGTGGTACGCCGCCAGCCCGGCCGCCCACGCCGCCCACTCCGGCCGCCCCTGCAGGACCAGCCCGTGCGGTCCGCCGGCCGCGCGCACGGCCGCCTCGCCGCCCGCGTACATCGTGAGCGGGTCGGCGCGGCGCGCCCCGGCCCAGTCCACGATGACGAGGCCGCGGCCGGCGCGGCACCAGTTCTGCAGCCAGACGTCGCCGTGCACCAGCCGGTCGCCGCGCGCGTCCGCCGCGGCCTCCGCGTCCGCCAGGGCGGGCAGGTGGGCGCGCGCCCAGCGCTCCCCGGCCAGTCCGGTCGCGACGAACGGCGCCGGGTCGGTGACGTACGCCGGCCAGCGCCGTTCGTCCTCCAGCGGCGGTAGCGCGGCCGGCGGCTCGACCGCGGCGACGGCGTCGGTCGCGTCGCGCAGCGTGATCGCGTCGGCGTCCGTGACCGGCGTTCCCCAGCGGGCGTTGGAGAGGTCTTCGGTGACGAGCACCAACGGCGGCCCGGTGTCGTAGCCGACCAGGCGCGGCAGGCAGGGCAGCGAGACCGTCGCGTAGACGAGGTGCTCGACCGCGACGCCGTAGCCGTCGTACGCCCGCGGCTCTGCCTTCACGAACGCGCTGCCGCCGTCGGCGAACCGCACCACCCAGCGGCCGGACGGCGAGTACGCACCTTCGTCCATCGCGCGCCACGCCACCGGCTCGCGCCCGGTGATGCGGCGGACGGCGTCGTCGGGTGTCGTGGCCACGCCGCCAGCGTTTCACCGCACGCGGCGCGGGCACGCGAACGGCACGAGACGACGAGCCCGAGGAGTGCCCGTGGAACAGACCCCGCAGGACGCCATCACCCTGCTGCGGGAGGACCACCGCAAGGTCGTGGACCTCTTCCAGGAGATCGAGTCCATCCCGTCGGACGCGCCGCCGGAGTCGGCCCGGATGAAGCAGCGGCGGGCGCTGTTCGAGCAGGTGTCGGAGGAGCTGTCGCGGCACGCGGTGGCCGAGGAGCAGCTGCTCTACCCGCTGGTCCGGATCAAGGTCCCGAACGGCGACCAGCTCGCCGACCACGCGCTGGAGGAGCACCAGGAGGTCAAGGAGACGCTGGCCCGGCTGGAGAAGATGAGCCTCGACAACCTCGACTTCGAGGGCGAGTTCCG
>DATLNJ010000132.1:0-4643 GCA_035536815.1 Frankiaceae bacterium
AGGCGGCCGGCGAGCACCATGCGCTTCAGGAGCGCGGGCGGCGCCATGTTCGGGTCCTTGAACTCGTCGAAGAAGATCTCGGCGACGTGCAGGTTGATGTCGAGGCCCGTGTAGTCCAGCAGCTCGAACGGCCCCATCGGGTGGCGCAGGCCGAGCTTCACGGCCTGGTCGATCTCCTCGGCCGACGCGACGCCCTGCTCGAGCGCGCGGATGGCGCTGAGGAGGTAGGGGACCATCAGGCGGTTCACGATGAAGCCCGGCGTGTCCTTGCACACCACCCCGGTCTTCCCGAGAGATGTGACGAACCCGCGGAGTGTCTCCACGGTCTCGTCGCTGGTCGTGATGGCGCGGACGATCTCCACGAGCGGCATGACCGGCGCGGGGTTGAAGAAGTGCAGCCCGGCGAACTTGTCGGGGCGCTTCGTCTTCGCGGCCATCTCGACGATCGTCAGCGACGAGGTGTTCGAGGCGAAGATCGTGGCGGGTCCGCAGACCTTGTCGAGCTCGTCCCAGACGGCCTTCTTCGCGTCGATGACCTCGACGACGGCCTCGATCACGAGGTCCCGGTCGGCGAAGTCCGCCAGCGACGTCGTGCTGCGGATGCGCCCGCGCGCCGCCTTCGCGTCCTCCTCGCTCAGCTTGCCGCCCTTCGTCATCCGGGCCAGCGACCCGTCGATCCGCTCGAAGCCCTTGTCGAGGAAGCGCTGCTCCACGTCCCGGGCCAGGACGTCGTACCCCGCCTGGGCGCAGACCTGCGCGATGCCGGAGCCCATCAGCCCGAAGCCCACGACGCCTACCCGCTCGATGCCCACTCGGTCCTCCCTGTCGCGGCGAGAAGGGTAGCCGTGCCGCCCGGCGTCCGCCCGTCACCTGCCCGGAGCGCCTGTTGCTCCCGGCAGACACCGAACGTTGCCCTGGCGTTTACGTTCTGTTGACCTGCAGGGTGCATCCTCTTCGGCAGCCACAAGGGGAATAGGGAGGGCACCTTCGTGCGTTCACGTCTGGGCGCGTTCACCGCGCTCCTTTTCGCCGCCTCGCTCACCGTCTCCGGCCCCGCGCAAGCGGGCACCGCGACGATCTCGATCGACTCCGTCGGGAGCCATAAGGTCAAGGACGGCCAGGTCACCGCAGCGCTCGTCGGCAAGACGCTCGTGCAGGGGACGGCGATCCCCGCTGGCGCAGCGCCCGCGGAGCCGCCCGTCGCGCGTCCGCTCGTCGCGGATGCGGGCGACAGCGGCTACATCGCGACCGGCACCGCGGCGACCGCGGGCACGTTCACCCTGCTCGGCTCCGGGTTCGGCGGCGAGGCGCCGTACACCTTCGCCTGGAGCGTGGAGGCGGGGACACTGACCGGCGCGAACGCCGCGACCGCCCAGGTCAAGGCCGTCGGCGTGACGCCGGGCGCGTACACGGCGACCCTCACGATCACTGACCGCACGGGCGCGACGGCGACGGACACGGTCAAGTACCTCGTGTACGCGACGGGCACGCCGTACACGCTCGTCGACAAGACGATCACGGATTCCTCAGCGGGAACACAGCTCGGCGGGCAGGGTGGGCCCACGTTCACGTTCGACGTACCGGGCACGACCGTGTATTCGATGCGCGTGCGCATGACCTTCGGTGTGCAGAACGACTACGACATGCGGATCCTCGATCCGAACGGCGCCGAGAAGGGCACTTCGGGCAACGGCATCACGAACCAGCGCTTCGGATTCGAGGAGTTCGTCGTCAACGACCCGGTCGGCGGGACCTGGACCGTGGTCGCCGACAAGTACCTCACCTTCACCGACAACGTGCGCGTCGTCGTCACCGCGACACCGCGCCCGGCGGACCCCCGCCCGCTCGTCACGAGCGGCGGTCCGTACCGCCTCGCGATCGGCGCGGTGCAGCAGTTCGCAGGCAGCGTCGGCGGCGGGACCGCGCCGGTCACTGCCGGCTGGGACACCGACCAGAACGGCCTGCTCGACAAGAGCGGGACGTCGTTCACCGGCTCCTTCGCCCCCGGACGCCGCCTGCTCACGCTGAAGGCGACGGACGCGAACGGCTTCGAGCGGCGCGAGACCACCAGCCTCTTCATCGCGGATCCGACGCGCCTCGCGGCGGAGACGACGCCGCTCACGGTGGTCGCGATCAACGACAGCGGCGTCAACCCGTACCACCTCGAGTTCTCCGCCGGGACGTATCCGGATCCGGAGGTGCTGGCGCTCACCGGGAACTTCACGAAGCATCCGTCCGAGTACATCGCGGGCTACCCGAAGGACGCGCAGGCGATCCCGATCACGCTCGGCAAGGGCTACTTCCCGGCCGAGGACGCGCGCGGCCCGGACGCGAACGGGGACGGCATCCCGGACGGATCGATCTGGGACCTCAAGACCGCGACGGCTCCGTGGGGCCTCGAGTTCGGCAAGCTGTATTGGATCCCGGGCACCAAGATCATCGGCGCGACCCAGCCGGCGCTCCTGTCGTGCAGCAACTGCGCGGCAGGCAACCACGTCATCCTCGATGACGACGGCCATGGCACCGGCTCGAGCTCCGTATCCGTGGGCAACCGCTACGGCTACTGCCCGACCTGCCTGCTCTTCAGCGAGAAGGGCCTCAACGCAGGACCCGCCTCCGGCTACTCATGGATCGACATCAACTCCAATTCCTGGGGTACCGTCGGCAACGCACCGCACCTCGGCCTCCTCGGCAACCCGTCCACCGCCACCCGCATCGCGGTCGAGCGCGGCCAGACCGTGCTCTTCGCGGCAGGCAACGGCACGGCGAACGCCTTCGAGACCACGAGCCCGACCTACGGCACACCCACAACGGGCCCCGACTGGCACGTGATCGTCGGCGCGATCCGCCGCGACGTGCAGCGCCCGATCATCGGCGACGGCACTCCGGCGCACCTGTCCTCGTGGGGCGATGGCAACCTGCCGTCGGCCTGCCGGACCGGCATCGTCTCGCAGTGCCCCTTCAGCGGCACGTCGGCGGCGACGCCGTACACGGCGGGCGTCTTCGGCAACGTCCTCACCGAGGTCCGCCGCGGGATCGGCGAGACCAGCCTCGGCCAGCGTCCCGGCCAGGTCATCGCGGACGGCTTCCCGGTCGCGGGCAGCAAGTACCTCGCGGACGGCAAGCTGACGCGCGCCGAGCTGCGCGAGGTCGTCCTCAAGACCGCGTTCCCGCTCAACCAGGCCAACACGCAGAACATCCCGATCTTCCCGTACCCCTGGACGGCGCCCTACAACGGGGACATCAACGTCCTCTTCGAGGGCTACGGGGCCGCGACACCGCACAGCGCGCGCCGCGCGATCGACGTGCTCATGGGCAAGGCCGCGCTGCCCGTCCGCGAGGCGGAGGACCGCTGGTTCAGCATCGACGCACAGATCCGCGACTCGATCTGGGGCGGCCACGACCGTGACGGCGACGGCGACCGCGACGTCGCACACGGCGCGGAGAACCTCGGCGTCACCGTCGATCACGTGCAGACCATCGAGGGGATGCTCGCGGTGATCGCGAGCGTCTCGTACGCGACCGCGAACTCCGCGCCCGCGACCGCGACGTCGGCCGACGCGGCCGGCGAGCCCAAGACCTACTGGCTGCACCGCTCGAGCGAAGGCGAGCCGCAGCTCGCCGACAGCTGCTCGAACGGCGTGCACTACATGGATCAGACCGACAGCACCGGCGACATGGAGCCGTGCTTCGCGAACCGCGCCACGACCGTGCTCGCGGCGTACCGCCCGATCGGCATCTGGCCGACCGCGAGCGACATCGACTTCGCGCTTCCCGCCGGCTCGACCGTGTCCGTCGAGCTCTGGGTCGCCTCCGACCAGGTCACCGTCGCACGCCCCGTGGGCATGCTGATGGCGGGCGACCGGGAGCTCGGCAGCGGCGCCGGCACACCCACGCCGATGATCGGCAGCGGCCCCTGGATCGCCCAGGGCTTCCCGGTGAACCCGAACATCATCGTCGGCGCCCCGCAGATCCCGACCGGCGTCGCGGTCGACCAGAACAAGTGTCGTGACCTGGGCGAGCTGTGCTGGAACAAGATGACGTGGTCGTTCACGACGAACCGTCACGCCGTCGTCGGCGACCAGCTCACCTTCCAGGTCTCGATCGCAGGCATCCGCGCGCTCGCGTTCGGCCACGAGGGCCAGCACCGCTCCAGGATCACGATCACCCCCGCCGCGGCACCGAGCAGCGAGCTCGAGACGACCGTGACGATCGGCGAGCCGACGGACGGAGCGGCGCTCCCTGAGGACCCGTTCACCGTCTCCGGTCTCACCTCGTACCCGAACTTCGGCACGACCGAGGCGGGCGATCACCCGACCCGCAAGTACGTCCACGTCTCCGTGGACGACCCGACCTTCGCGAACCCCGTTGAGGCGAACCTGACGGTCTCTGCCGATCAGCGCAGCGGCTCGTGGACGGCGCCGCTGCCGCGGCTCTCCGTCGGCGCTCACACCCTCTACGTCCGGTCGTGCATCGACCGCGACTGCGCGACCGCGGAGCGCAACGTGACCGTGCAGGACACCCGCAGCACGCCACGCGTGCAGTGGCAGGTGGTCGCGTCCGGCGCCACGCCGACGGCCGACGGCTGGAGGACCGCGAACGGCCTCCTCTTCTACTCCTTCGATTTCGACACACGCACCTAC
>DATLNJ010000133.1:0-38952 GCA_035536815.1 Frankiaceae bacterium
GGCGCGCCTCCCGGAGGGGGGACCGGGAGGCGCGCCGCGGTCAACGGTCGCGACGGACGGCGTGCCCGCGCCGTCGGGGCTCGTGCGACCGCCCCGCGCCGGTGCCCACTACGTTTCCGGCGCGAAGGTCCGATGGGGTGGCGCCGGGCGGAGCCATGAGGAGGCAACCCCGCCCGGCGGCCTGAACGGCGCTCACTTCGGCACCGCCATGAGCTGCACGGTGCGGGCGCCGGGTACGGCGACGAGGGCGGGCAGCGCGCCGCTGGCGCGGGCCGCGTCGTAGCCGGCCGTCGCGAACGCCGCGCTCTCCGGTGGCTTCGGGAGCGTGCGCCAGTCGGCGCGCAGCGGCGGCCGGCCGCGGTGCGCGATGCGGAACGCCGTGCGGTCCGGCGCGACGACGACGGCGTCGCCGTTCGCCAGGTGCGTGACGGCGGCCTCGAACAGCACCGTGCGCGTCGGCGGCAGGGCGGCGTTGAACGACTTCCCGCCGTCCCCCGACCAGGCCAGCACCGGGGCGTCGATCTCCACGTCGCCGTCGTCGGCCTCGCCGAACACCAGCACCCTGGCCGGCCCGCCGCGGCGCGGCCAGGCGACGTCGGCGGACTGCCAGGACGGCTTGCGCTCGTACGACGGCCACGGGTCGAGCCAGGTCCACGTCGCGCCGCCGTCGGTCGAGCGGCGGAGCCCGGTCGTGCGCTCCCGCCCGCGCGACCAGCGCCCGCCCCACTCCCACAGCTCGTCGGCGTTCCACGGGTTGACCGCGAAGCCGGTCAGCCGCACGGGCGCGGCCGGGTCGGCCGGCGACGACCGCAGCGCCCACGTCGCGCCGCCGTCGGTGCTGCGGAAGTAGGCGACGGCGCCGGCCGGACCGGGCAGCGCGGCGTACGCCGTGCCGCCGGAGCTGCGGACGACGGGCGCCCAGCGGCCGCGCTCGGCGTCGTAGACGCCCGCCGCGAACCCCGCCTCCGTCACCGGCGTCCAGCCCGTGACGCCGTCGGCGGAGCGCACCAGAACCGGCCGGGCGACGTACGGCGTGTCGTTGCCGGCGCCGTCGAGCGCGAGCAGCACGCGGGTACGGCCGGCCACCCGCGCCACGTCGATCGACCGGATCTCCCCGGTGTCGCCGTCGGGGCCGCTCGCGGGCGCGCCGGGGAGCGTGTAGACGGTGCGCCACGAGCAGCCCGCGTCGTCGCTGCGGGCCACTTGCCCGCCGTCGGTGACGAACACGACACGCGGGTCGGCCGGGTCGACGGCGACGGCGCGGAGCGCGCTGTACGGGCCGGTCAGCGCCTGGCGGACCGGCGTGCGGGTGGCCGGCGGCGGCGTCGAGACGTACCAGGTGCCGGGCCGCGCGGCGGCGCCGCGCCCGCATGGCGCGGCGGCGCTCGGTGTGGCTGCGGGGCCGGCCGCGACGGCGGCGCTCAGGCAGAGGCAGGCGAGCCCGGATGGGCGGTGTCGCACGATGGTGGAACCCCCGTTCGAAGTATTCGGTATAAGCATTGCCGACCCCGAAAGGGGGAGGAAAGGGCGTAGGGCGGCAGTTATGCGCCATTACTTGTCGTGGGACGGCCTTTCCGCGCCATTCGTCTCCTGGCACCTCTGGGCCTCGGTTCTCACGACGACCGGCGGCGGCGGTGGACCCGGGTCGACGACGGCGGCTGACGTCAGCGCGCCGAGCGGTCCTGACAGCAGAGTCGCGGCGATCAGCGCGCGGCCGTCGCCGCGAGTCCGCCGGTGTCTCCCGCGTTTCCGCACCTCTCGAGAGTGCGCGATTCTGGCTGGCGTGGGAGGGCGTGCGATGGCACGTATGCGCCATTAGCGCGGCGGTGTGCGCCAAGGCGTCGCCCGGCGCGGTGGCAGTTATGCGCCAGACGGCGCCTTAGCGGCAGGGGCGGTACCGGAGGTCGGCGACATAATCGTCGGGCGCCCCCGCCTTTTCCGCCGCGTCGGCCATCGCCGCGAGGTAGGCCGGCGACGGCAGGCCACCCTCGTAGTCGTTGAGCACGTAGGTCCAGGCCAGCTGCTCGCCGTCGAGCGTCTGCACCCGCAGGTGGATCTTCGAGTAGAGGTTCATGCTGACGCCGTCCCAGTCGTCGAGTCTCGCCTCGTCCTCCTTCGGGACGTCGTAGAGGACCACGTACACCTGAGACCCCGGGTCCTCGACGATCGTGGCGAGGGCGCCCTCCCAGCCGATCGACTCGCCACCGAACGCGACCCGCCAGCCCACGAGCCAGCCACAGCCGACCGCCGGGCTGTGCGGGCAGCGGAACTTCATCTGCGCGGTGTCCATGTTGGAGCCGTACGCCGCGTACAGGGCCATGCTGCGAAGATTACGCGGACCGGGAGGTGAGGCAGTGCGGATCGTCATCGTCGGCGGCGGCCCGGCCGGGTACGAGTCGGCGCTCGTCGCGCGGCAGCTCGGCGCGGAGGTCACCGTCGTGGACCGCGACGGGCTCGGCGGCGCGTGCGTGCTGACCGACTGCGTGCCGTCCAAGACGCTGATCGCCACGTCCGACGCGATGACCGACCTCGCCACCGCCAACTCGCTCGGCATCCGCTTCCGCAAGGCGGGCGGCGAGGCGTGGGAGGACGAGGACCCGGACGCCCCGCCCGAGGCCGTGACCGTCGACCCGCCCACCGTCTTCGCGCGGGTGAAGACGCTGGCGCTGGCGCAGAGCCTCGACATCACGCAACGCCTCGCCCGCGAGGGCGTCTGCGTCGTGCAGGGCAGCGGGCGGCTGGTGGACAACCGGCACGTCGCCGTCCGGCGCGTGAACAGCGACGAGGACGACATCGTAGAGGCGGACATCATCCTGCTGGCGCTCGGCGCGCACCCGCGCGTCGTGCCCCGCGCGGAGCCGGACGGCGACCGCATCCTGTCCTGGCGGGACGTCTACGACCTGCCCGAGCTGCCGGACCGGCTGGTCGTCGTCGGGTCGGGCGTCACGGGAGCGGAGTTCGCCGGGGCGTTCCAGGCCATGGGCTCGCAGGTCACGCTCGTGTCGTCGCGGGACCGGGTGCTGCCCGGCGAGGACGCCGACGCGGCGGCGGTCATCGAGAACGTGTTCGCCCGGCGCGGCATGACGATCCTCAACGGCTCCCGCGCCGTTGCCGCGCAGAACACCGGCTCCGGCGTCGTGGTGACGTTGGAGGATGGCCGCACCGTCGAGGGCTCGCACGCGCTGATGACCGTCGGGTCCGTCCCGTCCACCCGAGGTCTCGGGCTGGAGGACGTCGGCGTCACGCTCGACGACGGCGGCTACGTCCACGTGGACAAGGTGAGCCGGACCAGCGTCCACAACATCTACGCGGCCGGCGACTGTACGGGCGTCCTGATGCTCGCGTCGGTCGCCGCGATGCAGGGCCGGATCGCGATGTGGCACGCACTCGGCGAGGCCGTCGAGCCGATCCGGCTCGGCAACGTGTCCGCCACGATCTTCACCGACCCCGAGATCGCGACGGTCGGCGTGAAGCAGGCCGACGTGGACTCCGGCAAGGTCTACGGCGTCGTGAAGAAGCTGCCGCTGGCCACGAACGCCCGCGCCAAGATGGAGGGCATCACCGACGGCTTCGTGAAGCTGATCTGCCGGCCGGAGAGCGGCAAGCTGCTGGGCGGCGTCGTGGTGGCGCCGCGGGCGAGCGAGCTGGTCCTGCCGATAACGCTGGCGATCACGATGGGCCTCAACGTCGACCAGCTCGCACACACGTTCTCGATCTACCCGTCGCTGTCGGGCTCGATAACGGAAGCCGCCCGCCAGCTCCACCAGGGCTGACGGGCGGCTGCCGGAACTAGCCGGCGTACGGGTCCGGCGTGACGTACACGGTGTCGACCGTGGTGGGGCAGCCGACGACGCAGACCTCCTGAGGCGGCAGCTCCGCCCACGTCGCCCCGGCGCAGGTCTTCGGGCGGGGGACACCGTCGACCTCGACCTGCGTGCAGACGCGCACCTGGTCAGTCCGCGTGACCACGAAGCTCACGTGCTCGGCAAGGACCACGGCGCGCGTGCCGGGCTTGTTCTTGGCGCCGCGCACGCTCGTCAGGACCTCGACGGTACAGGTCACCTTGACCGGAACGGCCCTCGTCGGGTCGGTCACGTCGTTCGCCGTGACGGCGGCGTAGAACACGCCTTCGGCGGTGTCCTGCCCCGCGATCGCGTCCTCCAAGACGGCGAACATCCCGCACGTGGTGCCGACGGCGGTCGCGATCCCGGTGGCGTCCGCGGGTATCGGGGTGAGGGTGAGCGCGGCCAATGCCGCGCCGAAGGTCTTGCGCATGGTTCCTCCAGGTAGGGGCTTGCACACAGGAGCCGCGAACCTATGGGCACCCTGTGCCATGGTCAATGGAGGTTGTCGGGGCTTCGGGGCCGGTCAATCCGGTTACCACCGTGCCGCTCGCACGACGTCGCGCACGGTCATGTCACGACGTGGCGGTGCCGGCGTTGCCTAAGTCTGTCGCGTGTCCGAAGCCGCTGGCGGCGCCCCCGACGGAAGCCGCCCGCCAGCTCCAGCAGGGCTGACGGGCGGCTGCGGCGGGACGACCCGCCGTGGCTGGCTCCGGTGCTACACGCCTACCTCGGGCACCGCCCAGTGGAGGACGACGTAGCCGGAGAACGCCGGCGGGTACGAGTACGGCGGGCAGTCGTAGAAGATCCCGACGTCCCCGTCCGGCGGGAAGAACGGCACTAGGAGCGGGCAGACGACCGGGTCCACGAAGTCCCGCTTGACGCCGCACGGTAGGCCGGCCTCGGTGTCGCACGTCTGCGTCGTCGCGAACGGGCAGGAGCCCTGAGACGACGTCCAGCCCACGCCGTCGGTGTAGTAGAGGGTGCCGCCGCCGACGATGTCGATCCGGGAGCAGATCTGGATGACGTCCGACTCGGACGCGAGGTAGTTGCACAGTCCCGCCGCCGCCGTGGTGCCGGTGGTGGGCAGTGGCGACGTGACGGAGCAGCCGAAGCTGCCGGTTACGCGCACGGTGCACGTGAGTGACCCCGCGTAAAGGACCGTGGGTACCGCGTTGTCGCGCAGCACGACCGGCCCGCCCCAGACGGCGCCGGCGTAGAGGCTGTCGCCCCCGATGCCGCGGTTCGCGGTGCCGGTCACGAAACCGCAGGATGGACCCGATGCAGCCGGTGCGGCGTGCGCCGGCGGCGCAAAGGCGGTGAGCGCGCCGGCGAATGCCAGCAACGCCATGATCTTTCGCATGGTGACCTCCTGGTAGGGGTGCGGCGCGAGGATTCTCGCGCCGCCAGGCACGCACCACGCTATGGACGCTTCGCGCCGCGGGCAAGTGACATTCGAGCACCGAGGCAAACTGCTCAAGTTCGCAATTCGGCGAAGCAGCCGGAATGCGTCAGGTGATCTCGCAGATGACGGCGCCGCTCGTGACGACCTCGCCGACGGTCGCGGTGAGCTTCGTGACGGTGCCGGCCTTGTGGGCGTTGAGCGGCTGCTCCATCTTCATCGCCTCCAGCACGACGACGAGGTCGCCGGCCGCGACGGTGTCGCCCTCGGCGACGTTCACCTTGACGATGGTGCCCTGCATCGGCGAGGTCAGCGCGTCGCCGCCGACGGCGGCGCCGGCCTTGCCGCGGTTGTCGCGCCGCGGCGCCGCCGCCTTGCCCGACCCGGCGGTCGCGGCCGTCGCGCCGAGCCCCGCGGGCAGCACGACCTCCAGCCGCTTGCCGCCGACCTCCACGACGACCGACTCGCGCGGTCCCGCGTCCGGCTCGGCGGCGGTGCCGCCGGCGTACGGCGCGATGTCGTTGGCGAACTCCGTCTCGATCCAGCGGGTGTGCACGTCGAACGACTCCGCGAACGCCGGGTCACCGACCACCGCCCGGTGGAACGGCAGCGCGGTCGCCAGCCCCTCGACCACGAACTCGTCGAGCGCGCGGCGCGAGCGTTCGAGCGCCTCCGCGCGGGTGGCGCCGTAGACGATGAGCTTGGCGAGCAGCGAGTCGAACGACTGCCCGATCACCGAGCCGGTCGCGACGCCGGAGTCGAGGCGGATGCCGGGCCCCTCGGGGGGCGTCCACCTCGTGACGGTGCCCGGGGCGGGCAGGAAGCCACGGCCGGGGTCCTCGCCGTTGATGCGGAACTCGAACGCGTGCCCGCGCGGCTCCGGCGTCCCGTACTCCAGCCGGGCGCCGTCAGCGATCCGGAACTGCTCGCGGACGAGGTCGAGGCCGGTGACCAGCTCGGTCACGGGGTGCTCGACCTGCAGGCGGGTGTTGACCTCGAGGAACGACACCGTCCCGTCCTGGCCGACGAGGAACTCGACGGTGCCGGCGCTGACGTAGCCGGCCTTCTCGCAGATCGCGCGCGCGGCGTCGTGCATCGCGCGGCGCTGCTCGTCGGTCAGGTGCGGCGCCGGGGCCTCCTCGACCAGCTTCTGGTGGCGGCGTTGCAGCGAGCAGTCGCGGTCGCCGACGACGACGACGGTGCCGTACGTGTCGCCGAGCACCTGCACCTCGACGTGCCGCGGCCGGTCCAGGTAGCGCTCCACGAAGCACTCGCCGCGGCCGAACGCCGCCTCCGCCTCGCGCACCGCCGACGCGAACAGCTCGGGGATCTCCTCGATGGTCCGCGCGACCTTGAGGCCGCGGCCGCCGCCGCCGAACGCCGCCTTGATCGCGACCGGCAGCCCGTGTTCTTCGGCGAACGTCACCACCTCGTCCGCGCCGGACACCGGGTCCGTCGTACCCGGCACGAGCGGCGCGCCGACGGCCAGCGCGATGTGCCGCGCCTCGACCTTGTCGCCGAGCCGGCGGATCGCGTCCGGGGTCGGGCCGATCCACGTCAGCCCGGCGTCGACCACGGCCTGCGCGAACTCGCCGTTCTCGGAGAGGAAGCCGTACCCGGGGTGCACGGCGTCGGCGCCGGACTTGCGGCACGCGTCGATGACCTTGTCGATGCGCAGGTACGACTCGCCGGGGGTCGTGCCGCCTAGGGCGTACGCCTCGTCGGCGAGCGTGACGTGCATCGCGTCGAGGTCGGGCTCGGCGTAGATCGCCACGGAGGCGAGGCCGTGGTCGCGGCACGCGCGCACGACTCGTACGGCGATCTCGCCGCGGTTGGCGATGAGGACCTTGCGCACCCGCGCCCCTTCCGGACGGTCACGATTCGTGGGAAGTGTAGGCGCCTGCGAGAATGCTTCGACGCACCCGGACCTCACGACGAAGGAGACCACGTGGCCCGCTCCGGCCTCGCGACGACCCTTGCCGCGCTGGCGCTCGCGGCGACCGCTTGTACGTTGCCCGAGGCGCCCGAGCGCGAGGAGCGGACGAACGCCGACGCCAACGCCGGCCAGCCGCATCCCTCCCTCGCTCCGCACGCGGACGGCGCACCTGAGGTCGAGATCGTCGCCAAGGAGAACTCCGTCGAGTGGACGAAGGAGGAGTACGAGGTCAAGGCCGGCGTCGTGAACATCGCGTTCACCAGCCCGCCGAGCAGCAACCACAACCTCAACCTCGTCGGCCCCGGCGCGCCGTACCCGCTGCTGTGGGGCGACCCGGCGGGCGCGCCCGCCGACAAGCTCACCCACGCGGTCGAGCTGCGGAAGGGCACGTACATCTACTACTGCTCCGTCCCCGGCCACCGGCAGGGCGGCATGGAAGGCCGCCTGGTCGCCACCTGACGCGACCCGCACGCTTCGCCGAGACGCCGGCCCGCCCGCACCCGCGGCGGCCGGCGTCTCGCGTTACGCCCCCAGCGCGGCGAGGTGCCGCACGATCGCGGCGGCCGTGTCGGCCGGCGGCGTGCTGGTCGTGTCGAGCACCAGCAGGTTCGGGTCGCCGGGAACGTAGTGCCGTTCGGCGGCGACGTACGCCGCCACCTGGTCGGGGTCGCTGATCTTCAGCCGCGCGGTCCGGTCCGGCAACGGCACCCGGCGCCGTTGCTCGGCCGGGTCGCAGGTCAGCAGCACAGGGACGAACACCGCGCCGCGGGTCGCGGCGACGGCGCGGACGCGCTCGTAGATCGCGACGCTCTCGGCGTCGGCGGGGACGACGTTCGTGAGGACGTACGACAGGTCGCGCGGCGCGAGGTCCGCGAGCGCCGAGAGCACCGCGTCACGGATCGGCTCGATCCGTTCCATCGTCCCGTCGGGGACCTGGCGGCGGCCGTCCCACCGCAGCAGGGTGAAGATGGGCGCGTTGACGACCATGTTGTCCACCACGACGGCGCCCGTGCGGTCGGCGAGCGCGCGGGCGACCGTGTACTTGCCGACCGCCGGGTAGCCGAGCAGGTAGACGAGACTCGTCACGCGGTCTACCAGGCGGCGCGGGTGCGGGCGTCGCGGGCGGCGGCACGCCACGCGCCCGGACCCGGCGACGGCAGCGGGCAGCGCGGCTGCGGGCGGGCCCACTGCGACGCCAACTCGGGCTCGGCGGCCGGTCCGGCCGAACCCGACACGCGAGCGAGCACGGCGACCAGCGCCGCGACCTCCTCGGGCGTCGCGTCGCCGCGCACGACCCGCAGCGCCGGCCCCTCGGCGGCGCTCACAGCGGGATGTTCCCGTGCTTCTTGGGCGGCAACGACTCCCGCTTGGTCCGCAGCTGGCGCAGCGCGCGGATCAGCTGCGCCCGCGTCTCCGAAGGCGCGATGACCGCGTCCACGTAGCCGCGCTCGGCCGCGATGTACGGCGTCGCGAAGTGGCTCGTGTAGTCGTCGGCCAGCTCCGCGCGCTTCACCTCGGCGTCGGGCGAGGAGACGAGCTCCTTGCGGAAGATGATGTTGACCGCGCCCTGCGCGCCCATGACCGCGATCTCGGCGGTGGGCCAGGCGAGGTTGACGTCCGCGCGCAGGTGCTTCGACCCCATGACGTCGTACGCGCCGCCGTACGCCTTACGGGTGATGACGGTGACCTTCGGGACGGTCGCCTCGGCGTAGGCGTAGATGAGCTTGGCGCCGCGCCGGATGATGCCCTCCCACTCCTGCCCGGTACCTGGGAGGAAGCCGGGCACGTCCACGAACGTCACCACCGGCACGTTGAACGCGTCGCAGGTGCGTACGAACCGCGCGGCCTTCTCCGACGCGTCGATGTCGAGGCAGCCCGCGAAGTGCATCGGCTGGTTCGCGACGACGCCGACCGACCGGCCGTCGATGCGGCCGAAGCCGCAGATCATGTTCTGCGCGAACAGCGCGTGGACCTCGAGGAACTCGCCCTCGTCCAGCACCGCCTCGATGACGGTGTGCATGTCGTACGGCTGGTTGCTGCTGTCGGGGATCAGCGTGTCCAGCTCGACGACCGGCGCGTCCACGTCCGGCTCGTCGGCGTACGACGGCGGGTCCTCGAGGTTGTTGTCCGGCAGGTACGACAGCAGCGCGCGGGCCAGGTCGAGGCAGTCGGTCTCGTCGGTGGCGACGAAGTGCGCGACGCCGGACTTGGAGTTGTGCGTGTGCGCGCCGCCGAGGTCCTCGAACGCCACGTCCTCGCCGGTGACCGTCTTGATGACGTCGGGGCCGGTGATGAACATGTGCGAGGTCTTGTCGACCATCAGGGTGAAGTCGGTGATGGCGGGGGAGTAGACCGCGCCGCCCGCGCACGGCCCCATGATCAGCGAGAGCTGCGGGACGACGCCGGACGCCATGACGTTGCGGTAGAAGATCTCGCCGTAGAGGCCGAGCGAGACGACGCCCTCCTGGATGCGGGCGCCGCCGGAGTCGTTGATGCCGACGACCGGGCAGCCGGTCTTCAGCGCCAGGTCCATGACCTTGACGATCTTCTCGCCGAACACCTCGCCGAGTGACCCGCCGAAGACCGTGAAGTCCTGGCTGAACACGCAGACCTTGCGGCCGTTGACGGTGCCGTAGCCCGTGACGACGCCGTCGCCGTACGGCCGGTTCTGCTCGACGCCGAAGTCGTGCGCGCGGTGCCTGGCCAGCGCGTCGGTCTCCACGAACGACCCCGGGTCGAGGAACGCGTCGATCCGCTCGCGCGCGGTCATCTTCCCCTTGGCGTGCTGGCTCTCGATCGCCTTGGCCGAGCCGGCGTGCACGGCCTCGTCGCGCTTGTGGTGCAGCTGCGCCAGCTTGCCGGCCGTGGTGTGCAGGTCGACGGGGGCGTTGCGTTCCGGGACAGCCGTCATCGCGGGGCCCCCGCGGCGGCGCGAGCGGAGCGAGCGGCGTCGTGGGGTGTTGTCATGGGTCCGTATCGTAGGGGCGCGATGGAGCTGCCTCCGCAGGCCGGGCGTCCCGCGTTCACCGACCTCGACCGGCCACCGCTGGTGGCGCGGACGCTGGCGCGCGCCGTGACCGCGACGCCGCCCTGGAACGAGGTCCACGTCCTGCAGGCCGTCGGCTCCACGAACGACCTCGTCGCCACTGCCGCGCGCGGCGGCCAGCCCGAGGGGCTGGTCGTCGTCGCGGAGCACCAGACCGGCGGCCGCGGCAGGCTCGACCGGCAGTGGGTGTCGCCACCGCGCGCGGGGCTGACGTTCTCGGTGCTGCTGCGGCCCGCGGTCCCCGCGGCGGTACGGCCGTGGGTGCCGTTGCTGCTCGCGACCGCGGCCGCCGAGGCGGTGTCCGCGCGCTGCGACCTCGACGTCTCCCTCAAGTGGCCCAACGACCTCCTGGTCGGCGGCCGCAAGGTCGGCGGCGTGCTCGCGGAGTCCACCGGCGACGCCGTCGTCGTCGGGATCGGACTCAACGTCTCCACCCGCGCCGCGGAGCTGCCCCGCGCCGACGCCACGTCGCTCGCGATCGAGACCGGCGAAGTGGTCGACCGGGTGCCGGTCCTGCTCGCGGTGCTGCGCGCGATGGGCCCGGCGTACACGACCTGGGACGGCACCGGCGCGTCTGCCGCGCGGCGGTACCGCGACCGCTGCGACACGATCGGCCGGCCGGTACGGGTGTCGTTACCGGGCGGTACGACGCTCGACGGCGAGGCGTCCGACGTGGACGACAACGGCTGCCTGGTCGTCCGGGCCGCGGACGGGACGACGACCGCGGTGTCCGCCGGCGACGTCGTGCACGTGCGGCCCGGGGAGGGTTAGCCGACCCGGTACGTCTTGCTGTCCGGGTGCTGGACGCTGCCGTCCTCCGCGCTCGACTCCCACGCGGTGAAGACGACGTCACCGGTGGTGCCCGCCGGCAGCTTGACGGTGACGGTGAAGCTGCCGCGCCCCGGCGCGCCCTCGGTCGCGGTGACGTAGCCGTCCACGATCTTCGTCGTGCTGCCGGGGCGGGTGACCGCCCACGACACGGTCGCCTCGAAGACGGTGGCGGTCCCCTTGACCGTGAACGTCCGCGACACCTTGGCGCCCTGCGCCGGCTCGACCACCCAGATCGGTGCCAGCGTGTCCACCTGCGCGCCGCGGCTGATGGGGCCGGTGGTGGCGACGTCGCCCCACAGGGTCGGCGCGGTCTTGCCGTCGAAGAGCACGCGCACCGACCGCAGCGCCGGCGCCGCCGCGGTCACGGTGTGCACGAGCTGCTGCAACGACGCCCGCTCGATCTCCTTGGTGGCGTTGACCCGGCGGCTGTCGGCGGCGAGGTCGACGATCGCGGTGGTGCCGTCGACCCGGACGGAGTTGACCCGGCTGCCGGTCGGCCAGAGCGAGTAGTAGTCGGCGTCCTGCGGCACCAGCGTCAGCATCGCGTGGACCGCCTCGCGAACGACGCCGGTGGAACGCGGCACCGAACGGAACTCGCGGAACAGCACCGGCCGCCGCTGCTCGCCGCCCACGTAGTAGACGGCGACCCGCATCGACCCCACCGGCGTGGGCGACACCGCGGTCGGCGTGACGGAAGGCGACGGCGTGGCCGACGGTGAACCCGACGCCGGCGGCGCCGACTCGGACGGCGACCCGGTCGGCTGCGCCCCCGGCGACTGCGGCTCCCCGGCGCACGCGGTGAGCGCCGCGGCGGCGGCGACGGCGGCGATCCAGCGGCGGCTCATGCGGAGCTCCTCGGTACGAACGGCGCGGACGCGTCGATTCCTACCGCCACTGACGCACGGAGTGGGGGAGAAGTTGCGGATCAGCCGACGACGAACGTCTTCGTGTCCGGGTTGAGCATCCGCCCGTCCTCGGCCGAGGACTCGAACGCCGTGAACACCACGTTGCCGGTCGTGCCGCGCGGCAGCGTCACCGACGCCCGGAACGTGCCGCGCCCGGGCGCGCCCTCCGTGGCCTGCGCGGCGCCGCTCGCCAGCGTCCGTCCGCCCTGCGTCACGTGCCAGGACACGCTGCCCTCGAAGACGGTCGCCACCCCGTCGACCGTGAACGTGCGACCCACGCGGGCACCCTCGCCCGGCTCGACCACCCAGACGGCGGCCAGCCAGTCGATCGCGGGCGCGCGCCGGAGCGTGCCGGAGGTGTCGACGTGCCCCCACAGCGAGTCGCGGGTCCGCCCGTCGAAGCGCAGCCGCACGCCGCGCACGGCCGGCGCGGCGGCGGTCACCGTGTGCACGAGCTGCTGCACCGACGCCCCCTCCTGGCTGCTGGATGCGCTCGCCGACTGCGCGTCGGAGGAGAGGTTCACGGTCGCGACGTCGCCGCTGATCGTGACGCCGAGGACCTTCGTGCTGCGCGGCCACAGCGAGGAGTAGTCGCGGTCGGCCGGGGCGTCGTGCAGCATCGCGGCCACGGCGGCCCGGATGCGGTCGGCGCCGGCCGCGGCGTTCACCGCGCGGAACTCGCGGAACAGCACCGGCCTGGGGTGCTTCCCGCCGCCGGTGCCGAGGTAGTACACGCCGACGCGCGCCGAGGTGGCCGGCGCCGAGGGCGACGTGGACGCCGATGAGGACGCCGACGAGGCGGGCGGGGCGGACGTCGTCGTGGTCGCCGACGCCGGTGGCGACGTCGGGTCGCCGGAGGCGCGGGCGGCCGGTGCACGGTCGGTGCCGCACGCGGACAGCGCCGCCAGCGCGGGGATGGCCAGCAGGGCGAGCAGTGCGGTCGTACGGCGCGGGCGGCTCATCGGAACCCCTTCTCGGCGGGCGCGGCGGTTGCTGCGGGGACTTCGACGCGCGCCGGGGGCGTGAGGTTTACCGCCGCGTCGTGCCACGATGCGCCAACGGCGACGAGAGGCGGACGAGGTGGGTTACCCGAGGCGGCTGCTGAACGAGGACGAGGACATCGTCTTCGACCTGCACCCGCACTGGAAGGCGCTGGTCCTCCCGACGCTGCTCGCGCCGGTGATCGTGTTCGCGGGGACGTTCCTCGCCGGGAAGATCCCCGAGGGCGACCACCAGGGGAAGCTGCGGTTCGCCGTCGCGGCGCTGGCGGCGCTCGCGTTCGTCTTGGCGGTCATCGTCCCGTACGTCCGCTGGTACACGACGCACTTCGTCCTCACGACCCGGCGCGTGATCATGCGCGAGGGCCTGATCGCGCGGAAGGGCCGTGACCTGCCGATCTTCCGCATCAACGACGTGACGTTCGAGCACACGATGCTGGAACGGCTGCTCGGCGCCGGCACGCTCGTCGTGGAGAGCGCGGGCGAACGCGGCCAGGTGACGTTGAGCGACATCCCGCACGTCGAGGACGTGCAGCGCGCGATCTACTCGCTGATCGACGCGGACGACGTCCGCCGCCGCGGCCCCGCGCCGGAGACCGAGGCGTAGCCGCCGCACCTACGACGAAGGCCGGCCCCGCGGGGACCGGCCTTCGCGCGTCAGCGGGTCAGTGGCTGATCGTGCAGGTGACCTCCCACGGCGCGGCGATCGGCTGGATCACCGTCACCTTGCACTTCCACGGGAACTCGCCACCCGGCGCGGACACGCCGACCGTGGGCGAGGTCGCCGGACCGGCCGAGGTGGCGTTGGCGCTGCCGCCGTTGAGGCAGCGGGCGTTGCCGCTCACCGTGCCGAGGCCGTGGTTGAGCGCGCGGACGGTGAGGATGCGGCAGTTGTTGACCGTTCCCGGGGGTGCCGGCGGCGGGTCGCAGGAAACCTCGAGGACGCCGGTCGTGCACGTCCACCCGGTGGGCGGGAAGACGTTGTTGAGGCTGTAGGTCCACGCCGAGCCGTAACCGGTGATGTCGATGATGCCCATCGGGTAGAACGGCGCCGGCGGGATCGGCCCGCTGTAGCCGTTCTGCACCCCGCTGCACAGGGCGCCGGAGCTCTGCGAGTACGTCGCCGTGGCGGCGTCGTAGTAGTACGTCGCGGTGCCGTGCGAGGTCGTGACCTCGACCAGGGTGCACATCGTGACGCTGTCCGAGGGGGACGCCGAAAACGCCACTCGTGTCGGGTTGAGCGTCGCGGTACCGTCGCCACTGGCGACCTGGTACCAATCCGTGGAGCCGTTGACGACGAGGCGGCAGCCGAGGGTCACGAACGGAATCTCTGCGGTCCCGGACACCGCGACGACCGGGCCGCCTTCGATCACGCCCTCGGTGCTCTGCCCCGTCACCTCGTCGTTCTGGAGCGCGTAGACGCTGCACGGCGTACCGGTCACGACGGTGTGCGACGCGGTCGCGGCACCCGGCGTCACGGCCGCCGACGTCGCCGCGCACAGCGCGACGACAAGCCATTTCCTCATAGGGGTGTTCCCTTCTTCACCCGCCGGCGGAGGCAGGTAGGGCTGCGTCTGGGTCGCCGGCGGGAGGCCAGCGGACGGTAGTGGCGTGCGGGGAGGTGGTCAACCCTGGTCTTTTCCGGTGCGGACCCCCACAATGCGGCGACCAGTGTGGCGGCGTGGGGATACGCCGCCGTCTTTTTTGCGCATTTCCAGGGGAGGAATCGTGGAGCTCGTTTCCACGGAGGAGCCGCGGGCCGGCGTCAGCAGGCGCGGGTTCCTCGGCCGGGCGGGCGGCGTGCTCGCCGCGGCGGCGGTGGGCGTCCCCGCGACGTTGCACGCCACCACGCGCCGCGCGCTCGCCGCGGGGTGCTCCGAGCGCGGGCCGCTGAAGGGGCAGGCGCGGCGCGACGCGGCGTACGACATCCGCCTCAAGACGGCCGACCGCGCGCGCAGCCAGCCGCTGGCCGCGCCCTCCTGCGACGGCGACGAGGACCGCTACCCGCTGCGGACCGCGAGCTTCTCCAAGGGGCTGCCGCACGACCGCAACGGCCACGTGGATCCGGTCGCGTACACCGCGCTGCTCACCGCGATCGAGACCGGCCGCAACGAGCTGTACGACGCGATCCCGCTCGGCGGCACCAGGAAGCTGACCAACCCCCACGCCGCGATGACGTACGGGCTCGAGGGGTTCGACTCGCACGACTTCGTCGTCCCTTCGCCGCCGGCGTTCGACAGCGCCCAGCGGGCGAGCGAGGTGGTCGAGCTGTACTGGATGGCACTGACCCGCGACGTGCCGTTCGCCGCCTACGACACCGACCCGCTCGTGGCGCGGGCGGCGGCCGACCTGTCGGCCATGAGCGACTTCCGCGCGCCGAAGATCGGCGTCGCTGTGACCCCGGCGACGCTGTTCCGCGGGCACACGCCGGGTGACCTCGTCGGGCCGTACGTCTCGCAGTTCCTGTGGAAGGACGTGCCGTTCGGACCCGCGACCATCTCGCAGCGCTACCGCGGCGGGATCGAGGGGCTCGACTTCATGACGGCGTTCGCGTCGTGGCTGTCGGTGCAGCGCGGCGAGGAGCAGGCCGAGGGTCCGCGCGAGACGACCACGCGGTACATCCGCAACGGCCGCGACCTCGCCGAGTGGGTGCACCGCGACTTTCCTTTCCAGGCCGGGATCATGGCGGCGCAGATCCTGCTTGCCATGCCGGGCGCGACCGACCCCGGCAACCCGTACGTCGCGGCGAAGACGCAGGACCCGTTCTCGACGTTCGGCGGGCCGTTCGTGCTCGACCTCGTCGCGCGGGTCGCCAACGCCGCGCTGCGCGCCGCCTGGTACCAGAAGTGGGCGCTGCACCGCACGCTGCGCCCCGAGGCGTTCGGCGGCCGGGTGCACAACCACGCGACCGGCGTGGCGGCGTACCCGATCCACGACGACCTGCTGCTGAACTCCGGGGTCCTCGCGGAGACGCGGGCGCGGCACAAGACGTTCCTGCTGCCGATCGCGTACGCCGAGGGCAGCCCGCTGCACCCGGCGTACCCGTCGGGGCACGCGACGTTCGTGGGCGCGTGCGTGACGGTCCTCAAGGCGCTGTTCAACGAGTCCGCGCCGATCACCGACCCGGTCGTCGCCGGCGCGGACGGGCTGGCGCTGACGCCGTACACCGGCCCGGCGCTGACCGTCGGCAACGAGCTCAACAAGCTCGCGGCCAACGTCGCCCTCGGCCGCTGCACGGCCGGCGTCCACTACCGCAGCGACGCGATCCAGGGGTTGCTGCTCGGCGAGGCGGTGGCGTTGCGGATCCTCGCGGACATCCGCGCGACGCTCACCGAGCCGGCCGGCGCCGGGCTGTCGCTGACGCGGTTCAACGGCGCGACCGCGACGTTCTGAGTTCGCCGCCTACACTCGGCAGCACCCTACGAAGGAGGTCCCGCGTGCAGCGGCTCCTGGCCGCCGGCGCGCTCGTCGCCGGCATCGTCCTCTCCGCCCCCGCCGCGTCGGCGTGCGATCTGGACACCTGCTTCTTCACGGCGCCGGTCTGCCAGCGCGTCTCGTGCCACATCTGTTACTACGAACCGCCGGGCGCGCAGCGCTGCATCACGTAGCCGCGCGTCGCCGAGTGGCGCGTGCCCGGGGGATTTCGCGCGTCAGTGCGGTTCGTCCGGCACTCCGACCGCGTCGTCGGCGATGCCGCCGTACGTGCCCGCGGCGCCGGTGGGGTCCTCGGCGAGCTGCGTCTGGTCGGGCGCGCCCGTCGCGCTCGAACGGCTTCGCGGTCGGCGTCCTGCTCGGCCGCCGCCGTGCGCGGGTCCACGCCTGCGTTCTCGGTCATGCCGGTCCCGTACCCGGGTGCGCGCCGGTGTAGCCTCGCCGATCGTGTCCGAGACCTCGTACGGCGACATCACCGTCCGCCGCGACGGCCATGTCGCGGAGGTCGTCCTCAACCGCCCGCAGGCGCACAACGCCCTGTCCACGGCGATGGCCCGCTCGCTCGCGACGGCCTGCGCGGACGTCGCGACCGACCGCACGGTGCGCGCGGTCGTGCTGTCGGCGGCGGGCGAGAAGGCCTTCTGCGTCGGCGCCGACCTCAAGGAGCGCAACGCCTTCAGCGACGCGGACCTGATGCGGCAACGGCCGGTGTTCCGGGCGGCGTTCGGCGGCGTGCTCGACCTGCCGCAGCCGACGGTGGCGGCGGTGTTCGGCTTCGCGCTCGGCGGTGGCAGCGAGTTCGCGCTGGCCTGCGACCTGATCGTGGCCGACGAGAGTGCGGTGTTCGGGCTGCCGGAGGTGACGGTCGGCGTCGTGCCGGGCGGCGGCGGGACGCAGACGCTGGTCCGGCGCATCGGCTACAGCCGCGCGGCCGACCTGATCCTCACCGGCCGCAAGGTGGCCGCGCAGGAGGCGTACGAGCTGGGCATCGTCAACTGCCTGGTCCCGCCGGGCGAGGCGCGCTCGGCCGCGCTCGAGCTGGCCGCGACCATCGCGAAGAACTCGCCGGTCGGAACACGGGCCGCGAAGCAGGCGTTGCGGCTCGGTGCCGGGGTCGATCTGCGCGCCGGGCTGGACGTCGAGGACGCGGCGTGGCGCTCGGTGGCGTTCTCCGGCGACCGCCGCGAGGGCGTGGCGGCGTTCAACGAGAAGCGGACCCCCGACTGGCCGGGAGAGTGACCGAATGAGCGACCTCCCTCCCGCGATCAGCCTGCGCGAGGTCGGCCCGCGCGACGGCTTGCAGAACGAGGCCCCCGTCCCGACCGAGGCGAAGGTGCGGCTGATCGACGCGCTGTCGCGCACCGGCGTGGGGCGGATCGAGGCGGTGTCGTTCGTCCACCCGAAGGCGATCCCGCAGATGGCCGACGCGGACGCCGTGTGGAACGGCATCGAGCGGGTCGCCGACGTCCGTTACTCCGCGCTGGTGCCGAACCTGCGCGGCGCCCAGCGCGCGCTGGAGGCGGGCTTCCGCGAGATCGAGGTCGTCGTCTCGGCGTCCGACACGCACAACCGGAAGAACGTGAACCGCTCGACCGAGGAGTCGCTGGACGACATAGCCGCGGTGATCCAGACCGCACACGACGCGGGCGCCACGTGCCAGGTGATCGTGTCGACGGCGTTCGGGTGCCCGTACGAGGGCGACGTGCCGGTCGAGCGCGTGCTGTGGGCGGCCGGCCGCGCGGTGCGCGACGGGGCCGACGGCATCTCGTACGGCGACACGACCGGCATGGCGACGCCGTCGCGGGTGACCGCGCTGGTCGGGGAGACGCGGATGGCGTACCCCGAGGCGCCGTTGAACCTGCACTTCCACAACACCCGCGGCACCGGCCTCGCGAACGTCCTGGCGGCGTTGCAGCTCGGCGTGACGGACTTCGACGCCTCCGTCGGCGGGCTGGGCGGGTGCCCGTACGCGCCCGGCGCGACCGGCAACGTGTGCACCGAGGACCTGGTGCACATGGTCGAGGACATGGGCGTCGCGACCGGCGTCGACCTCGACGCGCTGCTGGACGCGGCCCGGCTCGCGGAGGACGTGGTGGGGCGGACGCTGCCGTCGCAGGTGCTGCGCGCGGGGCCGCGCACGCGACGTTCGGCGTAGTTCCCCGTCACCTTGCGCGAACCGGCGGGAGTAGTTGTCACTCCCCTCAACTAGAGTGGTCCGGTCGAGACGAGACCCTGTTGGGGGCACCATGAGCCGCTTGTCCACCACCTCGAGGATCGCCGGCGCCCTGGCGTTCGCGGGCGTCGTCGTCATGCTCGCGACCCCGACGCCGGGCACGCCCGGCGCGCGCCGGTACCGCACGCCGGGGCCGGGCGAGCTCGTGTACAAGGCCGGACAGATGCCCGCACCCGAGCACGAGCCGGAGTTCGCCCCTGACCTCGCGGCGATCGCCGACCTCAACGCCGCCGAGAACCAGCACGCCTACGAGCTGCAGGCCCGCGGACTGCCGGTGAAGCACGGCGGCGGTAAGTGGGAGAACGTCGGCCCGCTCGGTCACGACATGCCCGCCGACTACCCGTCCGGCGCGTTCCGGTTCGCGCGCAGCGCCGGCATGGGCTCGGTGATCGTCGTCGACCCGGCCGACAAGTCGGGCAACTCCGTCTACGCCGGCAACATGGGTGGCCTCTGGCACAGCACGAACGCCGGCGAGCACTGGACGAACGTCTCCGACAAGTGGTTCACCCGCGCGGCGGTCGGCGCCATCGCGGTGGACAAGGAGAACCCCGACAACCTCTACGTCGGCACCGGCATCGGCTACATCACGACCTCCGGGGACGCGCCCGGCTCTGGCATCTGGGTCAGCCACGACCGCGGCAAGACGTTCCACCGCCCGGCGCAGAACATCAAGGGCTATGCCGTCCACGACATGGAGGTCGTCGACGGCGACGTCATCGCCGGCACCAGCAACGGCCTCTACGTGTCGACCAACAAGGGCGCGTCGTTCACGCGGGTCCCGCTGCCGAACAACGCCGACCACTCCGGCGAGGCGAAGGGCGCGTACGCGAACTGGATCAGCGCGGTCCAGCCGAGCCCGCTCGACCCGAAGGAGATCATCGTCGCGGTCGGCCTGGCGCACGGTAAGCGGCAGGGCCCCCAGAAGGAGCCCCTGTCGCCCGGCAACGGCCTCTACCGCTCGACCTCCGGCCCGGCCGGCCCGTACGAGTTCATGACCAGCACCGAGGACCTCCAGCACCCGGCCTCCTCGAGCGACCCGGTCGGCCGGATCATGCTGTCGTACGTCGAGAACCCCAGCGGCGACGCGGCCGTCCTCTGGGCGATCGTCTCCGACGCCGGCCTCGCGTACGGCCGCGACCCGGCGAGCGCGGACATGATCGGCGACACCACCGGCGCCAACCTCAACCACACCAACACGAACCTGAACGGCCTGTACCGCTCCGACGACGGCGGCGAGACGTGGACGCTCAAGGCGACCCCGCACTCGTTGCAGACGGCGGTCAACTCCGGCCTGGGCTACTACCCGGCGCTCGGCTACGGCGTCGGCGTCCAGGGCTTCTACAACCTCTGGGTCGAGGCCGACCCGCGCGACCCCGACCAGGTCTACTTCGGTCTGGAGGAGGTCTTCCAGTCGGTGCGCGGCACCGAGGAGGGCCCCGAGCTCGGCTACTTCGAGATCATCCAGCGGTACTGGGACGTCTGTGGCATGACGACGTACGTCGAGAACCTCTACCCCGGCCGGTCGTGCCCCGACGAGCTGCCGTACTACGGCGGCGTCTCGACGCACCCCGACCAGCACTGGGGGACGCTCGTCGACGCGGGCGGCAAGATGCGCATGTACACCGCCAACGACGGCGGCTACTACTGGCAGGACAGCCACGCCCTCCCGGACGGCCGCAACGCGTACGACAACGACGGCTGGATCGCGATGAACACCCTCGCGTCGGTGCAGCCGTACAAGGTAGCCCGCAAGCCGGACGGCGAGTTCCTCCTGGCGCTGCAGGACAACGGCGCCGGGTTCTTCGCCAAGGGCGAGACGAGCAAGATGGTCACCCTCGGCGACGGCGTGAACGCCGAGGCCACCAGCGACCCGGACGTCTTCTACTTCTCTTACCAGGGCGCGATGCTCTACGTCACCACCGACCACGGCAAGACGGTCCGCGCCATCCCTGCGGAGCACGCGTCGGCGCCGAGCTTCCTCAGCCCGTTCGCCGTCGACCCGACCGACGACAACCACCTGGTCGTGGCCGGCCGGGACATCCACGAGTCCACCAAGGGCGCCGACACGCAGACGACGCTCGACCCCGTCCTGTACACGATCATCCAGACCGACTGGACGCAGTCGTTCGACGCGGGCACCAGCCCGGTGTCGAAGACCGCGTACCAGGCGCAGGCGATCGCGGTGCGCGGCGAGGCGGTCTACGTCGCCATCTGCGGCCTGTGCCGCAACACGCTCGGCGACGTCTCGCAGGTCCACGCCACCGTGGCGACCAACATGGGCCAGGCCGGCTGCGAGCCGAAGAAGGCCTCGAAGGACTGCTGGCACATCGCCGAGGGCAAGGGCCTGCCGCACAACTCGATCTGGAACCTCGCGATCGACCCGGAGGACAACAAGACGATCTACGTCGCGCTGAACAACAACTCGATGGTCGGCTACGACCCCAAGGTCGGCGGCACCCAGCGGGTCATGGTCAGCCACGACGCCGGCAAGACGTTCAGCGACCTCACCGGGAACCTGCCGCGGTCGCAGGCGCGCGACGTCGTCGTCCGCGACGACCAGCTCATCGTCGCGACCGACAACGGCGTGTTCATCGCGCCGAAGACCGGCAAGACGTGGTCGCGGCTCGGCGCCGGGCTCCCTGCGGTGCGGGTCAACGACCTGCACCTCGACCCGACCGGCCGGTACCTCACGGCCGGTGTCTACGGCCGCGGCGTCTGGTCGTTCGACTTCAACAACACCGCCAAGAACTCCGGCGGCCCCGGCCCGAAGGGTGAGCCGACCAAGCCGAAGCCGCCGGCCGGCCCCGGCACCGGCATCCCGGCAACGGGTGCCAACGCCGCCGTCTCGGTGATCGCGGTGGCGCTGGCGACGCTCGCGGTAGCGACCAAGCGGGCGCGTCGGCGGGCCTGACAACGGGTACGTCCGGCCGCGTGGACGCCGTACCGGAGATCCGCCCCGCGTCGTGGACGGAGCTTCTCGAAGTCCTGTCCGCGAGCGACTGGCCGCAGGCGCACGGGCCGCGCCCGCAGGTCGTCTACCGCGGGCTGACGACGGCCGAGCGCACGCTGGAGACCAGCCTGTCCCGGCTCGTCCGGTCGCCGGGCGACGTCGAGAACCACCTGCTGCGGAACTTCCGTAAGTACGCCCACCGCGACCACGCGCCGGCCGACTCGGTGTGGAACTGGCTGGCGCTCGGGCAGCACCACGGGTTGCCCACCCGGCTGCTCGACTGGACGTTCTCGCCGATGGTCGCGGTGCACTTCGCGACGTACGACATGCGGACGTTCACCGAGGACGGTGTCGTGTGGTGCGTGGACTTCCACGCGGTGCACGAGCACCTGCCCGCGCAGCTCGCAGAGCTGCTGCGCCGGGAGGGCGCGGACGTCTTCACGACCGAGCTGCTGGCCGGCGCCGTGCCGGACATGACGACGTTCGACAAGCTGGCGGCGGAGAACGAGCCGTTCGCCCTGTTCTTCGAGCCGCCGTCGCTGGACGACCGGATCGTCACGCAGGCGGCGGTGTTCTCGGTGATGGCGGGGAGCTGGGTCGGCCTGCACACGTGGCTGTCCGACCACCCGGGATTCGCCAGGCGGGTCGTCATCCCGGCCGGCCTCAAGTGGGAGGTCCGCGACCGGCTGGACCAGGCCAACGTCACCGAGCGGGTGCTGTTCCCCGGGCTGGACGGTCTCGCGCAGTGGCTGCGCCGCTACTACGGCCCCCGCCCGGAGCGGCGTTCGGGGACGGAGCCGGAGGTGCCGGCGGCGGCGGAGGAGCTGCCGACCGGCCAGGGCGACGACGTCGGCCCGCCCGGCGCGTAGCCGCCCGCCTGCCCCGGTGACCGGGCGGCAACGTCCAGTGCCGCGACGCCGGCGCGCGGGGCACTGCGGGCGCTGGAGGCTCGGTGCGTCAGCGCAGCCGGTCGCGCAGCACCGCGACGCCGTCGCCGCCGAGGTCGTCGAGCGCGACCGTGCGGCCGAGCGCGGACAGCGCCAGCGCCTCGCTCGGCCCGGCCACCTCCGCGCCCTCGCCGTGCCCCCACTCTTGGTCGGTCGCGCGCAGCCGCAGCCCGTCGAGCCGGCCGCGCCGGACGAACGCCGGGTGCGCACGCGCCGAAACGAGGAAGCCGAGCACCTCGCGCCACACGTCGAGCGGCGCCGACACGTCGAGCCCGAGGGGTCGGGCGATGTCGCGGGTGTGCACCGCGATGTCGGTGAGCGGCGCGGCCGGCGGGTGGCCCGGCGGTGTGAACCGGCTCCTCGCGTTCTCGCGCAGCGTCTCGATCAGGTCGGGGACCGGCTTGCGGGCCAGCTCGCGGGCGGCGCGCGCGTTGAAACGGTCGAAGCTGCCCCGCGCCTTCGCCATCCCGAGCAGCAGCCCGGGGAGGCCGACGGCGAACGGCACGACGAGGTGCCCGGCCATGTCGCGCACCGTCCACTCCGCGCAGAGCGTCGGCGTCGCCCACTGGCTCTCGTCCAGCGACTCCAGCAGGTCGGCGGTGCGCAGGCGCTCCCTGGCGACGAGCTCGAACGTGTCGGTCACGAGCCGCGACGCTACCCGGTCGTCGGCTAGCCTCGCCGTGTGACTGAGACGAACGTGCACGGCCATCCCCCGCTCGGCGAGCTGCGCGCCACCGTCGCCGAGGGCGGGCACCCCAAGTACCACGAGGCGAACGCCGAGAAGGGCAAGCTGTTCGCCCGCGAGCGGATCGACCTGCTGCTCGACCCGGGGTCGTTCGTAGAGGACGGGATGTTCGCGAACGTCATGGCCGGCGACCTGCCCGCCGACGGCGTCGTCACCGGCACCGGCCGCATCGACGGCCGCGCCGTCTGCGTCATGGCGAACGACTCGACGGTCAAGGCCGGTTCCTGGGGCGCGCGGACCGTCGAGAAGATCATCAGGATCATCGAGACGGCGTACCGGACCGGCGTGCCGATGGTCTACCTCGTCGACTCCGCGGGTGCGCGGATCACCGACCAGGTGGACCTGTTCCCCGGCCGCCGCGGCGCCGGGAAGATCTTCCACACGCAGGTCCGCGCGAGCGGGTCGATCCCGCAGGTCTGCGCGCTGTTCGGGCCGAGCGCCGCGGGTGGCGCGTACATCCCGGCGTTCTGCGACATCGTCGTCATGGTCGAGGGCAACGCCTCGATGTACCTCGGCAGCCCGCGGATGGCCGAGATGGTGGTCGGCGAGAAGACCACGCTGGAGGAGATGGGCGGCGCGAAGATGCACTGCTCGGTCTCCGGCTGCGGCACGCACCTCGTCAAGACCGAGCCGGAGGCGCTCGACGTCGTCAAGCGGCACCTGTCGTACCTGCCGGCCAACTATCTGGGCGTGCCTCCTGCTGTCGAGCCGCGCGAGCCGAAGGCCGGGATCGACCTGCGCGCGCTGGTGCCGGCCGAGGAGCGCAAGGCGTTCGACATGCGCCGTTACGTCCAGGGGCTGGTCGACGAGGGCTCCTGGTACGAGATCCACGCGCTGTGGGCGCGCGAGCTGGTCGTCGGCTTCGCCCGCCTCGACGGCGAGGTCGTCGGCATCGTCGCGAACAACCCGATGCAGAAGGGCGGAGTGCTCTTCGTCGACAGCGCGGACAAGGCGACGAAGTTCATCCAGCTCTGCGACGCGTTCAACGTGCCGCTGCTGTTCCTGTCCGACGTGCCCGGCTTCATGATCGGCTCGGCGGTCGAGCGGCAGGGCATCATCCGGCACGGCGCCAAGATGATCACCGCCGTCTCCGAGGCCACCGTGCCGAAGATCTCGGTGGTCGTGCGCAAGGCGTACGGCGCCGGCCTCTACGCGATGGCGGGGCCGGGGTTCGAGCCGGACGCCTGCCTGGCGCTGCCCACCGCGATGATCGCGGTCATGGGTCCGGAGGCCGCCGTCAACGCCGTCTACGCCAACAAGATCGCCGCCATCGAGGACGAGGCCGAGCGGGCGTCGTACGTCCAGGCGAAGCGGGAGGAGTACGAGACGGACATCGACGTCGTTCGCCTCGCGTCCGAGCTGGTCGTGGACGGCATCGTCGAGCCGGAGGACCTCCGGGCCGAGCTGGTCCGGCGGTTCGGCGCGCTCCGGGCGAAGGACCGGTCGTTCTCCCGCCGCCGGCACGGCGTCACCCCGGTCTGATGCTGCCGGCGGGCTGGGCGGAGGCCGAGCTCTACTACGTCACGACGACCGGCCGGCGTACCGGCAACCCGCACGAGGTCGAGATCTGGTGCGCCGCCGTGGGCGACGCGCTGTACCTGATGGCCGGCTCCGGCGAGCGGTCCGACACCGTGCGGAACGCCCGGGCGGACCCCGCGGTGACGGTGCGCGTCGGCAACGATGTGCGGCGCGCTGTGGCGACGGTGGTGACCGACGCGGCCGAGGCGGCGCCGGTGCGCGTCGCGATGCGGGCGAAGTACGAGACGAAGCCGGGCGACCTGGCGTCGTGGGCGGCAACCGCGCTGCCGGTCCGGCTCGACGTCTCGGGGGAAAGCCCCGCGTAACGAAGGGTGTCGTGGTGAGGTCGGTGCACACCGAGGGGGCTGCCTGATGACCGTCGACCCGAACCGATGCCCGGACTGCGCCGAGCCGCTGACCGCCGCGCCGACCTGCGCGTCCTGCGGGCTGCTGCTTCGCGGGCCGCTGGCGTTGCGGCTCTGGCAGGTCTCCAACGACCTCGACCGGCTCGAGCGCCACCGCCTGCAGCTGATCGCGCAGCTGCGCCAGGCGGGTGCGCAGGCCGCCGCCGCGCCCGCGGCGCCCGCCGCGCCCGGGGCCGCGCCCGCCGCACCCGGCGTCCCTGGCGTGCCGGCCGGCCCGACGCCGACCGCCACCGCGGTCACCGCCGCCACGGCCGCCGCCTGGACGTCCGGCGGCCCCGCCGCACCCGCCGCCCCCGCGACCGGCTACCAGAGCGCCTACGCCACCGGCACCGCGGCGGACCGGCCCGGCGCGTGGCGCGCCCCCGCGCCGCCGCGGGCGCGCAAGGAGTGGACACCGCAACGCGTCCAGAACCTGCTGCTGCTCACCGGCGCGGCGCTGCTGGTCGTCGCCGCGATCGCGTTCACGGCGTTCACGTGGGGCCGGCTCCCGCTCCCGGCGCGCGGCGCGATCATGCTGGCCGTCACGGCGGTCACCGGCTGGAGCGCCCGCTGGGTGTACCGGCGCGGGCTCACCGCGTCGGCCGAGGCCATCGCGCTGCTCACCGTCGTGTTCGCGGCCATCGACGCGTACGCCGCCTGGGCCGCGAACCTGGCCGGCCTGCACGACACCGACCCGGCCACCTACTGGTCCGTCGCGAGCGGCGTGCTGGCGGCGTTCTCGGCGGGCTTCGCCCGGGTGCTGCCGGTCCGCAGCCTCCGCTACGCCGCCCTCGTCGCCGCGCAGCTGCCGCTCGCGATCACGGCGGTGCGGCTGCCGGGGCTCACCTTCGCCGAACGCGGCGCGTTCCTCGTCGTGCAGGCGGGCGCGCTCGGCGCGGCGGGGTACCGGCTCGGCGAGACGGCCGTCGCCGCGCGGGTCTCCGGCGCGTTCAACTGGGCGCTCGGCGCCGGGCTGGCGCTGACGACCGCGTACGGCGTCTCCGGCAAGGCCGACGTCCGGCTCGCGGCGGTCGTCGTCGTCGGCGCCGGCGCGGTCGCGCTGCTCTGGCCCGGGGACCGTACGCGGCCCGCGGCCGTCGCCACCGCCGCCGTCGTCCTCGCGGCTGTTGCCCCGGCCCGGCTCACCGTGCTGCCGGTGCAGATTCCCGCCGTCATCGCCGCTGTCGGCCTGCTCGCGCTCGTCGCCGCCGCGGCGGTCGACCGCGCCTGGCGGGTCGGCCCGGCGCTGGTCGGCGCGGGGACGGTCGGCGTGGCGTTCGCGGCGGTGTCGCCGTGGGCCGCGCAGGTCGTGACGCTGCCGTTCACCTGGCTGGTCCGGCCGTGGCAGTTCGAGGCGGACGTGGCCGCCCGCGCCGCCATCGCGGAGGACGGCACGGTGTGGGGCGGGACCGTCGTCACCCTCGCGGTCGTCGCGGTGTCGCTCGTCGCGGCGGTCGTCACCGCCGAGGTGGTCCGCCGCTGGACCTCGGCGCTGTGGGCCATCGTGCCGCTCGCCGCGCTCACCGTGCTGCTCGTGCCGCTCGGCTTCGCCTGGTCGTTCCGCGCCGCGCTGTCGTGCTACGTCGCCATCGGCGTCGCGGCGCTCGCCGCGTCCTGGGCCAGGCGGCTGGTCTTCCTCGCCTACCCGGCGTCCGTCGTCCTCGCCGTGGCGACGGCGTGGTCGCTCGCCGACCGGACCACGACGCTCGTCGTGCTCGCCGTCGTCACCGTCGCCTACGCCCTCTACGCCGCCGGCTACGACGTCGCCCGCGAGGCGGCGTCCGCCGCCGCCGCGGCCGGGGTCTGCGGGTACGCCGCCGCCCTCGCCGCCGCCCGCGGCGCGCCGCCGGACCGGATCGGGTTCGTGGTCGCGACGGCGACGTTCGCGCTCATGGCGGCGAGTGCGGTGCTGGGCGGCCGGGTCCTCTCGCTCGAGGTCGTGGCGGGCGCCGGCTACGCCGTCGGGCTCGCGTTGAGCGCCGGCGACCCAGGCTGGCTCGCGTGGACGCTCGCCGGCGGCGCGCTCGTCGCGGGTGCCTCCGCGGTCCGCCGCCGGCCGCTCGCGCCGGTCGCGGCGCTGCTGGCCGCGGGCTGCTCCGCTGCCGCCGCGACGGCGTTCGGGCTGGAGCCGGCGCAGGCCGGGTTCGTCGTGGCGCTGACGGCGTGCGCGATCGTCGGCGCGGGGGCGGTCCTGCGCTACGGCGACGTTTCCGTCGTCGGCGCGGTCGCGTACGCCGCCGGCGTCGTCGCCGCCGCGCCCGACGTCGTCTCGCTGTCGTACGCGCTCGGCGCCGGCGCGCTCACGGCCGCCGCGGCGGCGTACCGCGACCGCGAGCTGGCGGCCGCCTCCGCCGCGCTCGGCATCGCCTGCGCGGGCACCACGTCGTACGCCCTCGGCGCGCCGCTCGACCAGGCCGGGTTCGTTGTCGCGCTCGCGTCGGCCGCCGCGCTCGGCGCCGGCTGGCTCCTGCGCGGCACGGCCGGCGAGACCGTCGAAGGCGTCGCCGCGGCCGGCTACGTCGCCGCGCTCGCGCTGTCCGGCACGGACCCGGGCTGGCTGTCGTGGGTGCTGCTAGCCGGTGGCCTCACCGCGCTCGCGGCCGGGCTGCGGCCGGAGCGCCGCTTCGCCAACTGGGTCGCGGTCGTCCTGCTCACCGCGTGGTCGTGGGACCGGCTGTGGCTGGAGAACGTCGAGATGCCCGAGGCGTACGCCGCCCCGGTCGCCGCGCTGCTGCTCTGGCTCGGCCACGCGCGCCGCCGCCGCGACCCCGGCACCGGGTCGTGGACCGCGTACGGCCGCGGGCTCGGCGTGGCGTTCGCGCCGACGACGTACCTCGTGCTCACCGACCCCGGCGTCACCCGGCCGGTCTGCCTCGCGATCGCCGGCACCGTGGTGCTCCTGGCGGGCGTGAAGGAACGGCTGCAGGCGCCGTTGACGATCGGCGCGAGCGCGCTGGGCGTGGATGCGCTGGTGCAACTCGCGCCGGTGGCGGTGGCGTTGCCGAAGTGGGCCACGATCGGCGCGCTCGGCCTGCTCGTCATCGCGGTGGGGGTGACGTACGAGGACCGGCGGCGGGACGTCGCGAAGCTGCGCGAGGAGTTCGAGTCGCTGGTCTAGGGACTTAGCGCCAGGGCCAGGTGCGGGGGACGGGGAGGCTGCGCGGCAGGTCGAGCACGACCAGCCGGGCGCCCGCCATCGTCGAGTCGCCGGCCGCGGTGCCGTGCACCCGCCAGGTCGTGCGGCGGGTGGCCCAGCCGGCGAGTGCGCCTCGGTCGGCCGGGCACGTGTATGTGTCGCTCTTGACGCCGCCGTCGAGCGTCAGCGTGCCGATGCCCCGCGAGACGGCGCCCGTCGTCGCCTCGCTGCACGGCGGCTCCGCGACGGCGAGGCTGCCGGTGCCGCCGCCGTGGGCGGCAGCCTGGCGGAAGACCTCGACGCCGGCTCCGACGGCGTAGGCGCCGGCGTCGGTTGCCTGCTGCCCGGTCACGACGCGGAAGGGCAGCGACACCCGCTTGACGGTCCAGCCCTTCGCGGTGGCGCGGTAGGTCGCCGAGCGGCCGCGCGCGACGACGAACAGCACGTTCCACCGGTCGTCCCCGGCGTCGTTGTCGATCCGCACGGCGCCACCGGCGATCTCGGTCGACGTGTCGAGCACGCAGGCGCCGCTCTCGCACAGCACCGTCCGGCTCCCGTTCGCGCGCACCTGGGCGCTGTCGGCCTCACCGGACAGCACCGCGGCCGCGTGGTCGATCGACTCGATGCGGCCGCGGTCCACGGTCGCGACGACCATCGCGATGACGGACGGCTGCTTGCCCGGGGGAGCGTCTACCTGGAGCGCGAGCGACGCGGCGCCCCTGGTGGTGCGGTACGCCATGAGGACCAGCTGCCGGTCGCCGCCGGCGTGCACCGGCGGCGCGGAAACAGCGAAAGCCGCCGCCGCGACAACGGAGGTGACGAAACGGCGGTTCATGCGTCTCGACTTCGACAGAAGTGGTGGGTGCCCCTTCGTTGGGAGGCGGGCGATTTCGCGCCGCCCCCCAACGAACGGAGATTTAGCAGCCCGGCGTCTTGTAGTGCGCCGCCGGCCGGTTGTCGTTGAACAGCGCATACGCCTCGGAGCACATCGTCAGGTAGCCCGTCGAGCGCGCGGTGATAGTGCCGGCCGCCGCAGCCGTGCCCGTGGGCGCGAAGCCGGTGACCTTCGGGCCCCAGACGGCGCCGGACTTGTAGTCACGGATCCAGCAGTTGATCGTCGTGGCGATCGGAATCGCGCCGCTGGTCGACGACGCCTGTGCGGTCCCGCGGACGACGTACGTAACGTAGTTCAGGTCCAGCGACGCGCCCGGACCACCCTGGCAGTTCGCGAACACGGTGTTCGGCCCGTACGACCCGGAGCCGGTGTCCAAGAGGACGACGTCGTTGGCTGCGATGGCCGACGCCGGGGTGGCGGTCGCCGTGACAGAAGCAACGGCGACAGCGCTGATCGGCATGATCTTGCGAAACACGGGTTGTCCCCCTTGATCAAAAAGAGGCGCACGTTCGTACGCCTCTTGAGATATGTCGCAGAACGTTTGATCGGGACATACGAAACTAAAGGATCTTGGGACGATCTAGGTCGTCGTGGAGATCGCGGCCTCGGCGGGCGTCGGGAGGTCCGGGTCGTCGGCGGGCAGGAACACCCACTTCTTGAACGACCAGAACCGCCACATGGTCCCGAGGACCGTGCCGATGCCGTTGCCCGCGACGTTGTCGGCGAACTGGCTCTTGAAGCCGAGCCCGTAGTGCGAGATCGCAAGGCAGGTCAGCGCGATCAGCAGCCCGACGCCGCTCAGGACGATGAAGAGGACGTACTCGCGGCGGACACCGCTGCGCGCGCGGTGGGCGAACGACCAGTGCCTGTTCATGAAGTACGACGACGTCGCGGCGACCGTCACGGAGGCCGTCTTGCTCGTCAGCGGCCCGACGCCGGACGAGAGGAGGACGTTGAAGAGCACGGCGTCGAGCCCGAAGTTGAAGATCCCGACGATGCCGAACTTGGCGAGCTCGTGGATCAGGACCTGGAAGCGCGAGTACAGGGCGCGGGCGAACGGCACCGGCTGAGATTACCCGCGCCGCCCGTGCGACACTCCACGCACGCCCGCGTACCCGAGGAGCACCGCCGTGGTCGACATCCGGCTCAACGACGAGCAGGAGACGTTCCGCAAGATCGTCGAGCAGTTCGCCCGTGACGTCGTCGCGCCCCGCGCGGAGGAGATGGACGAGACGGGCGAGTTCCCGTACGACATCGTCCGCCAGATGGGGGAGATGGGGCTGTTCGGGCTGCCGTTCCCCGAGGAGTACGGCGGGATGGGCGGCGACTACTTCACGCTCTGCCTCGCGCTCGAGGAGCTGGCGCGGATCGACTCCTCCGTCGCCATCACGCTCGAAGCCGGCGTGTCGCTCGGCGCGATGCCGGTCTACCGGTTCGGCAGCGAGGAGCAGAAGCGCGAGTGGCTGCCGATGCTGTGCTCGGCGGAGGCGCTGGGGGCGTTCGGGCTGACCGAGCCGGGCGGCGGCTCCGACGCCGGCGCCACCCGCACCACCGCCAAGGTCGACTCCGGGCACTGGGTGGTCAACGGCACCAAGTGCTTCATCACCAACTCCGGCACCGACATCACCCGGCTGGTCACCGTGACCGCCGTCACCGGCGAGGAGTTCGACGGGCGCAAGGAGATCTCGTCGATCCTCGTGCCGGTGCCCCGCGAGGGCTTCACGGTCTCGAAGAAGTACAGCAAGGTCGGCTGGCACGCCTCCGACACGCGGGAGATCACGTTCACCGACTGCCGCGTCCCCGAGGAGAACCTCCTCGGCGAGCGCGGCCGCGGCTACGCCAACTTCCTCTCCATTCTCGACGAGGGCCGCATCGCCATCTCCGCGCTCGCGGTCGGCCTCGCGCAGGGCTGCGTGGACGAGTCGCTGAAGTACGCGCAGCAGCGCGAGGCGTTCGGCAAGCCGATCGCCAAGTACCAGGCGATCGCGTTCAAGATTGCGGACATGGAGATGCGGGCGCACACCGCCCGCCTCGCCTACTACGCCGCCGCGGATCGCATGCTGCGCGGGGCGCCGTTCAAGAAGGAGGCGGCCATCGCCAAGCTGTACTCGTCCGAGATCGCCGTCACCAACGCGCGCGAGGCCGTACAGGTGCACGGCGGCTACGGCTTCATCAACGAGTACCCCGTGGCGCGCTACTACCGGGACTCGAAGATCCTCGAGATCGGCGAGGGCACCAGCGAGGTGCAGCGCATCCTCATCGCGCGCGAACTGGGCATCTAGGGCGTGTCGTAAGTCGTCGATCTGCTGCGCGACGCCCCTGCCGGCACCTCGCGACGTTGTCGCCTTGCGATGCACTGGCCGGACCGGCGCTCGCGACGATCACGACTTACGACACACGCCCTAGCAGGAACGGCACCCGGCGCGCGCGAAGAACGACCGCATGCGCGTGATTCCGCTCGTCGCCGCCACCCTCTCCGCCGCGTGCCTCGTTGCGCCCGCCGCGGAGGCGAAGCACCGCAAGCCGATGTCCGGCAGCTACCCCCTCACGCTGCCGGTGCCGTACGCGGGCGAGAGCCCGTCCGGCAGCCACTGCCAGGACGCCCCGGAGGGCCTGTCGAAGGACACCCGTTCCTTCAAGCTGCCGGCGGCCGGCCAGTTCAAGCTGTCGTTGGCCGGCTACACCGGTGACTGGGTGATCGAGCTGTCCGACGCGAAGGGCCGGATCGTCGCCTCGGCCGCGGGGGTGAACACCAGCGGTACCCCGACGTCGGTGAGGTACAAGAAGAAGAGCACCAAGAGCGAGAACCTCACGGTCGCGATCTGCAACTACCTGGGCGGACCGCAGGGGAACGTCGCCTGGGTCTTCACCTTCGACAAGTAGCCGCCGCCGCTACGCCGCGCCCATGAGGCGCGGGATGTCCTGTGCCGGACAGCGGTTGACGACGAGCGTCAGGCCGGCGTCGCGCGCGCGCTGCAACGCCGCGCCGTCCGGGAACACGCCGAGCTGCGTCCACACGGCCTCCGCGCCGATCGCGATCGCCTCGTCCACGTGCGGCCCGGCCTGCTCGGACCGGCGGAACAGGTCGACCACGTCGATCGGCACGGGCACCTCGGCCAGCGTCCGGTAGCAGCGCCGCCCGAGCACGTCGTCGTGCGCGGGGTTCACCGGGTAGACGTCGTACCCCTTGGCCAGCAGGAGCTCCATGACGTGGTACGACGACCGCCACGGGTCGTCGGACGCGCCCACGACCGCCCAGCTACGGGACTCGCGGAGCACCCGCCGCGCGGTCTCCTCGTCGGTGCGCACATCCGCCTCCTCGCGCCCGCTACCTGGTCAACGGGATGGTGCCCGGTCCGGTGCGTTGTACGCGCGGGTCAGGCGCCGCGCGACAGTGCGGGCGCGGCCACGGCCTAGGCAGGTACGTCGACGCCGAGCCCGCGCAGGTGGCCGACCAGCTCGGCGCGGCTCGTGAACACCTCCGCGTGCATGCCGGCGGCGCGCGCGCCGTGGACGTTCTCCGGGCGGTCGTCGGTGAAGAAGCACTCCGCGGGCTCGACGCCGAGCACGCTCGCCGCGTGCCGGTAGATGGCGACGTCCGGCTTGGCCAGGCCGATCTCCGCGGAGCAGAACACCACGTCGAACGCCTCGACGAGGTCGTGGTGCGCGAGGTGCTCGCGGAGCTGGTCGGTGGCGTTGGACAGCAGCGCGACGGTCGCTCGCTCGCGCACCGCCGCGACGAGCGCGACCATCTCCGCGTCCACCCGGCCGGCGTACGCGAAGTAGACCTGCGCGGCGCGTTCGGCGCCCGGCCCGTACCGCTCCGTCAGCGCGCGGCCCACGGCGTCGGCCCACTGCTGGGCCGTGCACGCGCCGACCTGCGTCTGCGCGAACTCGGTGACGGCGTACGCGATCTCCTCGATCGCGCCCTCCGGCAGCCCGGCCGCCTGCTCGCCCGCCCGCGCGCCCTCGCTGTCCCAGTGGCGGATGACGCCGTCCATGTCGAACAGGACCGCATTGACCCGCGTCACGGGCGGCCCAGCGCGCGGTACGTCCACCCGGCGGCCCGCCACCGGACCGGGTCGAGGGCGTTGCGCCCGTCGACGATGCGGCGTTCGCGCACGACCGGCGACAACGTGTCCGGATCCAGGTCGCGGAACTCCTGCCACTCGGTCAGGTGCAGCACGGCGTCCGCGCCGGCCGCCGCGTCGAGCGCGCTGGTGGCGTAGGACAGCTCCGGGTAGCGCACCTTCGCGTTGCCGAGCGCGACCGGGTCGTAGACGGTCACCTCGGCGTCCTCGCGGCGGATCGCCGCCGACACGTCGAGCGCCGGGGAGTCGCGGATGTCGTCGGAGTTCGGCTTGAACGACGCGCCGAGGACCGCGATCCGGGTGCCGGCGAACGACCCGCCGACGACCTCGCGCGCGATCTCGACCATCCGCGTCCGGCGGCGCTGGTTGATGGCGTCCACCTCGCGCAGGAACGACAGCGCCTGGTCGACGCCGAGCTCGCCCGCCCGCGCCATGAACGCCCTGATGTCCTTCGGCAGGCAGCCGCCGCCGAAGCCGAGGCCGGCGTGCAGGAACCGGCCGCCGATCCGCTCGTCGTACGCCAGCGCCTCGGACAGCTTCTTCACGTCGCCGCCGGCCGCCTCGCAGACCTCGGCCATGGCGTTGATGAACGAGATCTTGGTGGCGAGGAACGCGTTCGCGCTCACCTTGACCAGCTCGGCGGTGGCGAAGTCGGTGACGACGACCGGCGTCCCGGCGTCGATCACCGGCGCGTAGACCTCGCGCAGCACCCGCTCGCCGTGACCGCCCCCGACCACGCCGAAGACCAGCCGGTCCGGCCGTAGCGTGTCCTCGATCGCGAACCCCTCGCGGAGGAACTCCGGGTTCCACGCCAGCTCGGCGCCCGCGCCCGCCGGCGACTCCGTGGCGAGCCGGTGCGCCAGGCGTTCGGCGGTGCCGACGGGGACGGTGGACTTCCCGACGACGACGCACGGGCGGTCGAGGTACGGCGCCAGGCCGGTGACGACCGCGTCGAGGTAACCGACGTCGGCGGCGTACGAGTCGGGCAGCTGCGGCGTGCCGACGCAGACGAAGTGCACGTCGCCGAACGCCGCCGCGTCGGCGTACGACGTGGTGAAGCGCAGCCGCCCCGCGTCGAGGTTCTTGCGCAGCAGGGGCTCCAGCCCGGGCTCGTAGAACGGCACGTCGCCGCCCGCCAGCGCGGCGACCTTTGCCTCGTCCACGTCCACGCCGAGGACCTCGTAGCCGAGCTCCGCCATGCAGGCGGCGTGCGTCGCGCCGAGGTAGCCGGTGCCGAACACCGTGAGCCGGTGCGCCATGCGCGGCAGCGTACCCAGGCTCGCGCCGGCGCCGCCCGCGCGGCGGGTCACCAGACGACGCGCTCCCACGACTTCGAGGCGTCGCTGACCCGGCGCGGCTGCTTCCCCGGCTGCCACCAGTAGACGACGTTGTACCGCGTGTTGACGTCGCGGAACGTCGACTTCCCTGCGCCTACGAGGGCGTTCTCCCCGGTGCGGTCGAACGCCAGCCAGTGCGACTCGAGCTTGTTCGGGAGGCGGAAGACCACCCGGCCCAGCCGGCCGGTCACCGGGTCGACGACGACCGCGCGGGACGTCGTGGGGTCGTCGGTGCCGGCGTTCTCGCAGTCGACCAGCACGACGAGCTCCCCGGTCGGCAGGTAACCCGGTGCCCTCGGGAAGCAGAGCCCGCCGCCGTACGGGTTCCGGAAGTTGTCGAGGAAGGCTTTCGGCCGGCGCGTCGCGGGTGCGGTCGTGTCGATCCGCGAGACGTCGAACACGCCGTCGTGGGCGAGGTAGCGGCCGTCCGCGGACCACGTGAGGTGCTGGGCCGGCGTCACCCCGAGGTAGCCACGCCACACCTTCTCGGTCCGCGTGGCGAGGTCGCGGACGTGCACGTCCACGATCGTGCCGCAGCCCGGGATGGCGTCCGGTGTCCCTCGCCGCACCGCGACGGCGTACGCCAGCCGCTGCCCGTCCGGCGAGACCGCGAGCCCGGTGACCGCGCCGGCGACGTCGAGCAGCTTCGTCGAGCGGCCGTCGGCGGTCATCGTGAACAGGACGGAGGCGCACGTCCCCTTCCGGCCAGCGGCGGCGTAGAACGTCTCGCCGTCGGCGGTGGACAGGTCGTCGACCTCGCCGTACTCGGGCGGGCTCTGCGCCAGCACCGGGCCGCGTGGGTTCGCGCGTTCGACGACGAGCGCGCGGCCGTTCTCGAGGAGGACGCCGAGCCGGGCCGGCCCCCCTCCTGCCGGCCCGGCCCGTTCGGGGAACCGCACGGTCACCGTCGCGGCGCCGACGAGGGCGGCGGTCGCGGCGACGGCGGCGATCGGTGCGGCCAGCCGCGTGAAGCGGCGGTTCGCGCGGCGGCGCGCGATGGCGCCGTACGCGTACGGGTCGTGCGGCACCGACGACGCGCGCACGGACAGCGCGTCGCGGAGCCGGGTCTCGACGTCCGTCATCGCGTGGCCTCCAGCCGGCGGCGCAGCGCGGCCAGGCCGCGCGCGGTGTGCGACTTCACGGCGCCGGCCGACACGCCCATCGCGCCCGCCACCTGCGCTTCGTTCATGTCCTCCCAGTAGCGGAGGACGAGCGCCTGCCGCTGGCGCGGCGCCAGCGTGCGCAACGCGTCCAGCACGGCCCGCTGGTCCGCGCGCAGGATCACGTCTTCCTCGGGCGACGGCACCAGCTCGTCGTCCGGGCGCTGGTGCTTGCGCGCGGTACGCAGCCGCCGCAGCCGCGACCGCGACAGGTTGAGAACGGTCGACCGCAGGTAGGCGAGGGCGCGGTCCGGGTCGTCCAGCGCCCGGCCGTGCAGCCGCGCGAACGCCTCCTGGACGAGGTCCTCCGCGGTCGCCTGGTCATCGGTCACCAGCACGGCGAGCGCGAGCAGCCGCCGGTAGTGCGCGTTGAACAGCGCCGGCAGCCCGGCTTCCTGCTCACGCGGCGCCACGACCGCCTCCCCTGCCGTCATGCCACAGAGACGCCATTCCCCCGGATCGGTTTACGCGACCCGCGCGAAAACTTGTCACACCCCCTCCCTAACGTCCTCGCCATGACCTGTGACGTATGTGGTGCGGCCCCGCTGGACGGGCTGGGCGGACGCGGCCTCTGCGGGCGGTGCCGCGTCCTGCCCGGGGTGTTCGCGGCGGCCCGCCGTGGTGCGGCGGCCGCGCCGGGGCGGCGCGGGCAGAGCGGGACGAGGGGCGGCATCTGGAGAGGAGGCGACGGTGGCACATGAGGTGACGCAGCGGGGTGATCGGGTGCGGGACGGACCCGCCCGGCCCGGGTTCGGCCGGTCGGTGAGTGCCGTGCGCCGGCACTACGATGGCCCGCGTGAACCCTGACTTCGACACCTACCGGCTGGCCGAGGAGCACGACCTCCTGCGCAAGTCGGTCCGCGCGATGGCCGAGGCGAAGATCGCCCCGCGCGCCGCGGAAATCGACGCGACCGCCGAGTTCCCGTGGGACGTGTTCGAGGAGCTCAAGCGCAACGACCTCCTCGCCATCCACATCCCGGAGGCGTACGGCGGTCCGGGCGCGGACGCGATCTCCAGCGCGATCCTCATCGAGGAGGTGGCGCGCTGCTGCGCCGCGTCCTCGCTGATCCCCGCGGTCAACAAGCTCGGGACGCAGGGGATGCTGCTGTCCGGCGGCGAGGAGATCAAGCACGCGTACCTGGCGAAGGTCGCGAGCGGCGAGGGCATGATCTCGTACGCGCTGTCGGAGCCCGAGGCCGGCTCGGACGCGGCCGCGATGAAGACGCGCGCGGTCCGCGACGGCGACTCGTACGTCCTCAACGGGTCGAAGCGCTGGATCACCAACGCGAGCGTGTCGAAGTACTACACGGTGATGGCCGTCACCGACCCCGAGAAGGGGCCGAACGGCATCAGCGCGTTCGTCGTCGAGGCCGACGACCCCGGGTTCAGCGTGGGCAAGCTCGAGAAGAAGATGGGCATCAAGGGCAGCCCGACCGGCGAGCTCTACTTCGACAACTGCCGCATCCCCGCCGACCGGATCATCGGCGCGGAGGGGACCGGCTTCAAGACCGCGCTGCGGACGCTCGACCACACCCGGCTGACGATCGGCGCGCAGGCGCTCGGCATCGCGCAGGGCTCGCTCGACTACGCGCTCGGCTACGTCAAGGAGCGGTCGCAGTTCGGCAAGCCGATCGCGTCGTTCCAGGCCGTGCAGTTCATGCTCGCCGACATGGCCATGAAGATCGAGGCCGCCCGGCAGCTGATCTACGTCGCCGCGTCCAAGGCCGAGCGGATGGAGCCGGACCTCACGTTCATCTCGGCGGCGGCGAAGTGCTTCGCCTCGGACGTCGCGATGGAGGTCACCACCGACGGCGTGCAGCTGCTCGGCGGCTACGGGTACGTCTCCGACTACCCGATGGAGCGGTTCATGCGCGACGCGAAGATCACGCAGATCTACGAGGGCACGAACCAGATCCAGCGCGTCGTGATGGCGCGGAACCTGCTCAAGTAACGGCGGGTCGCGGCTGCCGCGTCAGACGCACTGCTCGACGGGAAGCGTCGGCGTCGGGCAGAACTCGAACGTCCAGTCGTTGACGCACTCGATGCAGTAGGTGTAATTGCACCCAATGAGGGCGGCGCAGTGGTAGATGTGCGTCAACCCGCCGACCACCGACGCCAGCTCGGCGGTGTCGAGCCTGGTCAGCGTCTCCTTGTTCAGCCGCAGCGTCCGGGTGCGCATCTGGGTTCTCCTTCGAGGGTCGGATGCACCGCCTGAGGGGAGGCGACCCGGGGCCCCGCCGGAGGCGCCGGCCACAGGTGCATCGACGACGACGGTAGACGAGGCGGTGCGACGTTCGCCACCCCCCCGGCGCCAGGGATCGCTAACCGAACAGCGGGGCGGTGCCGCGGTACGTGACGTACCAGGTGCCCGGGCCGGCGCGGACGACCGCCTCGGCCGCCGCCGCCCACTCCCGCGGCGGGCGTTCCGGCGTGAGGACGTCGATCACGAGCTGGTAGCCGCCGGCGTCGAGCAGCGACACGCGGAAGCCCTCGCGGACGTACTGGTGCGGGCCGACCCAGAGAACCGTGTGACCCGGGACGGGCTCCTCGCGCAGCCGCTCCCGGAGCAGGCGCGCGGTGGCCCGGCGCGGCGTCTCCCACGAACGGTCCGCGGCCGCGCGGCGCACCTCCGCCTCGTACGCCGCCGCGTCGAACCGCAGGTCCGGCGGGTCGTACTGCTGCACGCCGTCCTGCGGCTCGGCCTCGGCGATCTCGGAGGCGTCGGCCGTCGGGCCCTCGAACACGCCGCAGTACCGGCGCGCGCCGCGCCACGCGACGTAGGGGCCCTCCCGCTCGACCAGCGGCGCGACCACCTCGCACCCCGGCTCGCCGCACGAGCAGACCAGCACGGCGACGCGCCGCGGCGGGTCGGCCGGGAGGAGGACGGGGTCGCCGAACAGCTCGTCGGGGTCGAAGCACCGCAGGTGCAGCCTCCACACCTCGGTCAGCGGCACGCCGTCGACGTGCACCGACGCCATCGGCCGGTCGGGATCCTCGCCCGGGACGACGCGCAGGCTCAGCGAGCGGGTCTCCACTACGCCGTACCGCCGCGCGCGTCGCGCCAGCAGCGCTCGACCGTGGCCACCTTCTCCGCGAAGCGCGGGTCGTGCGCGAGCAACGGCGTGTGGGCGGGCGCGGGGAGGA
>DATLNJ010000134.1:0-48648 GCA_035536815.1 Frankiaceae bacterium
GCGGGCGACGGCGGCGGTGACGCGGCGGGACCGTGGGCACCCGGCCCCGCCGCGTCACCCTGCCGAGCGGACGGGGTCCGCGCGGAGTCGCTGGCAGAGCACGCGAGGGTCGCCGTCAACAGGACGGTCGCGACACGGTACAGGGGCCGCCGCGCCGGGGCGGCCGGACGGGCAACGTGGCGCGAGGTGGCGCGCGTCACCGCTCGGCACCGCATCGGGCCTACCTCGTTCCCCCTGCGATCCGGGGCATGGCGCCGTGAGGGCGGCACGGACGCAGGTGTGGGTGGCTTTCGCCGCTTTCGTCCCGAATCCTCTCGGGGGCGGCCGCGCTAGTTGCCGGCCGCCTTGCCGATGGCGGCGAGCACGTCGGCCTTGCGCGGCTGGCCCGAGGCGCGCACGACCACCCGGCGGTCGCGGTCGAGGACGAGCACGGTCGGCGTGCGCAGGACGTTGAAGCGGCGGACGGCGTCGAGGTGTGACTCGGCGTCCACCTCGGCGTACGTCACGCCCTCGACCATCGACGAGACCTCGCCGAGGATGCGGCGGGTCGCGCGGCACGGCGCGCAGAACGCCGACGAGAACTGCACCAGCGTCGCCCGCTCACCGAGCTCGGAGACGCCGAGCTCGGCGAGGTCAGCGTCCGACAGGCGCGGCTCGTCGCGAACGTCCCTGGTGCGGCCGTTGCGCCGCGTCCAGACCACGCCGAAGACCGCGCTGGCGAGCAGCGTGACGGCGAGCAGGACGTAGGCGGGCATCGCGCCGAGCGTAACGACGCGATGCCGCCCGCGGATTCCCTAGCGGTTGGCGCGGGCGCGCTCGTGGCGCGGCCCGCGGTGCGGACCCCGCGTCCGCGGGGCGGGCGCGGCGACCACCGGCTCGGCCGCGGGCACGCCCGAGGGCGTACGCGCGCCGGTTACGCGGACCAGCTCGCTGGCGCCGGGCGAGACGCGCAGCGGGCGGGCGACGACGCCGGCCCGCGACGTCATCCGCGCGGTGGGGCGCTCCTCGGCCCGCGTGACGAGCGTGACCACGGTGCCGCTCGCGCCGGCGCGGGCGGTGCGCCCGGACCGGTGCAGGTAGTCCTTGTGGTCGGCCGCCGGATCGACGTGCACGACGAGGTCCACGTCGTCGACGTGGATGCCGCGCGCCGCGACGTCGGTGGCAACGAGCACCGGCACGCGCCCGGACCGGAACTCCGCGAGCGAGCGGGTGCGGGCGGACTGCGTCTTGCCGCCGTGCAGCGCGTCGGCGGAGACGCCGACGCGGCGCAGCTGCTTGGTCAGCCGGTCCGCGCCGTGCTTGGTGCGCACGAACAGCAGCGTCCGGCCGTCGCGCGACGCGATCTGCGCGGTGACCTCCACCTTCTGCGCCGCCTCCACGACGAGCAGGTGGTGCGCCATCGTCGTGACCGACGTGCCGACCGGGGTGGTCGCGTGCTCGGCCGGGTCGTTCAGGTATGTCGCGACCAGCGAGCGGACGGCGTTGTCGAGGGTGGCCGAGAACAGCAGCCGCTGCCCGCCGGGGCGCACCGCGTCGAGGATCCGGCGGACCGGCGGCAGGAAGCCGAGGTCGCACATGTGGTCGGCCTCGTCGAGGACCGCGATCTCGACGTCCGACAGGTCGCAGGCGCGCTGCTGGATCAGGTCCTCGAGCCGGCCGGGCGTCGCGACGACGACGTCGACGCCGTTGCGCAGCGCGCTGATCTGGCGGCCCATCGAGGCGCCGCCGACGACGACGGCGAACGTCACGCCGAGCGGCTGCCCGAGCGGCGCCAGCGCGTCGCTCACCTGCGTGGCGAGCTCGCGGGTGGGCACGAGCACGAGGCCGCGCGGGCGCTTCGGCTTCGACCGGCCGCCGGCCAGGCGGGTGAGCAACGGCAGCCCGAAGGCCAGCGTCTTCCCCGAGCCGGTCTGCGCGCGGCCCAGGACGTCCCGGCCGGACAGCGCGTCGGGCAGCGCGGCGGCCTGGATGGCGAACGGCTCGTGCAGCCCGCGGCGGGCGAGCGTGCGGACGAGCAGGTCGGACAGCCCGAGACTCGCGAACGTGGGCGCAAGGTCGGGCATAGGTACAGCGGACATGGTGAAAGAGACCTCTCGATTCATGGCGCTCTCGAGAGGTCCAGCGGATTCACGAGATGGCCCAGCGCGACAAGATGACCGGGCGCTGACGGCAGGGAACGCGGAACTGCGCGATCCGTGGGACCACCCTAACAGGGCGCGGCCGCCCGTGTCGGCGTTCGCGGTCAGCCGAGGTTCGAGCGGGCGTCGATCGTGAAGCCCTCGGCGCTCGCGGTGACCTCCAGGGCGGTGCCCGTGAGGACCGCGGACTTCAGCTTGATGCCGAACGGCAGGTCGTCCAGCGGGATCGTGAACGACGACCGCGCCGCCGCCGTCGCGGCCAGCGCCGAGGTGAGGGTCACGTCGCCGGCGACCGGGCGGACGTTGGAAACGGTCACCCGGATCGACCGCGCGCCGGTCTTCACCGTCGGCGTCCCCTCGACGTCCACCTGGCCGACGCCGGGGATGCCGAACGACGACACGACGACCGTGCGGCCGTCGCGGGACTGGACGCGGATGTTGCCGGGCTTCGTGGCGAGGTACGCCGTGAGGTCGCCGTACGTCACCGTCAGCGTCGCGACGCCCGCGCTGATGGGCACCGCCGAGACGCGGCCGTTGACCGCGTCGCCAAGGTCGACCTCGACGCCTTCCAGCACGGCGTCGATCCGTTCGATCGTGAGCCCTTCCTTCTCGTAGTCGCGCACGGTCACGTCCACCTCGCGGAACTCGCCGCGGAACGCCTGCGTGACGAACGGGAATCCCTTGAACGTCACGTCCGGGTCCTCGCGCAGGCCCTCGTGCACGCGGATCTGGTTGGCCGTCGCGTTGCCCGCGGCGGCGGCCAGGCCGCGGTCGGCAAGGGCGGCCAGCCCCGCGAGGATCGCGAGGAAGATGACCAGGCGCTTGAGCAACGTTCGGCCCTCCGGTCAGCCCACGAGCAGTCGGGCGGCGGCGTACGCCACGGGTGCGGCGACGACGAGCGGCAGCAGGACGGTGAGCGGGCGGAGCGCGGCGGCGCGGCGCTCGTCGAGCGAGTCGGCGTCGGCCAGCTCCACGGCGAGGTCGGCGGCGATCGCGGCCAGCCCGGTCACGGCGCCGATGACCGTGCCGGACCCCGCGGACAGCGGCGCCCACAGCCCGCCGAGCGCGGTCCCGGTCAGTGTGGCCGCGGCGAACCCGAACAGCAGCCCGGCCCAGCCGCGCTGCGCGCCGCTGACGAGAACCGGGCGCAACGTCAGCAGGTCGCCCCCGCGACCGGCCAGCACCGCGGCGGCGGCGCACAGCACCGCCGTGGCCGCGACCGCCCAGCCGGTCTTGGTGCTGGCCGCGAGCAGGTGCGCGGCGAGCACGACGAGCACGACCGCCGAGACCGTGCCCGCCAGCGCCTCCACGACCCGCTGCCGGTTCTTGCGGAACAGCTGCAGCGCCAGCGACGCGACGAACGCCATCGCCAGGATCGACACCGCGCCGGCGACGTCCTCGCCGTCGCGGCGTACCGCGAGGACGTTGGCGGCCACGGCGCCCAGCGCGACGATGACGATGGCGCCCTCGCCGCCGTCCACGTCGGTCACCGCCAGCCAGGCCAGCGCGACGAGACCCTGGACGACCAGGATCACCAGACCGAGCGCGGTGTTGCCGAGCGCCGCCGCGAGGCTGAGCGCGACCGCCGTGCTGAACGTGAACACGGCGGGCACCGCGGCCGCCCTGGGCAGCGCGCGGAACGCGTCGTACGTCGCGGTGCGCCGCCTCACGCGCCGACCGCCTCGCCCGTGTTGGCGGCTGCCGCGGCGCCGGCCTCGTCCGCCTCGGGGCGGCCCTCGATCAGCGCGGGCAGGTGCCGGCCGATCCGGTCGAGCAGCTCGGGCGTCGCGCCGGTCTCCGCGTGCGCGAACCCGGGCACCAGCCACAGCTGCTTCGGCTCGTTGGCGGCGGCGTAGAGGGCCTCGGGGTGCTCGAGCGTGAAGTACTCGTCGCGGTCGCCGTGCACGAGCAGCAGCGGCGTCGGCGCGATCCGGCCGACGACCTCCTCCGGCGACTCCGGCTCGTCGCTCCAGTGTGTCGCGAGCCGGGTCTTCAGCAGGTGCTTGCCGACCAGCCGGCCGGCGCGGCGTTCGACGACCCAGTGCAGGCGGCGCATCGGCTTGGTGTCGCGGACCCGCCAGCGGCTCGTCGCGCTGACGCTGACGACCGCGTCCACGCCGCCGAGCAACGCCGCGTGCCGGATGACCGCCGATCCGCCCATCGACCACCCGCACGTCACCACGCGGGCGTAGCCCAGTTCGCGCGCCCAGGTGACCGCCGCCTCGACGTCGAGCACCTCCAGCTCGCCGAGCGTCGAGACGCCGCCGGAGACGCCGTGACCGCGGAAGTCGAACGCCACCATCCCGGCGTGCCGCGCCAGCCCGAGCGCGACCTTCGCCTGCCAGGGTTTCGTGTGGGTGCCGGTGAAGCCGTGCGCCACGACGACCGCGATGTCGGAGTCGTACGGCAGGTGCGTCGCGCCCAGCCGCACGCCGTCGGCGGTCCGCAGCCGGGCACGCTGCGCGTCCGCCGGAAACGGGTCGGGAGGTCGTCGCACGTGCGTTATCGTGCCGTATCACGAGCCCCGGGCGACGTTGCCGCTCGTCGGGCGCCTTCCCCGAGCCGGAGGGCCGCCCGTCCGGGCTCGTTCGCGTTCGTGGAGGTGGTGCCCGGTGAGCGTGCTGCTCGTGCTGACCGCCGCGCCCGACGCCGCCGCCGTGCTCCCCTCCGCCGGCCTGCTCGGCCACGTCCTGCGCCGCGCCGCGCCCGAGCCCGCCGCGCTGCTCGCGGCGCCCGCCGCCGACGTGCTCGTCGTGGACGCGCGAACCGACCTCGCGGCCGCCAAGTCGCTGTGCCGGCTGCTGCGGACCACCGGCATCGCCACGCCGTTGCTCGCGGTCGTCACCGAGGGCGGGCTGGCCGCCGTCACCGCCGAGTGGCGCCTGGACGACGTCGTCCTCACCACCGCGGGGCCCGCCGAGGTCGAGGCCCGGCTGCGGCTGGCGCTGGGCCGTACCGCGGCCGCCGCGCCGGAGACCGAGGAGGTCATCCGCACCGGCGACCTCGCGATCGACGAGGCGACGTACCAGGCGCGCATCAAGGGCCGGCCGCTCGACCTGACGTTCAAGGAGTTCGAGCTGCTGAAGTACCTCGCGCAGCACCCGGGCCGGGTCTTCACCCGCGCCCAGCTGCTCCAGGAGGTCTGGGGCTACGACTACTACGGCGGCACCCGCACCGTGGACGTGCACGTCCGGCGGCTGCGCGCCAAGCTCGGCCCCGAGTACGAGGCGCTGGTCGGCACCGTCCGCAACGTCGGCTACAAGTTCGTGACGCCGCCGGTCCACCCGGCGACCGGCGACGCCCCGGTGCCCGTGGGCTGATCTTCGGTACGGTCCGGGCGTGGCCACCGCCGACAACGTCCTGTTCGAGGTGCGCTCGCGGCTGGAGCCCGGGCAGGTGGACGACGTCCGCGCGCTCGTCACCGCCGCCACCGACGCCGACGGCGTGCACCCGCTGTCGGAGCACGTGACGCTGCACCTCGGCTCCGGCGGCGACCCCGACGCCCGCAACGTCCTCGCCCGCTGCGGCGACACCGGCAGGCTGGTCGGGTACGCGCACCTCGACCTCACCGACGTCGTGGCCGGCGCCAGCGCGGAGCTGGTCGTGCACCCGGACGACCGGCGGGCCGGCATCGGCCACGCGCTCGTCGGCCAGCTCGTCGGGCTGGCCAAGGACGGCCGGCTGCGGCTGTGGGCGCACGGCTCGCACCCCGGCGCCGAGGCGCTGGCCGGGCAACTCGGCTTCCGCCGCGCGCGGGCGCTGTGGCAGATGCGCCGCTCGCTCTACGCGCCGCTGCCCGCGCCGGCGCTACCGGAGGGCGTGACCGTACGGACGTTCGTACCGGGGCAGGACGAGGAGCCTTGGGTCGCGCTCAACAACGCGGCGTTCGCCGAGCACCCCGAGCAGGGCGGCTGGACGGTCGAGGACATCGCGGTCCGCGCGAAGGAGCCGTGGTTCGACCCTGAAGGCTTCTTCCTCGCCGAGCGCGGCGGCGAGCTGGTGGCGTTCCACTGGACGAAGGTGCACGGCGGCAGCGACCGCGACCACGACCACGCGCCGATGGGCGAGGTCTACGTCGTCGGCGTCTCGCCGGCCGCGCAGGGCACCGGGCTCGGCCCGGCGATGACGCTCGTCGGGCTGCGCCACCTGCGGTCGCGCGGGCTCGGCCAGGTGATGCTCTACGTGGACGAGGCGAACACCAACGCCATCCGCGTCTACGAGCGGCTCGGCTTCACCCACTGGGACACCGACGTCTCCTACGTCAACCGCTGAGCTCGCTCACGGAAGCCGCCGCCGAAGGGCGGCCGCTCGCGGCATCGGCGCGACGGTCCCGGCAACGCCACCGCCCCGGTCGCCGCGACGGAGGTCGCGGCGCCGGGGCGGCAGGTCAGTACGTGGGCTAGCGGACCGCGGCGATGCCGTCCAGCACGACCTTCGGGCGGCCCTTCGTGCCGACCACGACGATCTTGATGCTGCGCGACTTGGTGCCGCCCGAGAGCGCGCCGGACGACCAGAGGGTCTGCCGGACGGCGGTGCCCGACGAGCGGTACGTGTCGACCGTCGCCCGGTACACGCCGTCCACGTAGACCTTGAGCTTGCCGCAGGTGGAGCACTTGTCACCGACGATGACGAACTGGCTCGCCTCGGCGTACATCCGCGCCGACGCGTTCACGGCGCTGGTCTTCTTCGCCGTCTTCAGCCAGCGGTCGCTGACCGAGACGTTCGTCCACGCGAGGCTCCCGGTGGAGTACGTGATGGACGCGGAGCGGTCGTCGAGCGGCGTCGTCGTCGACCGGACCGTAGCCGGGCTCGCGTTGCCGACGCTGTCATACGCGACGGCGCGGAAGGCGTACGTGCGGCCCGGCGCGACGGTCACCGGCGACCCGTTAAGGCCGAACACGCCGTACTTGTTCGTGGTCTTCGTGCGCCACGGCTTCCACGCGCTGGTGGTCCACGTCGAGCCGACCCTGGTGCGGGTGGCGTACCAGACGTCCCACTTCTCAGCGCGGGTGCCACCCCACTTGACGGTGAACGGCCCGGTGATGGAGGTCGCCGATGCGACCGGTGGGTTCGCCAGCGTCGCGGTCGGAAGCGCGTACCGCAGCCGCAGCGAGTACCGCGACGTGCTCGACGACGTCGCGGCCTCGTACATCGCGACGAAGCCGACGAGGTAGCGGCCGGGCCGGCAGGTCCGCCAGTTGGCATCGTCGTCGGGGTCTCCGGTGCCGTCGTAGCACGCGTCCGGCTGCGCGCCGCCGACCGCGAAGTAGTCGGAGTCCGAACGCGGGTGGTCCGCCCCCGTCGAGGACTCCCACACCGGCTCCATCGCGGCGTCGGCGATGCCCTTCACGGAGGTCGGCTCCCAGACGTACAGCGCCGCCGGGTGGCCCATCTCCGGCTGGACCGTGGCCTCGCCGAACGTGAAGTCGTAATTCAACACGCCGCTGGACGTGATGGCGGCGCTGCGGATGTACGCGGACCGGCTGCCGTAGGTCAGCGGCGCGGTGCCGGTCTCACCGTTGGCCGCGGGCACGCCCTCGTAGCCGTTGGTCGCGTCCAGCATGCGCATCGGCAGCGTGATCGCGTCGTCGCCCCCGGCGCCGCCGTTGGCGGTCAGCGAGAAGCCTGCCCCGACCGGCTTGGCCGCGGCGGGCACGGTGTAGGTGAACGTCTCCCGGTCCACGCCATTGACCGGCGAGCCGAACATCTTCTGCACGACGGCGCCGTAGCCGCTGCTCACCGAGGGCGTCGGCGCGTCCACCACGGGGATCGTCTTGGTCGGGTCGACGCGGATCACCTCGACGGTGCGCGAGCCGACCGACGTCGCGACCTGGTTGCCGCGGTCGACGGACATCGCGGTGTACGGCGCGGTGCCAGTGGCCAGCGCCAGCGCGGCGGGGGCGGTGGCCTTGCCCGCACCCACCGCGACGCTCGGTGTGCCGGTCGCGCTGGAGATGATCGCGGCGCGCGCGGCGTCGCCGGTCACGCCGGCCGCGCCGAGGACGGCGGCCACGCCGGCCACCATCGGGGCGGCGAAGCTGGTGCCGTCCACCTTGCGGATCGCGAGCGAACCGGTGGAGCCGTTTGTCGTCCCACTGGTGCCGGGGTACCACGCGTCGACGCACCGGCCCGGCGCTACGACGTCCACGTCACCGCGGTTGGAGAACGCGGTGACGGTCCACGACGCCGCGGGCGTCGCGGTGCAGGCGAGATCGTCCGGGATGTTGCCGGTGGCGCCGACCGAGAGGACCTGGGGGTTGCCCGCCGGGAAGTTGGCGCGCTCCTTGCTGTCGTTGCCGGCGGCGACGACGACGGTCACCTGCGGCGCCCGCGTGCGGACGTCGAGGATCGCGTCCGCGACGAGGCGGTTGTCGAACATGCCGCCGAGGCTCATGTTGACGGCGACCAAGCTTGGGTTCTCCGCGCCGTAGGTGGCGACGCGCGTGAGGGCGTCGGCGATCGCGGCGCTGTCGGCGAGGGTCTCGTGCCACTCGTCGAACCCGTCGTCGTAGACGTAGTGCCGGAACACGTTGTACGAGCGGATCTTCGCCGCGGGCGCGACACCGGCCATGCCGGCGTCGTCGGACTCGGCGGCCGCGACGGACGCGACGCCAGTGCCGTGCGGGCAGGCGAACGAGTCGCACGGCCGGTCGGTCCATGGGCCGTCCACGATGATCGGGCCGGCGGCGGAGTCGTGGGCGAAGAACACCTTGCCCGGACCGTCGAGGTCGGGGACCGCGGAAGCGCCCGTGGCGATCGGGGAGTCGATGATCGCGATCTCCGTGCCGGCCCCGAGGTTCGGGACGGCCGGCTCGGCCGGGGCGTGGACCCGGTCGGCGCCGATCTCGACAAGCTCGGGCGACGGCGTCTCCAGCGCGCGGTAGCGCGAGACGGGCTCGACGTACTCGACGTTCGCGTCGTTGCGGAGCAGGCGCAGCACGGCCCGCTGGTCGTCGGTGCGGATGACACTGGCGTTCAACGCCGCGATGCGCCGCTCGACGGCGACCGCGTGGCCGCGGCTCGCGACGCGGGCCAGCGCCTCGGCGCGCTTGCTCGCGCCGGTCCCCGCCTTGAACTTCACCTGGAGCCGGGTGTCCCTGGGCAGCTCCCTCGCCGCGGCCGGGCGCGCGGGCGCCGCCGGCTCGGCCGCGCCGGCGGCCGTCGCGGCGGGGACAGCGAGACCGGCGAGCAGCACGGCCGACACGGCCGCGTGGACGACGCGCTGGTACATGGGTTGCTGGCTCCTGGTTCGTGATGGGCGCGCGAGACTCGCCGCCACCCTTTGATTGTGCGGTGGCGGGGGGTCGTCCGTACTCCGTTTCCAACACATTCTCCGGCCCGGATCGTCCCGGCGCGAGCCCGTCGTTTTCGGCGCGCCCGGTCGGGTAGGGCGGCAGCAGGTACCCAGGAGGGCGGTCTCTCATCGTGCGCATCGGCTACACGCTCTCTAGCGAGGAGCACGAGGCGATGGACCTCGTGCGCTACGCGCAGCGGGCGGAGGAGGTCGGGGCGGACTTCGTGTCCATCTCGGACCACTTCCACCCCTGGATCGACAAGCAGGGGCACAGCCCGTTCGTCTGGGCGGTGCTCGGGGGCATCGCCGCCACCACCTCACGCATCGACGTCGCGACCGGCGTGACGGCACCGATCATGCGGATCCACCCCGCGGTGATCGCCCAGGCGACCGCGACCGTGGCGACCATGCTGCCGGGCCGCTTCTACTTCGGCGTCGGGACCGGCGAGGCGTTGAACGAGCACATCACCGGCGAGCACTGGCCGCAGGTGGACGTCCGGCTGGAGATGCTCGAAGAGGCCGTGCACGTCATCCGCGAGCTGTGGCAGGGCAACCTCTACAGCCACAGGGGCACCCACTACACCGTGGAGAACGCCCGCCTCTACAGCATCCCGGACACCCCGCCGCCGGTGGTCGTCTCCGGCGCCGGCGAGAAGGCGACCGAGCTGGCCGGGCGGATCGGCGACGGGTACTGGGGGATGAGCCCGGACGCCGGTCTCGTCGAGACGTTCCGGAAGGCCGGCGGCGGCGGCCCGTGCTTCGCGCAGCTCACCGTGTGCTGGGGTGACGACGAGGCGGCGGCGCGCCGCACGGCGTTCGAGATCTGGCCCAACTCGGGCATCGAGGGCCAGCTGGCGCAGGAGCTGGCGCTGCCGTCGTACTTCGAGGCCGCCGCGTCGATGCTGTCGGAGGAGCAGGCCACCGAGAGCATCCCGTGCGGCCCTGACCCGGAGCCGTACCTGGAGTCGTTCCGCACGTACCGGGACGCCGGGTTCGACCACCTGTACTTCCACCAGATCGGGCCCGACCAGGACGGGTTCCTGACCTTCTTCGCACGCGAGCTGCTGCCGCGACTGCGGTCACTGTAGAGAGGACGTTCCATGCCCGACGCCGTAACCGTGCTGCGCGAGGACCACCGCCGCGTCGAGAAGCTCTTCAAGGAGTTCGAGAAGCTCGAGAAGAAGGACGCCGGCGCCGCCGAGAAGCGGCGCGTCGTCGAGGAGATGATCCGCGAGCTGTCCGTGCACGCCGACGTGGAGGAGAAGGTCTTCTACCCGGCCGTCCGCGCGGAGGTCGAGGAGGCCGAGGACGTCGTTCTCGAAGGTCTCGAGGAGCACCACATCGTGAAGTGGACGCTCTCCGAGCTGTCGGGGATGAAGGGCGACGAGGAGCGCTTCGACGCGAAGGTGACGGTGCTCATCGAGAGCGTCCGCCACCACGTGGAGGAAGAGGAAGGGGAGATGTTCCCCAAGGTGCGCGAGGCGATCCCGCGCAAGGCGCTGACCGAGCTCGCCGCGAAGATGGAGGAGGCGCGCAAGACCGCGCCCACCGAGCCCCAGCCGAAGGCGGAGGCGACGTCGGCCGGCGGCGGGTCGGGCGGCTCCGGCTCGGCGTCGGGCTCGGGCTCCGCCGGCGGCCGCGGGCCGGCGGCGCCGGCATCGGGCGGCGCTCCGGCGGCGGGCGGCTCCGGTGGCGGGTCCGGCGGTGGGTCCGGTAGCGACGGCAAGCCGCGCAAGGCGGGTCTGCTCGGGCGCCGCAAGACGAAGTCCGGGTCGAGCTCCTAGCCGCCGGCCGGGGCGGAGCAGATACGCTGCGTCCATGATCGGGGACGGCACTCGCGTCTACCTCGTGGACGACGCGGAGCTGGTCCGACGGGGAGTCGTCGACCTGCTTCGGGGGACCACCGAGTTCACGGTCGTCGGCGAGGCGACCTCGGCCACGGAAGCGTTGGCGGATCTGCCGCGCCTCAAACCGGACGTCGCGGTCATCGAGGCGCGGCTCCCGGACGGCAGCGGCATCGACGTCTGCCGGGAGATCCGGTTGCGCGTGCCCGAGGTCAACGTCCTCATGCTCTCGACGATCGACTCCGACGACGCGCTGTTCGACTCGATCATCGCGGGCGCCGCCGGGTACCTGCTCAAGAACATCGGCGGCAACGACCTCATCGACAACCTGCGCACCGTCGCCTCGGGGAGGTCGTTGCTCGACCCGTCGCTGACGTCGCGGGTCCTGCAACGGCTGCGCGAGGGCAACGAGCGCGAGGAGCGCCTGGGCAAGCTGACCGACCAGGAGCGGCGCATCCTCGAGCTGATCGGTCAGGGCCTCACCAACCGGCAGATCGCCGAGGAGATCCACCTCGCCGAGAAGACCGTGAAGAACTACGTGTCGAACATGCTCGCGAAGCTCGGCATGGAACGCCGCACCCAGGCCGCGGCGTACGCCGCGCGGCTCTCCGACCGTACGTAGCTACACCGTCAGCGGCGCGGGGAGCGGCGCGCCCTCCGGGACGTGCCGCATCGCGACGCTGTTCATGCAGTAGCGCTGCCCGGTCGGCGCCGGCCCGTCGTCGAACACGTGCCCGAGGTGCCCGTCACAGCGCGCGCAGCGCACCTCGGTCCGCACCATCAGCCACGACCGGTCCGCGTGCGTCACGACCGCGTCGTCCGACACGGGCTGGGTGAACGACGGCCAGCCGGTGCCCGACTCGAACTTCTCGCCGCTCTTGAACAGCGGGTTCCCGCAGCCGGCGCAGACATACGTGCCCGGGTCGTGGGTGCCGACGAAGCAGCCGGTGCCTGGGCGCTCGGTGCCGTGCTTGCGGAGGACGTCGTACTCCTCCGGCGTCAGCCGGCGGCGCCACTCTTCGTCGGTCAGAACGAGCTTGTCGGCCATGAGCCGAGCGTACGCGCGGCCGGTTCCTGTGGCAGCGGCGGCGCCCCTACAACACCGCCGCTGCCCAGGACCCGACCGGCGTACGCCCGCTCAACGCCACGACGGTACCGAACGTTCCCCCCGCTGTACCGGTAGGTGGAACGGGTCGGGGCGCGGTGGCGCCAGGAGCTCGGCGCGCGGGCACGTGTCGAGCGTCAGCCCGGCCCACATCAGCGCGTCGTCGCACAGCCGGGCGAGGCTCCACCCGGCGGCCACGCCGGCGACGGTGACGGTGGCGCGGTAGATCGTGATCTCGTTGCGGCGCGGGGAGTCGTAGACGACCGCGATCGAGCCCGCGAGCTGCGCGGTGCCGCGGCTGCCGGTGGCGCCGTTCCACGGCCGGTCGAACCGCTGCCACAGCCCCGGCGTCGCGCTCCACACGCCGCCGCGCGAGACGTCGAACGTCTCCAGCGACCGCAGGATGACGGCCGCCTCCGCGACCCCGAGGATCGCGGCCGGCCTGATGACGAGTTCCATGCCTGGGTGATCGGGCACTCCGGCACGCGACCGGTCACCCGACCGGGTGGTCACTCGTCGACGAGGTCCAGCGCCGCCTCGACCACCGCGCGCGCGTCGATGCCGTGCAACCGGTACAAGTCGTCCACGGCGCCCGCCTGCCCGAAGCGCGACACCCCGAGGCACGACACCGGCACGCCGAGCGTCGCGCCCAGGAACGCCAGCGTGTGCGGGTGCCCGTCGAGGACGGTGACCAGCGGCGTACCGCGGAAGACCCGGTCGAAGACGGACTCGTCCACGTACGGCGCCAGCGTCTCGGCAAGCAGCCCGCGGCGGGCCTGCGCGGCGCGCCACAGGCGGTCGTACGACGACACGACGACGACGTCCGCGCCGATGCCGAGCGACGCGAGCTCGTCGGCGGCGGCCAGCGCCTCCGGCACGACCGCGCCCACGGCGACGACCGTGACCGCCGGGTCGTCCGCGTCGCGCAGCCGGTACGCGCCCGCGAGCACGTCGCGCCGTCGCTGCTCGGTGTCCTCCGGCAGGTCGGCGAGCGCCTGGTCGAGCGGGCGGGTCGTGAGCCGCAGGTACGCGCCCTCACCGTCCGGCCGGCCGAGCCGGGACAGCGCGTGCAGCAGGATCCACTCGAGGTCCTGCGCGAACGCCGGCTCCCACCCCGTCACGCCCGGCTGCTCCAGCCCGACCGACGGCGTGATGACCGACTGGTGCGCGCCACCTTCGGCGGCCAGCGTCACGCCGGAGGGCGTACCGACGAGGATCGACTGCCCGCCGCCGTAGACGCCGAAGGCCCACGGCTCCAGCGCGCGCGTGACGAACGGGTCGTACACCGTGCCGATCGGCAGCAACGGCTCCCCCGCCGTCAGCCACGTCGCGCCGAGCTCCCCGAGCAGGCCGACGAGGTTGGTCTCCGCGATGCCTAGCTCGATGTGCTGGCCCTGCCGGGACTCCTTCCAGCGCATGAGGATGTCGGTCGCGTCGGCGAACCAGTCGGTGCGGTCCTCCGGCGACCAGACGCCGACCTTGTTGATCCAGCCGCCGGTGTTGGTGCTGCTCGCCACGTCGGGCGAGACGGTGACGACGCGTGCCGCCACATCGGGCGCCGCGCGGGTCAGGTCCACGAGCACCCGGCCGAGCACCGCCTGCGTGGACTGCTCGCCCTTGTAGCCGCGGCCGAGCTCCACGGGGACGTCGGGCACCTTGCCGTCGGCGAGCGGCTCGCGCGCCAGCCGGGACGCCACCTCGCGGCACAACGCCGCCGCCGCCGAGTCCGGCTCGAACGGCCGCCACGGGTCCTCCGGGTCGGTCCCGAGCTGCGCGGCGAGGTCGGCGTACTGCGCGGGCGACAGCAGCGCGGAGTGGTTCGCCGGGTGCCCCTCGGTCGGCAGCCCCCAGCCCTTGATCGTGTACGCGAACAGCACCGTCGGACGGTCGTCGGCCACGGCGCCGTACGCCGCCCGCAGCTCGTCGAGGTCGTGCCCGCCGAGGTCGCGCAGCGCCCGCGCCACCTCGGCGTCCGGCAGGTCGTCGAGCACCTTCTTGACGTTCAGCCGCTCGCGCAGCGACTCGGCCGGCGCGCGCAGCAGCGCCTGGTACTCCTCGTTGCCCATCTCGTCGATGCGCTTTCTGAGCGCGACGCCGCCCTTTCGCTCGAACAGCGACTGGAGGAGCCGGCCGTACTTCACCGGCAGCACCTGCCAGCCGGCCGCCTCGAACATCCGCATCAGCCGGGTCGCCGCGATGTCGGGCACCACGCGGTCGAGCGACTGGCGGTTCAGGTCGACGACCCAGAGCACCTCGCCGAGCCGCGGCACGACGGGGTCGGCGATGCACTCCCACACCGCGCCCTCGTCCAGCTCCGCGTCGCCGAGCAGGCTGATCTGCCGTCCGCCGCGCGGGGTGTCGAAGTGCGCCTCGAGGTACCGGCGCGCGACCGCGCCCCAGACCGGCGCCGTGGCGCCGATGCCGACGCTGCCGGTGCTGTAGTCGGGGCGGTCCGGGTCCTTCGTCCGGCTCGGGTACGGCTGCAGCCCGCCGAGCTCACGCAGCCGCGGCAGGTACTCCGCGTCGAGGTTCCCGAGCAGGTACGAGATGGCGTGGAACACCGGCGACGCGTGCGGCTTCACGCTGACCCGGTCGTCCGCCGTGAGGGACCCGAACCACAACGCCGTCATGAGGCTGACCATCGAGGCACTGGATGCCTGGTGGCCGCCGACCTTGACGCCCGACGGGTTCGGCCGGGCGTTGGCGGCGTGCACCATCGACGTCGCGAGCCAGAGCACGCGGCGTTCGACCTCGCGGAGGGCGTCGTCGGTCACGCCGCCCATCCTCTCGTACCGCGCTACCCGACCTGGTTGGCCGCGCCCGTCGCCGTCACCGGGGACGGCAGCGGCGGCAGCACCTGCCGGTCGAGCCCGGCCCACGAGCCGGTCAGCGCCGGCCACAGCGTCGTCACGAGGTAGACCGCGCCGAACGCCCACAGCGCGCCGGTCAGGCCGATCGTGCCCGCGGCGGCGCCGGCCAGCACGCCGCCCACCGGCATCGCCGCCGTGCACCCGGCGTAGACGACGCCGAACACCCGGGCCCGCAGCTCCTCCGGGAGCCGTTCGAGCATCGAGGTGTCCATGATCGGGTTGAGCGGTCCGGACGCGAACCCGCTCAGCGCGAACGTCGCGACGATCACCCACAACGGCGCCTGCAACGCGAGCACCGCGAACCGCGGCACGCCGCAGAGGAGGTAGCTCACGACGAACAGTCGCCGCCGCTCGCGCCGCGACCCCCAGGCGCCGAACGCCAGCGCGCCCGCGACGGCGGCGCCGCCGCTGACCCCCATGACCGCGCCGAGCGCGACCGGCGTCCCGAGCACCTCCCGCGCGTACAGGGGCATCAAGACCGCACCCATGCCGGCGTCGAGCATGTTCGTGAGCATGCAGAGGACGACGACGTTGCGGACCAGCGGCATCCGGCGGACATAGCCCAGGCCCACCCGCAGGTCGACGAGGTACGGCGACCGTTCGCGCGCCGCCTTCGCGCGCGGCCGGGGGACGTAGCGCCAGACGAGCAGCGCGGAGACCAGGTAGGTCGCGGCGTCCAGCACCAGCAGGTTCGGCGCGCCGATCAGCGCGATCATGACGCCGGCGACCGGGGCGCCCACCATCCGAGCGCCGCGCGCGATGGCGTCGTAGCCGGCGGTGGCCCGCTCCAGCTGGACGCCGCTGCGTTCGGCGAGGTCGGGCAGCAGCGCGCCGCGCGCGGTCTCGCCGGGCGTCGCGAACAGCGACCGCAGGAACACCAGCGTGAGCAGCTGCCAGAACTCGATGCCGACCGTCGCGTGCAGCACCGGCACCAGCAGGACGATCGCGGACGACACGACGTCGGACACGATGCTCGCCCGGCGGTGGCCGATGCGGTCGGCGAACGTCCCGCTGAACGCGCCCGACAGCATGATCGGCAGCGTCGACGCGGCCGCCGCGATGCCGGTGCGGGTCGCGCTGCCTGTGGTCTGCAGGACGAACCACGGGACCGCGAGCACCGTGAGGATGTTGCCGGTGATCGAGACGCCGTTGGCGGCGTAGAGGCCGTACAGCGGGCGGCGGCTCACTGGTCCGCCTCGAACGGCCGCACCTTGCGCGGGAACGCACCGATCTGCACCACGACCTCCTCGCCGTCCGCCGCGTCGTACTTGCCGTAGCTCTCGATGACCGCGTGCAGCTTCGCGACGAGGCGCGTGAGCTGGGTGGGCGTCAGGCGGAGCTTGAAGTCGCTGAGGTCGTACGCCTCCGCCCATTCGGCGCCCCACTCGCCGGCGCTCTGCTCGGCGACGTAGGTGTCCATGCGCGCGGCGTAGCCGGCCACGACCTGCGCCTGGTAGACGCCGACGATCGCGCGCTGCTCGGGGTCGTTGGCGAAGCGCGCCGGCTCGACGCGGTGACCGCTCATGGCCGGCCGCCACCAGCGGTCGCGGGCGTCCCCGCTGTCCGGCAGCTCCTCCACGAAGCCGTGCTTGGCGAGCTGGCGCAGGTGGTACGACGTGCTGCCGCTGCTCTCACCGAGCCGCTTGCCGAGCGCGGTCGCGGTGGCGGGGCCGTTGGCGCGCAGCTCGCGCAGGATCGACAGCCGGAGCGGGTGCGTGAGCGCCTTGATCTGGTCGAGCCGCAGCTCGGGGCGGAGCGGAGCCATGTCGCAGGACGCTACACCGCAAAGACTTCTTTGCAAAGGGTTCTTTGCGGACCGGGGCGACCGGACGCGGCACAATGGCGCGCGGGCCGGTAGCTCAACTGGCAGAGCAGCAGCCTTTTAAGCTGTGGGTTGTGGGTTCGATCCCCACCCGGCCCACCGCCCGCCGACCGCTACCGCAGCGGCGTGTTGAGCGCGACCAGCGCCAGCAGCTCGTCCAGGTCGGGGCTGCCGCCCAGCTCCTCCAGCAACGCGAGTGCCCGCGTGGCGGACGCGCACGCCTCGCCGGCCGCTTCCTCGCCGACCTCGGCGAGGTGGTCGTAGTCGGCCGTCTGCCGCGCGGTCAGCAGCTGCCCGAACCGCTCGGCCAGCTCGACCAGCGCGGCGTTCGCGCGCAGCCGCGCGACGACCGCGACGACGTGCCGCCGCCCGCCCCCCGGCTCGGCCAGCCAGCGGCACACCTCGGCGGCGCGGCCGTGGTCGACCGACCGCGCGATCCGGCAGTGCGTGTCCGCGGCCGACGCGGGGGCCAGCCGCCGGGCTACCGCGAGCGCGACGGCGTGGAACACCGCGTAGTAGGCGCCGGAGACCGACCGGCGGAACTCGACGGCCGGGTCGCCGGTCGCACCCGGCCCGCCGGCGAGCGCAGCCGCGTGCGCCAGCAGCGCCCCCGGCTCGATCGCGCTCACCCGGCCACTCTCCGCTAGCCCGCCGCCTGCGCGGCGCGCGCTGCCCGGCCCGCCGCGACCTCGCGCTGCGAGTTGACGAGGACGTACCACGGCCCGGTCAGCTCGACCTCGCCCGCCTGCACGTTGACGGCGTGGCGCAGGTCGCGCATGTCCTCGTACGGCCACGTCCGCAGGCCCGGCGGCGGGTTGGAGAGGACGAGCCGGAACATCACGGCGTCGTCGTCGAGCGGCCCGACCTCCAACGCGGCCCGCGCCTCGACCACCTCCACGACGCCGAACCGCCGCCCGCGCAGCCACTCGACCACCTGGTTCGCCTCTTCCAACCTGATCCGGTCCCAGTTCATGCACTCGATGCTAGGAGCGCGGACGGGTCAGGAAACGCCCGCGAACGACATCTGTGGACGAGACGACGGCGTGCTGTGGACACCTGGCGCGCACCGGCCGCCGCAGAAGGTCGTTGGAACTTCCGACCCCGGTCGCGTACGCTTCCCAGGTTCCCCGACGGCAACGGCAGTGGGGTCGTCCGCTCGACGGCGTAGCCGGCGGGCACTCGCCCCCATCGTCTAGCGGCCTAGGACACCGCCCTTTCAAGGCGGCGGCACGGGTTCGAATCCCGTTGGGGGTACTGCAAGGCCGAGGTCCCGTAGTGCAGTTTGGAGTGCACGCCGCCCTGTCAAGGCGGAGGTCGCGGGTTCAAATCCCGTCGGGACCGCGAAAGCCTCGGATCGACCCGGTCAGCCGGGCTCGGTCCTCAGGGCAGGTAGCTCAGCTGGTACGAGCGTCCGCCTGAAAAGCGGAAGGTCGGCGGTTCGACCCCGCCCCTGCCCACCACCAAATCCGCAGGCGCACCGCCCCCGCGCCGGTCAGACTCGGCGACGTGCTCCTCACCATCACGACGACCGCGCCGCCGGCCACCGACCTCGGCTACCTCCTGCACAAGCACCCGGACCGCGTGCAGGCGTTCGACGTCACGGCCGGGACGGCGTACGTCTGCTACCCCGAGGCCACCGACGAACGCTGCACCGCCGCGCTGCTCCTGGAGATCGACCCGATCGCGCTGGTGCGCGGCGGCCCGTCAGGCGGCGACTTCGCGCTCGGCCGCTACGTCAACGACCGCCCGTACGCCGCCTCCTCCATGCTCGCCGTGGCGCTCGCCAAGGTCTTCCGCAGCGCCCTGAACGGCAAGTGCGACGCCAAGCCGGAGCTCGTCGCCACGCCGCTGCCCCTCACGCTGAGCCTGCCCGCTGTCCCGTGCCGCGGCGGCGCGGCGCTCGCGCACGCGTTGTTCGCCCCGCTCGGCTGGGCGGTCGAGGCGACGCCGATCCCGCTCGACGAGCGCTTTCCGCAGTGGGGCGAGTCCCGCTACGTCTCGCTGACCCTGACCGGCACGCACCGCCTGGCCGACGCGCTCTCGCACCTCTACGTCCTGCTCCCCGCCCTCGACGACAGCAAGCACTACTGGGTCACCGACGAGGAGGTGGACAAGCTGCTCCGCGCCGGCGGCGACTGGCTCGCGACGCACCCGGAGCAGACGTTGATCACCCGCCGCTTCCTCCGGCACCGCGCCCCGCTGGTCCGCACCGCGATCGCCCGGCTCGCCGAGGCCGACGACGCGCCCGCCGAGGCGCTGGACAACGCCGTGCCGGACGACGCCGACGCGCCCGACAAGCCGCTGCCGCTCGTCCAGCTGCGGCACGGCGCGGTGCTCGCCGCGCTGCACTCGGTCGGCGCGCAGCGGGTCGCCGACCTCGGCTGCGGCGACGGCGCGCTGCTCGCCGCGCTCGTCGCCGACCGGACGTTCACCGACGTCGTCGGCGTGGACGTGTCGTACCGCGCGCTGGAGTTCGCGGCGCGCCGGCTGCGGCTGGACCGGCTCGGCGAGAAGCAGCGCGAGCGGATCACGCTGTTCCAGAGCGCTCTGACCTACCGGGACGACCGGCTGGCCGGCTACGACGCCGCCGTGCTGATGGAGGTCGTCGAGCACGTGGACCCGCCGCGGCTGCCGGCGCTGGAACGCTGCGTGTTCGGCTACGCGGCCCCGCGCGCGGTCGTCGTCACGACGCCGAACGCCGAGTACAACGTCCGCTACGAGGGCCTCGCGCCCGGCGCGCTCCGGCACCGCGACCACCGGTTCGAGTGGACTCGCGCGGAGTTCGCCGCGTGGACGGCCAAGACCGCCGGCACGTACGGCTACGCCGTCCGCCACCTGCCCGTCGGCGACGACGACCCCGAGGTCGGTCCGCCGACCCAGCTGGCCCTGTTCACGAAGGAGGCGACGTGACGGCCCTGTCCATCCCCGAGCTGTCGCTCGTCGTCCTCGTCGGCGCGTCCGGCTCGGGCAAGAGCACGTTCGCCCGAGCGCACTTCCTCCCGACGCAGGTGCTCTCCAGCGACTGGTGCCGCGGCCTCGTCTCCGACGACGAGAACGACCAGAACGCCACCCGCGACGCCTTCGACGTCCTGCACTACATCGCGGGCAAGCGGCTGGACGCCGGGCGCCTCACCGTCGTCGACGCCACCAACGTGCAGCCGGACGCCCGCAAGTCGCTGGTCGCCCTCGCGCGCGAGCACGACGTGCTACCGGTCGCGATCGTGCTGGACCCGGGCGAGCGCGTCTGCGTCGAGCGCAACGCCACCCGCGCCGACCGGCCGTTCGGCGCCGACGTCGTACGCCGCCAGCGCGACCAGCTCCGCCGGGGGCTGAAGAGCCTGGCGCGCGAGGGGTTCCGCAAGGTGCACGTGCTGCGTTCGGTCGAGGAGATCGACACCGCGACGATCGTGACGGAACGCCTGCTCAACGACTTCCGGCACGACACCGGACCGTTCGACGTGATCGGCGACGTGCACGGCTGCCGCGCCGAGCTGGAGACGCTGCTCACCACGCTCGGCTACGTCGTCGCGCGCGACGACGCAGGGCGCGCCACCACGGCCCGGCACCCGGACGGGCGCAAGGTCGTGTTCGTCGGCGACCTCGTGGACCGCGGCCCGGACACGCCCGGCGTCCTGCGCCTGGCGATGGGGATGGTCGCCGACGGCACGGCGTACGCCGTCCCCGGCAACCACGAGAACAAGCTTGTCCGCGCGTTGCGCGGCCGCGACGTGCAGGTGACGCACGGCCTCGCCGAGTCGCTGGCGCAGCTCGCGCTGGAGCCGCCGGAGTTCAAGGCCGCGGTCGAGGGGTTCTGCTACGGCCTGGTCTCGCACCTGGTGCTCGACGGCGGCCGGCTGGTCGTCGCGCACGCCGGGCTGAAGGAGCGCTTCCACGGCCGCGCGTCGGCGCGGGTGCGCGACTTCGCGCTGTACGGCGAGACGACCGGCGAGACCGACGAGTTCGGCCTGCCGGTGCGCTACGCGTGGGCGGAGGACTACCGCGGTCGCGCGACCGTCCTCTACGGTCACACGCCGGTGCCCGAGCCGGTGTGGGTCAACAACACCATGTGCCTCGACACCGGCTGCGTGTTCGGCGGGCGGCTCACCGCGCTGCGCTGGCCGGAGAAGGAGGTCGTTTCCGTCCCGGCCGAGCGGGTCTGGTACGAGCCGGTGAAGCCGTTCCTCGCGCCGGAGGCGACCGCACCCGCCGCGACCGCGGGGCGGCGCGAGCCGGACGTGCTCGACATCACCGACGTCCTCGGCAACGGTGGCGTGCTGACCCGCCAGCACGGCCGCGTCAAGGTCCGCGAGGAGAACGCCGCCGGGGCGCTCGAGGTCATGAGCCGGTTCGCGCTCGACCCGCGCTGGCTGCTGTACCTGCCGCCGGCGATGGCGCCGTGCGGCACGTCCACGCGCGAGGGGCTGCTGGAACACCCGGCGGAGGCGTTCGCGGCGTACCGCGCCGAGGGCGTGGCCGGCGTGATCTGCGAGGAGAAGCACATGGGCTCCCGCGCCGTCGCGCTCGTGTGCCGCGACGAGCAGGTGGCCCGCGAACGGTTCGGCGCGGACGACGGCACGACGGGCGCCGTCTACACCCGCACCGGCCGGCCGTTCTTCCGCCCGGACCTCACCGAGGCGCTGCTGGCCCGGCTGCGCGACGCCGTGGCAGGCGCCGGGCTCTGGGACGAGCTCGGCACCGGCTGGCTGCTGCTCGACGCCGAGCTGCTGCCGTGGAGCGCGAAGGCGGAGGAGCTGCTGCGCAGCGACTACGCGCCCGTCGGCGCGGCCGCGCGCGCGGCGCTGCCCGCCGCCGTGGCGACGCTCACGACGGCCGCGGCCCGCGGCCTCGACGTCGGCGACCTGCTGGCCCGCACGCGCACCCGCGCGGCCAACGCCGAGGCGTTCCGTGACGCGTACGGCCGCTACTGCTGGCCGACCGACGGCCTCGACGGCGTGACGCTGGCGCCGTTCCAGCTGCTCGCGACGGAGCGGGCGACGTACGCCGCGAACGACCACCTGTGGCACCTCGGCATCGCCGAGCGGCTCGCGCAGGCGGCGCCGGACGTCGTCACGCGGACCCGGCACGTGGTCGCGGACACGACCGACGAGGCGACCCAGGCGGCGGCGACCGAGTGGTGGGAGGAGCTCACCGGCGCCGGCGGCGAGGGCATGGTGGTCAAGCCGCTCGCCAACCTCACCCGCGGCCGCAAGGGCCTCGTCCAGCCGGGCGTGAAGTGCCGCGGCCGGGAGTACCTGCGGATCATCTACGGCCCGGACTACACCGAGCCGGTCCACCTCGACCGGGTGCGCCAGCGCCGGCTCGGTCCGAAGCGCTCGCTCGCGCTGCGCGAGTACGCGCTGGGCCTGGAAGCCCTCGACCGCGTGGTCGCCGGGGAGCCGCTGTGGCGCGTGCACGAGTGCGTGTTCGCGGTGCTCGCGCTGGAGACCGAGCCGGTGGACCCCCGGCTGTAGCTACTTCAGCGCGTCGGTCTGCAGCCAGAACACGAACGCGCCCGCCGCCGGCCCGCGACCCGCCCGCGCGACGCGGACCGTGTGCGTGTACGTCCCGGCGCGCAGCAACGCGGTCTGTCCCGTCACCTGTCCGGTCGGCACCTGCGTCACCGGACCGCCCACGACGCCGTACACCGGCTTCGGCACCGCGGCGGGCGGCTGCTGCCCGGTGGCGGCGACCGCCGCGCACGGCTCGGCCGGCAGCGACGCGGCCGCGACGCACTGCGCGTACGCGAACGGACCGGGCTCCGGCTCGGCGACGGTGTGCCAGACGCCGAGCACCGCGAGCCCGTTGCCGGTCAGCTTGCGGGTGAACGTGCCGCTCGCCTGCGCCGCGGCGATGTCCGACCCGCGCACCCGGTCGAACCCGGCGGCGAACGCCTTCTTCGTGAGCAGCACCGAGAACGGCGTCTTCACCGCGGTGAAATGGAGGGCGGCGACGACCAGCTTCCCCGGCGGGCCGGCCAGCGCGACCTGGTAGGTCCCGGCCGGTAGCGCGTAGCGGACGAAGCCGCCGCTGGTGGTCTGCGGGACGCCGTGGAACGACGTGTGCTCGACGAGCTTCGCGCACTCACCCACCGGGCGGACGGACGGCGCCGTCTGGGAAGGGCAGTGGTCGGGCGCGGGCGTGTGGACCTGGATGGCGTTCACCGGCTTGCCGGCGACCTTCTTGCTGCGCGAGATCAGCGCGACCGCCCACCAGTGGTCGGAGTCGCCACCGGATATCGCGAACCCGGGCACCAGGCCCGCCACCGAGCGCGGACCGACCAGCACCGCGCCCTTCGGGACGATGACGTCCACGCTGGTCCCCGCCACCCCGGCGACGAGCAGCGTGCGCGAGACCTGCGGCACCGTGGGCGCGGCCGTCGCCGGGGCGACGGTCGCCACCAGCGCGGCGGCGAGGGCGCCGAGCACGATCCGTCGCATGAGGGGTCCCCCTGGGGTCCGGGCGCCGGCCCGCGCCGGCTATCGCTGACTTCGCCGCCGCGCCCACCGGTCCTCCCTTGGCACGGCAGCCCACGGGCATCCGGACACGGCGACGGGCCCCGCCCGGTCGCCTGCGCAACGACCGGGTACGGGGCCCGTCAGCCTGCGCCGGCAGGGGCCTGCCGGCTCGTGTGGGGTGGAGCTACTCCGACCGCTGGGCGGGGATGCCGGCCAGCAGCTGGCGCACCTCCGACTCGCGGTACCGGCGGTGGCCGCCGAGCGTGCGGATCGACGTCAGCTTGCCGGACTTGGCCCAGCGGGTGACGGTCTTCGGGTCCACTCGGAACATGGTCGCGACCTCCGCGGGCGTCAGGAGGGCCTCGGCCTCGGTGTTTCGGGTGCTCATGGTCGTTCCTTTCGCGGGAAGGCGCGCGGGTCGCTCGCTGTACAGATCGTCGCCGTTGCCCGCGATGTCCGATATGGCCCGTGCGGGCCATCTTTTGACCAGGTGGTGACTAGTCAGTCCCGGCGCGCAGCCTGCGGCGGACGACCGTCACCGGCACCGCCACGGCCAGCCCGAGCACCTCCGGAGCGTGCGCGGCACCCGCCGGCGCGGGCGGCAGGGCGCTCGACTTGGCGTCGAACACCTCCGGCACGCGGAGGATCTTCAGCCGGTTGCGGTTGTCCTGGTCGGCCACGGTGCTCGACCGGATCGGCCAGAACACCGCGAACGCGCGCCCGACCACGTTCTTGATCGGGACCGGGCCGTTGGCCCGGGAGTCCTGCGACCCGTCTCGGTGGTCGCCCATGAGCCACAAATGCCCCTCGGGGACAGTCACCGGGTCGAACGGCTGCAACTCCGTGTCGTGGCTGAGGAAGACGTACGCCGACTCGTCGATCGGCTGGCCGTTGATCGTCAGCCTGCCGTCGGTGCAGCAGGCGACGACGTCGCCGGGCACGCCGATGACCCGCTTGATGAAGTCGCGCTCGCCCGGCGCCGCGCCGATCGCGCGCTTGACCTCGCGGTTCACGCGGTCGTACAGGTTCTTCGGGGGCGGCAGGACGATGTCGCCGGAGAAGTCGGTGTCCTTGCCGTTGAAGACGACGATCTCGCCGCGGTGGATGTCGCGGAACTTGTAGACGAGCTTGTTGACGAGCACCCGGTCGCCGGTGCAGTTGGCGCAGCCGTGCAGCGTCTGCTCCATCGAGCCGGACGGGATGAAGAACGCCTGGATCAGGAACGTCTTCATGAGCAGCGCCAGCCCGAGCGCGACGAGGAGCAGGAACCACAGCTCCTTCGAGATCGCCCGCTTCTCGGGCTCCTCGTCGTCGAGGTCCGGCGGAACCGCCGCCACGTCGTTCATGACGTCCATGACGAACCAGCCTAGACGCGCGTTCCGCGCGGGGGGACCGGAGCTAGTTCGCGACCTCGACGGAGCGCACCGCGCCCCACCGCGCGGCGACCCGCGTGTAGGCCTCGGTGGCCTCGTCGGTCTCGCCGCCGGCGAGGCAGGCGACGGCGTGCGCGATGTCCGCCGCGGACTCGTCGGCTTCGAGCTCGGGGTCGTCGAACAGCGACACCAGGCCGCCGTAGTCCAGCTCGACGAGCGACCTGGGGTGGTAGTCCTCCAGCCACCGCGCGAGGTCCTCGACGCCGTCCACGATCGAGTCGTCCTCGACGGTCCGGCGCACGATGGCGAGCGCGCGGGCGGCGCGGCGGCGGGCGTTGCCCATCGTCGTGAGGTAGGTCAGCGAGCGCTCGCCGGAGAGCACCAGCCGGCGGTCCTCGCCTTCGAACGGCAGGAACCACCGCAACGGCACCTGCCAGGTCTCGCTGAGGATGTGCGACTTCACGTCGGGGTCGTTCGCGCGCAGCCTGGCCAGCTCGCGTTCGGCGACCTCGGCGGCCTGCTTCGGGAAGAACGCGTCGGCGATCTCGTCCGGCATGGACCGGCGGAACTCCGTCATCGCCTCCCATGTCCGCAGCTGCGTCCGCCACGGGCAGACGAACGTCACGCCGTCCAGCCGGTGCACGAACGCGTGGTCCACCTCGGTGGCCGGCGGCACGCCGATCGCGGCGACGATCGCCGCGCGCTGCTCGGCCAGCGCGCCGCGCAGCCGGCCGGGCACCTGGCCGTCCGCGACGTAGCGCTCCCAGCGGCGGCGTTCCGGCTGCGGGAACGCGGCCAGGGGCTCGTACGCGCGCAGGTACGACGTGAACGTGGCCACGGTCGCATCCTCTACCCTGGAACCTCCGCCGTGCCTCACGAGGGCGTGTCCGGCGGTTCGTCGCCTCACCACCCCAGAGGCCGAGCGTAGGAGTCCGCGATGGGCGTCTTCGGTGAGAACACCGGGCACGAGCAGGTCGTCTTCTGCCAGGACCCGGCATCGGGCCTCAAGGCCATCGTCGCGATCTACTCCACCGCGCTCGGCCCGGCCCTCGGCGGCACCCGCTTCTACCCGTACGCCACCGAGGACGACGCGCTGCACGACGTCCTCAACCTGTCCAAGGCGATGGCGTACAAGGCCGCGTGCGCGGGCCTCGACCTCGGCGGCGGCAAGGCCGTCATCGTCGGCGACCCGGCGCGGGACAAGAGCGAGGCGCTGCTGCGGGCGTACGGCCGGTTCGTCCAGTCGCTCAACGGCCGCTACTTCACCGCCTGCGACGTCGGCACGTACGTCCAGGACATGGACGTCATCTCGCGCGAGTGCAGCTTCGTGACCGGCCGCTCGCCCGAGCACGGCGGCGCCGGCGACTCGGCCGTGCTGACGGCGTACGGCGTGTTCCAGGGCATGCGCGCGGCCGCCGACGCGACGTGGGGCGCGCCGACCCTGCGCGGCCGGCGGGTCGCCGTCCAGGGCGTCGGCAAAGTCGGCCACCACCTCGTCGAGCACCTGATCGCGGACGGCGCGTCGGTCGTGGTCGCGGACGTCAACCCCGAGGCCGTCGCGCGGGTCACCGGCGCGCACCCCGAGGTCGACTACGTGGACGTGGACGCGCTGGTGTCACAGGCCATGGACGTCTACGCCCCGTGCGCGCTCGGCGGTGCGCTCAACGACGAGACGGTGCAGGTGCTCCAGGCGCAGATCGTCTGCGGCGCGGCGAACAACCAGCTCGACCACCCCGGCATCGAGAAGGTGCTGGCCGACCGCGGCGTCCTCTACGCCCCCGACTACGTCGTGAACGCCGGCGGGCTGATCCAGGTGGCCGACGAGATCGAGGGCTTCAACTTCGACCGGGCCAAGGCGCACGCGGCGAAGATCTACGAGACGACCAAGTGCATCTTCGCGATCGCGCAGGACGAGGGCGTGCCGCCCGCGGTGGCGGCGGACCGGTTCGCCGAGCGGCGGATGGCCGAGGTCGGCCGGCTGCGCAGCGTCTACCTGCGGTAGTCGCGGGCAGCGCCAGCGCCGCGGCGTCCGGCGCCGAGGCGCGCCGCAGCTTCCGGTGCGGCCGTGCGGCGCAAGGGTGCCCTTGGCACTGGAACTTCGCGTGCGGGGCGACGCCCACCGGCGCAACGCCCCCGGCGGAGTCAGTCCGGCGGGTCCTCGCCGACCAGGCCGTCCACCGACTCGCGGATCAGGTCGGCGTGGCCGACGTGGCGGGCGTACTCCTCGATCATGTCCACGACGAACCGCCGCAGGCTCGGCCGCCGGCCGTCCGGCCAGGTCACCGGCGAGAGCGTGTCGAGCCCCTCGCCCGCGAGCGCCTCGGCGACGATCGCGCGGGACCGCTCGACCGCGCCCTCCCAGAGCGCCATCAGCTCCGCGGGGCTGTGGTCCGCGGCGCTGCGCCACTCCCAGTCGGAGTCGTTCTCCCAGTCCACGGCGTCCCACGGCGGGCCGAGCGGCCGGCCGAGGAACTTGTGGCCGAACGTGTAGTCCTCGACCAGGGCGAGGTGCTTGAGCAGCCCGCCGAGCGTTATCGCGGAGACGCCCACCGTGGCCCGCAGCCCCTCCGGGTCGAGGCCGCCGCACTTCCACGCGAACGTCGCCCGCTGCCGGTCCAGCGCCCCGAGCTGCGTCGCGATCTCGTCGCCCGCCGCGGGCGGCTCGGCCCGGCGGCGCCCGGTCTGGTCGGTCATGGGCGGAATGTACCGAAGCGGCGCGGCGGAACCAGCGGCCGAGATGTGCGGGGGCGCTCCGTCAGGTACCTTATGGCTGTCTCGCCTATGAGATACTTCCCGACGCAAGCAGACCGTTCACGGGGGGCGTAGCGCCTGCCCGTCCCTCGAGGAGGTCGAGCCATCATGGGGCGCGGCCGTGCCAAGGCGATCCAGAAGAAGATCGCCCGCGACCTGAAGTACAGCAGTGGGGGCACCGACCTCGAGCGCCTGCGCGCGGAGCTCACCGGTGGCAGCGACCATGCGCCCCGGCCCGACGACGAGGACGAGGACGAGCTCGACCCGTACGTCGAGGAGTAACCCCCGACCCGCCGCTAGCGCGGCGGCGCCGCCGCGCGCTGCCCGGCCGACAGCCGGAACCGCCGGCCGTCCCACGCCAGCCGCCGCAGGACGTACGACCCGTCCGTCGCGCGCTCGTACTCGTCCAGCGCGACGTCCTTCGGCAGCAGCCGCCCGTCGGCGAGCGGGCCCCGGTGCGCGCGGAGCACCAGCGGGCCGCCGGGGACCCAGGTGAGGACGTCGTAGGTGAGCGTCCCGTCCGTCAGCCGCGCCGCGAAGATCACGCCGTCGGTGCCCTTGCCGGTCAACGGCGTCGCGTACACGCGCGTCGTCCCCCACGACCGGCCGTCGTCGCGCCCCTCGTAGCGCGGCACGTAGCCGTCCGGCGTCGGTACCAGCAGCCGCATGACCTTCTTGCCCTCGAACCGCCCAAGGACGGACAGCAGCGTGCCGCCGGCGGTCTGCACGGTCGTGCAGGTGGCCCGCGCCAGGTCGGGGGCAGTCCGCGCGCAGTTGTCGCCGACGTACCGGTCGGTGCTGTCGATGACGGCCAGCAACGCGCCGCCGATCCCGATCTCCTCGCCGGTCGCCGGCGGGGGCGCGGTCGGGCTCCCCTTCGGCGTCGGCGTCGGGCTCGGCTTCTTCGTCGCGGACGGCTTCGGCTTCGGCTTCGGCTTGGGCTTCTTCGACGCCGTTGCCGAGACGGTCGGCGTCGGGTCGGCCTTCGGCTCCGGCGTCGAGGAGCCGCACGCCGTGACGACGCCGAGCGCCACGACCGCCGCGAGCCGCCGCACGCCGTTACGCCGGGTGGGTGCCGACGAGGCGCGCGCCGCCGTCGCCCGCGACCACCGTGCCGGCCCGCCAGGCGTGCACGCCGTGCCGCTGCAGGACGGCGATCGCGCGGTCCTCGTCCTCGGCGTCGACCAGCGCGACCATGCCGACGCCGTTGTTGAACGTCCGCTCCATCTCCGGCTGCGCGACGCCGCCGCGCTCGGCGATGAAGCCGAAGACGGGCGGCAGCGTCCACGACCCGCGGTCGATCTCCGCGTCGAGCCCGTCCGGGATGACCCGGGCGATGTTCGAGGCCAGGCCGCCGCCGGTGATGTGCGCGAACGCGTGCGCCTCCACCTCCTCGATCAGCGCGAGGACCTGGCGGGCGTAGATACGGGTCGGCGTGAGCAGCACCTCGCCGAGCGTGGCTTCGAGCTCGTCGACGTAGCGGTCCAGCCGCATCCGGTGCGCGCCGAGCAGCACGTGCCGGACGAGCGCGTAGCCGTTGCTGTGCAGGCCGCTGGACGACATCGCGATGATCACGTCGCCCTCACGCACCCGGTCCGACCCGAGCACGTCGTCGGCCTCCACGACGCCCACGCCGGTCGCGGCGAGGTCGTACGCGTCGTCGTCCATGATCCCGGGGTGCTCGGCGGTCTCGCCGCCGATCAGCGCGCAGCGCGCCTGGGCGCAGCCGTCGGCGATGCCGCCGACGATGTCGGCCATCCGCTCGGGGACGACCTTGCCGCAGGCGATGTAGTCGAGCAGGAACAGCGGCTCCGCGCCGCAGACGACGAGGTCGTCCACCACCATCGCGACGAGGTCCACGCCGACCGTGTCGTGCTTGTCGAGCGCCTGCGCGATGGCGAGCTTGGTGCCCACGCCGTCGGTGGACGAGGCGAGCAACGGCCGCTTGTACTTAGCGGTGTCCAGCGCGAAGAGGCCGGCGAAGCCGCCGAGGTCGCCGACGACCTCAGTGCGCGTCGCCTTGGCGACCTTGGTCTTCATGAGCTCGACGGCGCGCTCGCCCGCTTCGATGTCGACGCCGGCGGCGGCGTAGCTGGCGCCGCCCTCGACCGGCCCCGTCACGGGCGCAGGAGGGCGTCGGCCGCGCCGACCCCCTCCAGCAGCGAGTCGGTCAGCGCGTCCGGGCCCGGGTCCGGGCTGCCGAGGACGTTCATGCCCTCCAGGAGGTGCTTGCCGAGCTGCTCGGACGACGGCAGCTCGATCGGGTACTCGCCGTCGAAGCAGGCGCGGCAGAGCCGGTCCCGCCCGATCGTCGTCGCGGCGACCAGGCCGTCGAGGGAGACGTAAGCCAGCGAGTCGGAGCCGATGTGCTGCCGGATCTCGTCCACGGTCGCGGCGCTGGCGATCAGCTCCGCTCGCGTGGCGAAGTCGATGCCGTAGAAGCACGGCCATTTCACCGGCGGCGCGGAGATGCGCACGTGCACCTCGAGGGCGCCCGCCTCGCGCAGCATCCGGACCAGCGCGCGCTGGGTGTTGCCGCGCACGATCGTGTCGTCCACGACGACCAGCCGCTTGCCGTGCAGCACCTCGCGCACCGGGTTGAGCTTCAGCCGGATGCCGAGCTGGCGGATCGTGTCCGAGGGCTGGATGAACGTCCGGCCGACGTAGCGGTTCTTGACCAGGCCCTCGCCGTACGGGATGCCGCTCTGCTCGGCGTAGCCGATGGCGGCCGGGCCGCCGGACTCCGGCACCGGGATCACGAGGTCGGCGACCGCGGGCGCCTCACGGGCGAGCTGGCGGCCCAGCTCGACGCGGGTCGCGTGCACGCCGCGGCCGGCGATCCGCGTGTCGGGGCGGGCCAGGTAGACGTACTCGAACAGGCAGCCCTTCGGCTCGGCGGTCGCCCAGGTACGCGAGCGGAGACCGTCGCTGTCGATGGCGATCAGCTCGCCGGGCTCGACCTCGCGCACGAACGACGCGCCGACGATGTCGAGCGCCGCCGTCTCGCTGGCGACCACCCAGCCGCGCTGCAGGCGGCCGAGGACGAGCGGGCGGACGCCGTTGCGGTCGCGGGCGGCGTAGAGCGTGCGCTCGTCCATGAAGACGAGCGAGAACGCGCCGCGCAGCTGCGGCAGCACGCCGACCGCGGCCTCCTCGATCGTCAGGTCGGGGTTGGCCGCGAGCATCGACGTGATGAGGTCGGAGTCGGTGGTGGCGCCCATGTCGTCGCGGCGGGTCTCGCCGAGCGCGCGGGACAGCTCGTGGGTGTTCGTGAGGTTGCCGTTGTGGCCGAGCGCGATGCTGCCGGTGCCGCCGTGGATCTGCTTGAACGACGGCTGCGCGTTCTCGTAGTTGCACGAGCCGGTGGTCGAGTAGCGGGTGTGGCCGATCGCGAGCGAGCCGGTCAGCGTGGCCAGCGTGGACTCGTCGAAGACCTGGGCGACCAGGCCGAGGTCCTTGTAGACGATGACGTTGGTGAAGTCGCTCACCGCGATGCCGGCCGCCTCCTGCCCGCGGTGCTGGAGGGCGTAGAGGCCGTAGTACGCGAGCTTCGCCACGTCCTCCCCGGGAGCCCAGACGCCGAAGACGCCACAGGCGTCCTTCGGGCTCTGCTCCTCGGGGATCGGCTCTTCGTGGATCGGCTCGTTCGACGGGTGGCAGATGGCCACTCGGCTCTCCTCGTCGGTCGCGGGCGGGGAAGCCGTGCGGTTCAGTGTACCGACCCGGGTGCAGGAGGTGCGGTTTCTCCCAGGTTCACCCGCGGAAAACGGCGCTCAGGAATAGTACTGGCAGTACGCGCCGCCGTCGGTCGTCCAGCCGCCGTTCATCCCGTCGCCGTACACGTGCCGGTGCACCCCGCGAGCGTCCGTCGTCTCGACCTCGATGCACCACGTGCTCGTCGGGAACGACGACGTGCTCGCCGAACCGCGCGCGGCGGGGGGCGCCGCGGCGACTCCGGTGATCAGCACCGCGGTGGGGGCGCCGGTCGCCTCGGCGCCCCAGATCGGCTGGCTCCGGTGCGTAATGAGCCCGCTGCGGTCCCACCGGTACGTGCACCGCAGCGTGACCGTCACGAGGTTCGCGCCCGGGTCGTCCTCGACCCAGGCGGTGATGTTGCCGTTCAGCTCCTGGTTCCAGTACGGCTGGGGCGTCAGGTTGAGCCGGTCGTACGTCGCGCAGCCCGACCCCTCCAGGCGCATGGAGTACGCGTCTGCCGGCGCCGGAGCGAGAGCTGTCACCACGACGACGGCGATGCCCGCCGCGACCCGAGCCCGGCTGGCCATGACTGCCTCCCCCCGCGCGCCGCCCGGCGCGCTCCGGCCACCGTACGCCCGCGGCGGCACCGCGACACCGGCCGGTCAGCCGACCAGCGGCAGCAACGGCGCCAGGTCGGCCCGCTCCCCCGACGCGGTGACCCGCCCGGTCCGGACGGCGTCGGTCCACGCCAGCCGCCCGGCGCAGAGCTCGACGAACGCCACCGGGTCGGCCTCCACGACGTTCGGCGGCGTCCCGCGGGTGTGCCGCGGCCCCGCGACGCACTGCACCGCGACGTGCCCGGGCACGCGCACCTCGACCGAACGCCCCGGCGCCACGTGCGCGAGCAGCGTCGCGAACGTGCGCACCACCACCTTGAGCGCGACCGGGTCCGGGACGACGCCGCCGAGGTCGAGGCCGTGCACCACACCCTCGACGCACCGCGTGACGAGGAAGTCCCCGAGCGGCACCGCGCCGAGCCGGACGAGCACCAGCCGGTCCGCTGCCGCGCCGGCCAGTGCGCCGGTCGCCTCCGCGAGCGCGGCGGCGTACCGCGCGCGCAGCGCGTCCGGTGCCGCGCCCGCGGCGAGGTCGGTCGCCCGGCTCGCCACGGCGGGGGCGACCCCGCGCATGGCGAGCAGGTAGCCGAGCAGGTCCACCTCGGCCCTCGCCGGCGGGTCCTTGGCGAGCGCGCGCGTGATGGCGTCGACGTTCGAGGCGAGGTGCGCGACCAGCTCGGCGACGGTCCACTCGCCGAGCCGGGTCGGGCGGGTGAACGCGTCGTCCGGCAGCGCGGCCACGGCGTCCCCGACCCGCGCGAACTGCGAGACCGCTCCGGCGCGCGCGTCGGCGGCGTTGGGCAGGCGAGCGACGGGCACCCGCCGGACGCTACCGTTCGGGACTCGCGGGAGACCGTCGAGGAGGGGCGATGCAACGGGCCGACTGGGCGATGGCGGCGGTCGCCGCAACGCTGCTGGTGCCGGGCGTCGTGGGGGGCGCGCACGCGGCGGCACGGTGGAGCGACGCGGCGGCGTACGCGGCCGCCGAGCCCTGCCCCTCGGACGTCCCCGTGGCGGGGCCGCGGACACGGGAGTGCTTCCACGACGTGCGCGGACGGGTGCTCTCCACGTCGCAGGGACTCCAGCCCGGCGACACCTACCTCGTCTACTACGACCTGCCCTCCGTCCCGCTGTCGGAGGAGGTCTCGCGGGGACTCGTCAAGGTCCTCGACGCCGACGAGCAGGTGGCGCGGACGCTGGTCATCGGGGCCGGGCTGCGCCTGCGGGTGTGGGACGGCACCGTGACCCAGGTCTCGTCGGCGGTGGGTACGCACGTCACGGACGACGCACCGGCGGCGCGGGCGGCCGACATCACGTTCGAAGCGGTCATGTGGGCGTTCGCGGGCCTGGCGCTGCTCGCGCTCGTCGCCGGCCGCCACCGCGGCGCGGCGCTGCTCGGCGTCCCCGCCGGTGTCGCGGCGGCGGTGGCCTGGGCGCAGGAGGAGAGGACGTTCACGGAGGGCGCGACGCCGCTCGCGCTGTTCCTGGTCGGCGTCCTCGGTGCGCTGTGGCTGCTGGAGTTCAGCCGAACAGGCTCGGCAGCGTCGCGTCCCACGCCGAGCGCAGCTCGCCCAGCGGCACGCTGAACTGCCCCTGCACCTCCAGCTCGTCGCCGACGACGACGCCGATCCGGGCGCAGGGGAAGCCGCGCGCGGCGCACATCTCGGTGAAGCGCAGCTCCTCCGACCGCGGCACCGCGACGACCGCCCGGCCCGCCGACTCCGAGAACAGCCACCCGAACGGGTCCGCGCCCTCCGGCAGCACGACCCGCGCGCCCCGGCCGCCGCGCACGCACGACTCGACCAGCGCCTGCGCCAGGCCGCCGTCGGCGAGGTCGTGCGCCGCGCTGAGCATCCCGTCGCGCGAGCCGGCGACGAGGATCTCGCCCAGCGCCTTCTCGGCCGCGAAGTCCACGGCCGGCGGCAAGCCGCCCAGGTGCCGGTGCTCCGACCAGGCCCACTCGGAGCCGCCGAGCTCGTCGCGGGTCGTGCCGAGCAGCAGCAGCGTGTCGCCCTCGTCGGTGAACGCCATCGGCGTGCGTCGCGCGACGTCGTCGATGACGCCGAGGATGCCGACGACCGGGGTCGGGTTGATCGCGACATCGCCGGTCTGGTTGTAGAACGACACGTTGCCGCCGATCACCGGCGTGCCCATCTCGACGCAGCCGTCGGCGAGGCCTCGTACCGCCTCCGCGAACTGCCACATCACCTGCGGGTCCTCGGGTGACCCGAAGTTGAGGCAGTCGGTCGCGGCGATCGGCACGGCACCCACGGCGGCGACGTTGCGGCACGCCTCGGCCAGCGCCAGCTGCGCGCCGCGGTACGGGTCCAGCCGGGTGTAGCGGCCGTTGCCGTCCAGCGCGAGCGCGACGCCGGAGCCGGACTCGGTGAGCCGCAGCACGCCGGCGTCCTCCGGCGCGGCCAGCACGGTGTTGCCCTGCACGTAGCGGTCGTACTGGTCGGTGACCCAGCGCTTCGAGGCGAGGTTGGGCGAGGCGGCGAGGCGCAGCAGCGTCGCGCGCAGCTCCGCCCCGTTGGCCGGGCGAGGCAGCCGGTCGGGGGTGTCCGCCTGCAGGGCGTCGAGGTCGCGCGGGCGCTCCATCGGCCGCTCGTACACCGGGCCGTCGTCGGCCAGCGCCTTCGGCGGCACGTCCACGACGACGTCGCCGTGCCAGGTCACGACCAGCCGGTCGCCGCTCGTCACCTCGCCGATCGGCGTCGCGAGCGCGCCCCACCGCCGGCACGTCGCCAGCACCTCGTCCAGGTGCTCGGGCCGGACGATCGCGAGCATGCGTTCCTGCGACTCGCTGGCCAGCACCTCGGCCGCGGTCATCGACGGCTCGCGCAACGGCACCCGGTCCAGCTCGACCCGCATGCCGCCGGAGCCCTTGGCCGCGGTCTCGCTCGTCGCGCAGGTGAGCCCCGCCCCGCCGAGGTCCTGGATGCCGGTCACGAGGCCGCGCTCGTAGAGCTCCAGGCAGCACTCGATGAGCACCTTCTCGGTGAACGGGTCGCCGACCTGGACCGCGGGGCGGCGCGACTCCGAGCCCTCCTCGAGCGCTGCGAACGTCGCCGACGCCAGCACGCTCACGCCCCCAATGCCGTCGCGGCCGGTCTTCGCGCCGATCAGCACGACGACGTTGCCCTCGCCGGAGGCGGCGGCGAGGTGCAGCCGCTCGACCGGGAGCACGCCGAGGCAGAGCGCGTTGACGAGCGGGTTGCCTGCGTACGTCGGGTCGAACACGACCTCGCCGCCGACGTTCGGCAGGCCGAGGCAGTTGCCGTAGAACGAGATGCCGGCGACCACGCCGTCGACCAGCCGCTTGGTGCCCGGCGCGGTTGCGTCGCCGAAGCGCAGCGAGTCCATGACCGCGACTGGCCGGGCGCCCATCGCGAGGATGTCGCGCACGATGCCGCCGACGCCGGTCGCCGCGCCCTGGTACGGCTCCACGAAGCTCGGGTGGTTGTGGCTCTCGACCTTGAACGTCACCGCGAGCCCGTCGCCGACCTCGACCACGCCGGCGTTCTCGCCGATGCCGGCCAGCACGCGGGCGTTCTCGACAGCGGCGTCGCCGAAGCGGCGCAGGTGCACCTTGGACGACTTGTAGGAGCAGTGCTCGCTCCACATGATCGAGAACATCGCCAGCTCCTCGTCCGTCGGCCGGCGGCCGAGGATGTCGAGGATCCGGGCGTACTCGTCGTCCTTGAGGCCGAGCTCCGCGTACGGCTGTTCGATCGTCGTCACAGGGCCAAGGCTACCGGCACGTCCGAGATGCGCGGCCGTACGTCTTCCTCACATCGCGAAACGGCACTGTCAGAGATCCCCACCGGTCCAGGGCCGAACGAAATGGCGTCATGGAGGTCTGGTTCGATCGATCCCTAACGGATGTCCCTCGTCAGTGCGTCCTGTAAGCAAGCCTTGAATTCGGCTTGGACCGACGCGCACCACCGCTGATATTCGTCCTCCTGCACGTTGGATGGCAACGGAACGCGGTCGAATGGAGGGAGGGCACTTAAAGGAAGCGTTCCATGCCCGTCCCATCGGATCAGGTGCTTCCCGATCTCGAATAGCCGCACCACGTGATCGGCCAATGCAGTGTGCATCGCAACGCCTAGGTCGCCGACTTCCACTGCGGACTTCGCGCGCCTCAGTAGGCGCGCATGGTTGTAACAAGCGGCCCAACCGTGCGAGACACAGCGTCCGGCATCCTCGATGAATTCGAATGCCGACTTCTCATCCAACACGATCTCGGCTTCCCTGACAGCGTCGTACAACGCCGACCACCCTGACCACCCAGGCATGCGCCACCATTCGTCGTCAAAGGCGGTCGACTCAAATTGGTCATGCAGCGCGATGAGTGCCGCGCCGAGTCGGCTTGCGGCGTCAGCGCGACGTTGCGCGGCGGCCAGTTCGCGGTCATGCCGGATCTGACGCCGCACAAGCACGTATGCGGCACCTATCGAGCCCAGGGTGACGCCGAGCGGAAGACCAACCGTGGCCGCCCATTCGGCCGACCCGACGATGTCCCAGAACGAGTCGCCGACCCCGTACGCAGTCACCGCTACGAGCGGAGGCCGGCGTGCTCCAGCACGCTCGTGAAGAAGCCGAGCCCGTCGGTGCCCGGGCCGGTCAGCGTCTCGACGGCGTGCTCCGGGTGCGGCATCAGGCCGACGACGTTGCCGCCCTCGTTGGTGATGCCGGCGATGTCGCGCAGCGAGCCGTTCGGGTTGGCGTCGAGGTAACGCGCGACCACGCGCCCCTCGGCCTCCAGCGCGTCGAGCGTGCGCTCGTCGGCGTAGAAGCGGCCCTCGCCGTTCTTGAGGACGATCGTCACCTCGGCACCCTCGGTGTACGCCGTCGTCCACGCCGTCTTGGCGTTCTCGACGCGCAGCCGCTGGTCGAGGCAGGTGAAGCGGCGGCCGCCGTTGCGCAGCAGGGCGCCGGGCAGCAGGTGCGACTCGCAGAGCACCTGGAAGCCGTTGCAGATGCCGAGCACCGGCCCGCCGGAGCGCGCGTGCTCGATGACGGCCTCCATGACGGGCGAGAACCGCGCAATGGCGCCGCAGCGCAGGTAGTCGCCGTACGAGAACCCGCCGGGCAGGATCACGGCGTCCACGCCCTGCAGCGACGGGTCCGCGTGCCACAGGCTCACCGGCTCGCCACCGGCCAGCTCGACGGCCCGCAGGGCGTCCCGGTCGTCCAGTGAACCGGGGAACGTCACGACGCCGACGCGGGCGGGCATGCGGGCTCCTGCGAGGAGGCGGGTGGGGTCGGGTTCCAGGGTACCTGCCGCGAACCCCTTTACGCGGGCGGAAGGAACTCGCACAATCGGCGCAGAACAGTGCTCTCCCGACCCCAGCCCTAAGGGACAGCCGTGAAGCTCCGCCCCCTCGCCGTCGCCGTGGCGTTCCTCGCCGTGGGCGCGGCGACCCCGGCGGAGGCCGCGCCGACCTACCGGCTCGACGGGCGGCGGACGAAGACGCAGACGTACCGGGCGACGCTGTCCACGCCGTTCGTCCCCGTATCGACGGCCGCCTCGGTGGAGGAGCGGGATCCGACCATTCCGGACACCGAGGGCTGTACGTACACGCCGGCCAGCTGTGACCTGCGGACGCTGCGGCTCTCGCTGCCGAAGGGGACCTCCCGTGGGCAGTTCCGCGCGACGGTCGTCGTGCCGTCCACGCTGAACGCCGCTCTCGTCCTCTACTCGGGCAAGACGCAGGTAGACGAGATCTGGCGCGAGCGCCAGACCAAGGCGCCGCCGGAGTGCTGCGACGTGGAGTCGTACACGCTCGAGGTCACCGTCGCCCGGCTGCCCGCCGGCACGTACACGCTCGCGGTGGTCGACCGCGCGGGCGTCGGCGAGTTCACCGCGACGGTCGAGTGGGTCGCGCACCCGCCGGACCGCAAGTAGCTCAGCGGTAGCCGGCCGCGCGCAGCCCGCGCAGCGCCGCGTCGTCCCCTGCCTCCACGACCCGCCGGGCGTCCGTGCAGCCGCGGAATGCCTCGCTCGACGGCACCATCGCGCACGCCGCCAGCTCCACCTTGCGCGCGGTCAGCTCGTCCTCGGCCGTGATCTCCGCCTGCCCGGCGTGCCACAGCTCGTGCGCCAGCTCCGGCAGCAGGAAGCCCTTGAACTGCCCGCCGCCGCGCAGGAACGCGTCGTTGAGCAGCACCCGCGGCGGCGGCCCGGGCAGCGTCGTCGTCAGCTCGCCGGTCCGGCCGAAGTTCGCGAACGACACGATCGCCCGCTGCTCGGCGAGCCGTTCGATCCGCTCGGCCAGCTCGACGCCGTACGTGCCCACGCCGGCCACCCGCCGGCAGAGCCCGGTCAGCGCCTCGGCGAGCAGGTCGCCGGTGTCCGCGCCGCCCTGGACGCGCAACCCGCGGATCGCGCCGCACGGCACCTCCCGCAACGGCGCGTCCGGCAGCCCGGCCCGCCCCACGTGGTGCGACTGCTCGGCCGCCATCGGGGGCGAGCGGCGTTCGTAGATGGGCTGCTCCTCGAACGACGCCATCCGCACGACGGCCACGACGCCGAACGCGACGAACGCCGTGACGGCCAGCGCCGTGCCCGCCCAGAACCACACCGGCAGCCGCGGCCACGGCCGTTTGACGGCGGGGCGGCGGCCCTGACCGACCTGCGGGGCCGGGCGTTCGGTCAGCTCTCCACCCGGACGACGAAGTCCTCGATGACGGGGTTCGCCAGCAGCTTCTCGGCCATGACGTGCACGTCGGCGAGCCGCGCCTCGTCCACGTCGCCGTCGAGCTCGATCTCGAAGTGCTTGCCGACCCGGACGCCCTGGACGCCGGTGAAGCCGAGCGAGGGCAGCGCGTTGGCGACGGCCTGACCCTGGGGGTCGAGGATCTCGGGCTTGAGCGTGACGTCGACGACGACGCGCGGCACGGCGGGCTCCGTTCGTTGGGCGGTACCCCGCAGCCTACCTAGGTGCGCGGGCGGCGCGAGACGAGCCGGACGTCGTACTCCTCGTGGTAGTCGAGCGTGCCGAACTCGGTGCGCACCTGGGCGTCCACCCGCCCGGTCTTGCGGAGCAGGTGCGGCTCGCGCAGCGCGATCCAGTACTCGCTCGGGTTGGTGCCCTCGGTGCTGCCGGTCATCGTCGTGTCGAACTTCACGTGCAACGCCTCGACGGTGCCGTCGCCCACGGTCACCCGCTCGACCCCGGCGACGACCGCCTTCGTGTAGGTCTTGGCGCCGTCGGACACGCACTCGAACTCCCAGCGGTACCCCGCCTTCGTCGACGGCGGGCGCAGCCACGAGTCGCCGGAGCACCGGTACGTGTGCCGCTCGGAGACGCCGAAGAACTCGTGGAACGTGTCGTAGACCTTCACCTTCGCGGTCGCGCCGCTGACGCAGTCGGTGATGTCGTCCCAGCGGCCCTCGACCGGCTCCCACCGCACGCTGGACCCACAGCCGGACCGGCGGGTCGTCATGGTCGTCTGCGCCGGGTAGTCGTGCCGCGCCATCATCGGCCCGGCCTTGCCGGTCTCGAACCCGACCGTCTCGTAGACGTAGACACCCTCCGGCGCCAACGCCGCCGGGCCGGGCCGCTGACCGGGCGCCGTCGTCGGAGCGCCCGGCCGCGCGGTCGCGCCGGGACCTGCCGGGCCACCCGGCGCGCCCGGAGCGCCCGGCGTGCCGGGGCCGGTAGTCGCGCCGGCGCCGGCGCCGCGCGGGGCCGCCGTCGTGGCGGTGGCCGACGGCGTGGGCGACGTGACACCGGGTGCGAGAGCGTCCGGCCGGGTCTCGCGGAACCGGTTCACCGCCTCGTCCACGGAGACGGGCGCGGCGGCGTTGAGCGTGCGCAGCCCGGCCGTGCCCACGCCGACAGCGAGGACGGCCGCGAGCAGGCCGGCGTGCAGCCGCAACGAGGTCACCCCTCGATTCTCACCGCGGGGAGCGGGCGTACCTGAGGCCAGGGGTGTGATCTGGGTCACATCGCGTAAGGAGGTGCCCGCACGGCCGTGTAGTCGGGGACCGCCCGCAACGCCGTCGTCTCCGGAGGCCCCCATGCGTCGCCTCGCGCTCGCGCTCGTACTCGCCACGTCCGCGCTGGCCGCGCCGGCGGCGCCCGCGACCGCCGACCCCGGCTCCGCCGTGCTCGTCCTCGACGTGACCGTCGGCTGCTTCGGCTGCGGCACGTACGGCCCGGCCGGCAACTCGATCGACGGCTCGGTCGTCGTGGGGCACGGGCCGCTTCGCACGGGCGCGCGCGTGACCGGGACGTTCACGATCAACGGCGGCTGCTTCGGCGACGCCACCGCCACCGGCACGCTCACGTCCGACGGCTACGGGGCAGGCTTCACCTGGATCCAGGCAGGCGCGCCCGCGCGGTTTCGCATCGACGGCTTCGGGTCGGGCGGCGGCGGGTTCGCGATCGAGTCGCCGCGCGGCATCCCCTGCGGCACCATGGTGCGCGGGCGGCTCACCGTCGCCGTGTCCCACTCGTCGGACCCCGCGTCCGCCGGCGGGCAGAGCTCTCCGTCGGGCGAGATCGCCATCTACTCGGTCCCCGGCGGCAGCTACGCGATCTCGTGGTACGGCGCGTTCGCGACCGGCTACTGGTGCGACCGCGACGCGACGTACACGACAGAGGTCGTCGCCTACTGCCGCCCGGTGTCGTCGTCGCCCCCGCTGCGGTGCGCGGGCATCCAGGCGGTGTCACGCGTGTCCCGGCCCGGAGCGGGGTCGTCCTCAACCCCCTCGACTGGGGGGCGCTGACGACGACGGCGACGTGCGTCGGCGCGACGGCGGGGGCGACCTCGACCGGCGACGCCACTATGACGTCGCCGGTCACGACGAGCGAGACCTTCGGCCCGGGCACGTTCGCGCGGTTCGAGTGCCGTGCGAAGCGCAGCCGGTCAGGCGCGCCGGCGCTCCCGCGGCCGGGCTACCGCGCGACCTGCCGGGTGCTCGGCCGGTGACGTCCTACGCGTTGCGCAGGTAGTCGTCGAACGACGAGCCGGTCAGCCGCTCGTACGCCTCGACGTACTTCGCGCGCGTCTTCTCGACGACCTCGTCGGGCAGCGCCGGCGGCTCGCTGTTGCGGTCCCAGCCGGAGGCGACCAGCCAGTCGCGGACGTACTGCTTGTCGTACGACGGCTGCGCGCGTCCGGGCTCGTACGTGTCGGCCGGCCAGAACCGCGACGAGTCCGGCGTCAGCACCTCGTCACCGAGGGTCAGCGTCCCGGCGCCGTCGTGGCCGAACTCGAACTTCGTGTCGGCCAGGATGATCCCGCGCTCGCCCGCGTGGACCGACGCCCGCTCGAAGATGCCGAGGGTGAGCCGCTTGAGCTCGTCGGTGAGTTCGCGCCCGACCGCCGCCACGACCGCGTCCTCGGTGATGTTCTCGTCGTGCAGGCCGACCTCGGCCTTGGTGGCGGGCGTGAAGATCGGCGCCGGCAGCGTGGAGCCGTCCACCAGCCCGGCCGGCAGCGGGATGCCGCAGACCTCGCCGGTCGCGTTGTAGTCCTTGAGGCCGGACCCGGTGAGGTAGCCGCGCGCGACGCACTCGACCGGCACCATGGCGAGCCGCTTGCAGAGCATCGAACGGCCGCGCAGCTGGTCCGCGTACGGCTTCAGCTCACCCGGGTACTCGTCCACGTTCGTCGTGATGACGTGGCTCGGTACGACGTCCGACAGCAGGTCGAACCAGAACAGGCTGAGCGCGGTCAGCACCGCGCCCTTGTCCGGGATCTCGGTCGGGAGCACGTAGTCGAACGCGCTGATCCGGTCCGACGCGACGAGCAGGATCGCGTCGTCACCGATCGCGAACAGCTCCCGCACCTTGCCCGACCCGACGTGCGTCAGGCCGGCGAACTCCTCGGCCGCGAGCGGCATGGCTACTCCTTCAGTGGGTCGCGACGATGCTCGTCACGAGGTCGCGTTGCTTGCGGAGGTACGGCACGTAGATCGCGCCGACGTACTGGGTGCCGCGGTGGGTGTGCACCTGCCCGGTGGCGAGGTCGACGAGGGCGGGCAGCGCCATCCCCTCGAACCACTGGACCCGCGGCTTCTCGGCCGCGGCCTGCGCGGCGTACGGGTCGACGTGCGTCGCGGCGAGTACGGGGACCGCGCCGACCCCGGATTGGAAGCCGGTGGGCAGCCCGCCCTGGAACAGCCGGGCGAGGCCGTACGCGTCGCGCACGAAGTCGTACCAGCCCTGCGCCGAGACGCCCTCCGTCGCGCAGACGACGACCGTCGTCTTGAGCTGCGTGAAGAACCACCGCACTCGGAACGTCTTGCGCCGGCCGGCGACGGCGGGCACCCCGCGCAACGTCAGCGGCTCCATGGCGTACCCGGCCGCGGCGAGCCGGCGCTCGGCCTCGGCGAGGAACTCCCGCGGCGTCACGCGAGGGCGGCGAGCCGGTCGAAGACGGGGCCGAGCCGGGACAGGTACCGCTCCGGCCGGCAGATCTCGTCGAGGCGTTCGTCGGTCAGCGCATCTGCGTCGGGGTGCTTGCGCAACGTCTCCCGGAACGGCACGCCGGTCTGCCACGTCTCCATCGCGGCGGCCTGCGTGACGGCGTAGGAGTCCTCGCGCGACAGCCCGGCCTCGACCAGCTCGAGCAGCACGGCGGAGGTGTAGATGAGGCCGCCGGTGGCCTCCAGGTTGGCGCGCATCCGGTCCCGGTCGACGGTGAGGCCCGTGACGAGCTTGGTCGTGAGGTGCAGCAGGTAGTCGGTGCCGATCGCGGCGTCGGGGAGCGCGACGCGTTCGACGGAGGAGTGGCTGATGTCGCGCTCGTGCCAGAGCGGGATGCCCTCCATCACCGGCACCACCTGCGCGCGGACGACGCGGGCCAGGCCGCAGATGCGTTCGCACAGAATGGGGTTGCGCTTGTGCGGCATCGCGGACGAGCCCTTCTGGCCCTTCCGGAACGGCTCCTCCAGCTCGCGCACCTCCGTGCGCTGCCCGTGCCGTACCTCCAGCGCGATCGCCTCGCACACCGTCGCCATGACGGCGAGCGCGGAGACCCACTCGCTGATGCCGTCGCGGATGACGACCTGCGTCGCGGCGTCCGCGGGCGTCAGGCCGAGCTGCCCGGCGACGTGCCGCTCGACGTCGTCGTCGATGTTGCTGTACGTCCCCACCGCGCCGCTGATCTTGGCGATCGCGACCGCCTCGCGGGCCCGGCGCAGCCGGTCGCGGCTGCGGGCCATCGCGAACGCGAAGTTCGCGACCGTGTGCCCGAACGTGTCCGGCTCGGCGTGCACTCCGTGCGTCCGGCCGACCTTGACGGTGTCGCGGTGGGCCAGGCCGAGGTCGCGCAGGTGGCCGACCAGCGCGTCGGCCTTCTCCAGCACGATGTCGGTCGCGGCGGTGAGCTGGAGCGCCAGCGCGGTGTCGAGCAGGTCGCTGCTCGTCATGCCGAAGTGGACGTACGCCGCCGCCTCGCGCGGCTGCGTGTTGTCCGCCCACGCCGTGAGGAACGCGATGACGTCGTGCTGCGTCACCTGCTCGATCGCGTCGACCGCCTCGGGGGTCGGCGCGGGGGCGTTGCGGACCGGCTCGACGCAGTCCTGGGGCACGACGCCGGCGGCGGCGTGCGCTTCGAGGACCAGGGTCTCGACCCGGCACCACAGCTCGTACTTGTGGGCCTCGGACCAGACCCGTCCCATCTCGGGGAGGGTGTACCGCCCGATCATCCAGGCGCCCCCTTGCCCGAACCGGCGCGAGCGGAGCGAGCGGCGTCGGAAGTCACGAGCCGGCGAGCTGGGCCTGCGCGGCGCTCTCGAAGTCGTCCTTGAACTTCCAGACCTTCGCGCGCAGGTCGGGGTCCTTCGTGGCGAGGATCTGCACGGCCAGCACGGCGGCGTTCTTCGCGGCGTCGAGCCCGACGCAGGCGACCGGCACGCCGGGCGGCATCTGGCTGATTGCGAGCAGCGCGTCCAGGCCGTCCATCGCGCCGCCCTTGATCGGCACGCCGATGACCGGCAACGCCGTGTGCGCCGCGACGACGCCCGGCAGCGCGGCGCTCATGCCGGCGCCGGTGATGACGACCTCGATGCCGCGCGGCTCGAGCTCGGCCATCCAGTCGGCGAGTGTCCGCGGCGCGCGGTGGGCCGAGATCGAGCACTCCGTGTACGGCACGCCGAACCGTTCCAGCATGGCGCCGGCCTGGTTCATGACGTTGGCGTCGCTGAGCGAGCCGTAGACGATGGCGACCCTGGGGTTCTCCTCGGCCACTGCGGTTCTCTCCTGGGCGTCGTAACGGGCGGTGCGGCCATTCTTTCGCACCGGGCGCCAGGTGCCTAACCGGCGGCGTGTGTCGCCGCGCGGGCCGCGATGTCGGTGCGCCACTGGGCGCCCGGGAAGTGGATGCGGCCCACCGCCTCGTACGCCTTCGCCCGCGCCTCGGCGAGGTCGGCGCCGGTGGCCGTGACCGACAGGACCCGGCCGCCGTTCGTCAGCACCTTGCCGTCCTCCAGCCGGGTACCCGCGTGCAGGACGTCCGCGATCCGGCCCGCCTCCTGCAGGCCGCTGATCGGCTGGCCGGTCGTGGGCTTGCCCGGGTAGCCGAGCGCGGCCATGACCACCGTGACCGCGGCGTCGTTCGACCACTCCAGCGTGGCCCCGGCCAGGCCGCCGGTCGCGGCCGCGTGCAGCAGGCCGGCGAGCGGCGTGGTGAGGAGCGGGAGCAGCACCTGCGTCTCGGGGTCGCCGAAGCGGGCGTTGAACTCGATGACCCGCGGGCCCCGGCTCGTCATCGCGAGGCCGGCGTAGAGGAGGCCCTGGAACGGCGTGCCCCGCCGCGCGAGCTCGTCGACGGTCGGCTGCAGCACGGTCTTCGCGACGGTCTCGACGAGGTCGGGCGGCGCCCACGGCAGCGGGGTGTAGGCGCCCATGCCGCCGGTGTTGGGGCCGGTGTCGCCGTCGCCGATCCGCTTGAAGTCCTGGGCCGGCCGCATCGGCAGCACGGTCGTGCCGTCGGAGATGCCGAACAGGCTCACCTCCGGGCCGTCGAGGTACTCCTCGACCACGACCGTCTTGCCGCGCCCGTGGCGTTCGGCGTCGGCGCGGTCGGACGTGACGACGACGCCCTTGCCGGCCGCGAGCCCGTCGTCCTTGACGACGTACGGCGGGCCGAGCTCGTCCAGCGCCTTCGCCAACTCGTCGTCGTTCGTGCAGACGCGGTGCCCGGCGGTGGGGACGCCGGCGCCGGCCATGACGTCCTTGGCGAACGCCTTGCTGCCCTCGATCTGCGCGGCCGCGGCGCTCGGGCCGAAGCAGGCGCGGCCGCGTGCGCGCACGGCGTCCGCGACGCCTGCGACCAGCGGCGCCTCCGGGCCGACGACCGTCAGGTCGGCGCCGACCGCGTCGGCGAGGTCGGCGACGGCGTCCGGGTCGCGCGGGTCCACGGTCCGGGTCTCGGCGACGAGCGCGGTGCCGGCGTTGCCGGGGGCGCAGACGAGGTGGCGGACGGCGGGGTCGCGCGCCAGCGCCAGGCACAGCGCGTGCTCCCTGGCGCCCGTTCCGATGACGAGGACTCTCACGGCGGGCATCCTTACATCACCAACGCCGCGCCGGTTGATTCGGGGAATTGCCACCGATGCCGTCACCATAGACTCGACGGGGAGGTGGCGCCGGTGGGTGACGAGGTGTACGAGCTGTTCCCTGACGTTTCCGGGTGGACAGCCGTCCCGTTCGATCCGACGACGTACGACCAGTACGCGGCGTTGCTCGAGCAGGCTCGGGCCGAAGCCACAGACGAGGCGCGCGAGCATGCGGTCCGGACGGCGATCCGCTACGCCGGCACCGACACGGGAGCCATAGAGGGCCTCTATACGACGGACCGCGGCTTCACCCGTACTGTCGCGATCGAGGCAGCGCACTGGGAGGCGGCTGCCAACGAGCGCGGCCCGAACGCCGCGATGATCATCAAGGATCAGATCCACGCTTACGAGTGGGTGCTCGACCTCGTGACCCGGAAAGTTCCGGTCACCGAGCACGTCATCCGTGAGTTGCACGCGATTCTCTGTCGCAACCAGGACACCTACGTCGTGCACACCGACGCCGGCGAGCAGCGCCAGCCACTTCCCAAGGGCGAGTACAAACGCTTCCCGAACAACCCCACCAGCGCCCTCACCGGACGGCTCCACCACTACGCGCCGCCCGACACCGTCCCTGCAGAGATGGCGAGGCTAGTGACGTCGCTGTCGTCGCCGGAATACACGACTGCGCATCCCGTCATCCAGGCCGCCTACCTGCATTACAGCCTGGTCGCGATTCACCCGTTCGCCGACGGTAACGGGCGCACGACCCGAGCACTGGCTTCGGTTCCGCTCTATCGGGACGTACGTGTTCCGTTGATCGTGTTCCGTGACCAACGTGATGACTACCTCGACTCGTTGGCCGCCGCAGACGCCGGAGAGAGAGGCCCGTTCGTGTCCTTCGTGGAAGAGCGCGTGCTCGACGCGGTGGACCTCGCCCGCAACAGCGTGCGGGTCGGCGCGATCCGAGACCGCGATCGCTCGATTTCCACGATCCAGGCCGCGCACCGAATTAGCGGTCTCGACCCCGACGAGATCGAGGCGCTTGCCTCAAGAGTGAAGGACGAGGTCGCGAAAGCGCTGGAGACGCATCTCAGGGACCCAGGTTGGCCGTCTCGGGTTTCGGGCGTCCTTGTGCAGACACGCCGCGTTGCGCGGATCTCTAAGCTACCGGAAGGATACCGCTGGCCGGGGCGAGACCTTTCCGTGTCGGTCAACGTCCGATCCCCGGCCCCAGCAGAGGCGTGGGCAGATGTGACAGTCACAGTTGCCGTCGCTGTGCGAAACGGAGTTCCGCCGCTCCTCGTCACGACCCAACGTCCGGACGTACCGGACCTCGACCTGGTCGCGCGCGATGTGACGCCGCAACTGCGAGAGGTGGCGCGGATTAAAATCGTCGATTGGAGTGCGCTAGTGATCGACGCCTCGCTTCGCGATCTCGCACGTGCAATCGAAGCAGGCGGCGCCGCTTCTTAGACCAGGTCGCGGACGACGACGGTCTCGTCACGGCCCGGGCCGACGCCGATGGCGCTCATCGGCGCGCCGGACATCTCCTCCAGCGCCTTGACGTACGCCTGGGCGTTCTTCGGCAGGTCCTCGAACGACTTCGCGGTGCTGATGTCCTCGTCCCAGCCGGGCAGCTCCTCGTACACCGGCACGGCGTGGTGGAAGTCGGACTGTGAGACCGGCATCTCGTCGTAGACCGTGCCGCCGACGCGGTAGCCGACGCAGACCGGGATGCGCTCGATGCCGGAGAGCACGTCGAGCTTGGTGAGGAAGAAGTCGGTCAGGCCGTTGATGCGCGCGGCGTACCGCGCGATCACCGCGTCGAACCACCCGCAGCGGCGCGGGCGGCCGGTGGTCGTGCCGTACTCGCCGCCGACCGAGCGGAGCCGCTCGCCCCACTCGTCGGAGAGCTCGGTCGGGAACGGGCCCGCGCCCACCCGGGTCGTGTACGCCTTGAGCACGCCGATGACGCCGGTGATCTGCGTCGGGGCGACGCCGGACCCGGCGCACGCGCCGCCGGCCGTCGGGTTGCTCGACGTGACGAACGGATAGGTGCCGTGGTCGACGTCGAGCATCGTCGCCTGGCCGCCCTCGAGCAGCACGGTCTTGCCGTCAGTGAGCGCGCGGTGCAGCAGCAGCGGCGTGTCGGCAACCATCGGGCGCAGCCGCTCGGCATGGGAGAGCAGCTCCTCGACGACCGCGTCGGCCGACATCGCCTTGCGGTTGTAGACCTTGCTCAACAGCTGGTTCTTGGGCTTGAGCGCGCTCTCGACCTTCTGCCGCAGGATCTTCTCGTCGAAGAGGTCCTGCACCCGGACGCCGACGCGGGACATCTTGTCGGCGTACGCCGGGCCGATGCCGCGGCCGGTGGTGCCGAGCTTGGCCGCCCCGAGGAAGCGCTCGACCACCTTGTCGATGGCCGTGTGGTACGGCGTGATGATGTGCGCGTTGGCGCTGATGACCAGCCGCGAGGTGTCGATGCCGCGGGCGTCGAGCAGGTCGATCTCGCCGAAGAGGACACCGAGGTCGACGACGACCCCGTTGCCGATGACGGGGACGATCGACGGCGTGAGAATGCCGGTCGGCAGCAGGTGCAGGGCGTACTTCTCGGTCCCGATGACGACCGTGTGGCCCGCGTTGTTGCCGCCGTTGTAGCGGACGACGTAGTCGAGCCGGTCGCCGAGCAGGTCGGTCGCCTTGCCCTTGCCCTCGTCGCCCCACTGGGCGCCCACGAGCACGACGGCGGGCATGTGCACTCCTCACGCAGAACGAAAGGCCCCCGGTGCCTCCTGGTCGTGTGACCAGGGCAAGCGCCGTGGGGCCTCTTGCGGAGGAAGTCTACCGGAGAACGGCCGCCCCACGAAGGGCCGGACTGGGACGAGAGCGCTCAGCGCAGCGTCGCGACCAGGGCCTCGGCGAGGTTGGGGACCAGGTCCCGGCCGACCAGGACCTCGTCGTCAGCCCCGTCGGTCCCGCGCATCCGCAACGCACAGGCGCGGGCTCCGCCGCGCAGCACGGCGACGGTCAGCCGGCGATGGCCAGCCAAACGGCCAGTCCAGAACCCAGGGATCGTGATGAGAGGGAGGATGCCCCCGATAAGGGCGGTGGGGGGGCCGAGTGGGCCGACCGGCCGTACCAGCGGGCGCGCGCGGGAGCGGCTA
>DATLNJ010000135.1:0-14282 GCA_035536815.1 Frankiaceae bacterium
CGGCTCCGCGCGGAGCCGACGAGGCGGTGACGTCGCTGTTCCGCGCGCACTACGCGGGGCTGGTCCGGCTGGCCGTGCTGCTGGTCGGTGACGACGCCGGCGCCGAGGACGTCGTCCAGGACGCGTTCGCGCGGCTGCACCGGCGGTGGGCGCGGCTCCGGGACGAGGAGGCCGCGTACGGCTACCTGCGGGCGTCCGTCGTCAACGGCAGCCGCTCCCGGCTGCGCCGCCTGCGGGTCGCGCGGCGCCACCACGAGCCACCGGCAACGGACGCGCCGTCGCCGGAGGCGGACGCGATCCTGCGCGAGGAGCACGCGGAGGTACGCCGCGCGCTCGACCTGCTCCCGCGCCGCCAGCGCGAGGTGCTGGTGCTGCGCTTCTACGCGAACCTGGCCGAGGCCGACATCGCCGACACCCTCGGCATCTCCCGCGGCGCCGTGAAGTCGCACGCCTTTCGCGGCATCGCCGCCCTCACCCGCACGCTGGAGAGCCGATGACCGCCGAAGACCGCCTCCGCGCCGCGCTCGGCGAGCGCGCCGCCGCCGCCCGCACCTCGCCCGAGGCTCTCGACCGGGTGTTCCACCGGGTGGGACGGCACCGGCGCAACGTCCGCGCCGCGGTTGCCGGCCTCGCGGTCGTCGCCGTCGTGGCGGGCACCGCCGTTGCCGCGACCGGCCGGGGCGGCACGGGTGCGCTCCAGCCGGTCGGCCCGCCCGCGGCGAGCACGCCCCCGGCGGACCGGACGCCGGTGCCGACGACGACGCCGCGCGCCCGGCCGACCCGCGCGCCCGCGGTGCCGAGCCCGACGCTGCCCGAGCGGCCGAGCCCGACGACGACCGCCCGGCCGGAGACGTTCCCGAAGGACAGCGCGATGGCGCTGCTGAGGGACGGGCGGATCGCGGTCGTCTCCACCACGACCGGCGAGCCGCTGGCGACGGTCGGGCGGCTGCCCGGACCGGCCGACGAGCGCGCTAGCGTGGAGTGGTCGCCCGACCGGCGGCGCGTGTACTACGACACCGGCGACTGCAGCATCGTGGAGCTGCTGGTCGCGACCGGGACCACGAGCCCGGTCGGCCCTGGACGCCGGCCGGAGGTGGCGCCGGACGGGCGGGTGGCCGCGATCGGGTGCGCTGACGGTGTCGCCGTCTACGAGCCGGGGACGTGGCGGCGGTCGTTCTTCCCCGACAACGAGCGCAGCGACAACCCCGGCCCGAGCTGGGACGCGAGCGCGGCCACCGCCGACGTCGCGTGGGAGCCGGCCGGCGAGTCCCTTGGCCTGCTGCTCACCCGCATCGGCTACGAGGCCTACGAGATGCTCTGGCTGGACGTCGAGAACGCCGCCGAGGTGCAGAGCGGGCACGCCGCGGGACCGGCTGCCGGCCTCGTCGACGTGACCGCGGGCCGGTACCTCACGGCGACGTACTGCTGCCGCAACGGCGGCGAGCCGCGCTCGACGCTGACGCGGTCGGCGAGCAGGGACGACGGCGCACCGCGCGAGGTGGTCCACCACGGCGCGGAGGTGACCGACGTCGCCGCGGACCTGGCGGGCACCGCGCTCTTCGTGGACGCGACCGGGCTCTGGCGGATCGACGGCGACACCACCCGCCTGCTGAGCCGCGACGTCGTGGCCGTCGGCTGAGGCGCAAGCGGCCGGCTCAGCCCCAGTAGCCGGCCCGCCAGGCGACCTCGGCCAGGCCCCGCTGCCCCTCGCGGCTCGGGTGCCAGTAGTCGCGGTCGCTGACCTCGGCGAGCGTGAAGTCGTACTCGAAGACGGCATTGCCGTCCCACCGGCAGGTCGGGTGCCGCTCGCAGGCGCGCGCCATCGCGGCGTTGAACGCGACGACCCGCGCGCGCACCCGTCGGCGGCGTTCGTCGGCGGCGTTGGAGGTGTCGGTCGCGGCGCCGAGCATCGAGCGGCAGACGCCGAACCGCTCCCACGTCTGGTGCACGCGGTCCACGTCGCGGCCGATCTCCCACAGCCGCTGCAGGTCGGGAATGCTCGCGACCAGCACCCGCGCCTCCGGCAGCCCGCGCACCAGCGCGTCGAGCGCGGTCCCGAAGTCGCGGGCGAACTCGCCGGCCGGCGTCATCGAGTCCTCCGACGGGCGGCACGCGTCGTTGGCGCCGACGAGGATCGTCACGTACTCCGGCCGGGCCGCGACCGCCTGGCGGACCTGGTCCGCGAGGCCGGCGACCCGCGCGCCGCTGACCGCGAGGTTGTGCTCCTCGACGTCGCGGCCCGCGGCTTCGGCGAGGCGCTGCCGGTGGCTGCGTACGTCCTCGATCGACCCGGTCGCCCACGACGCCTCCGGGCAGTCGGCGATCGGCGCGCAGGCGAGGAACGCGCGCGTCATCGAGTCGCCGAGCGCGGCCATCGAACGAGGCAGGTCGCGCGGCGTGGGGGTAACAGACGTCGTGGCCGGGGCCGGAGACTCCGGGGCGGCGCCGGGTTCCGGCGCGCCGCCCGAGCACCCGGTCGCGAGCAGCGCCGTCACGACCGCCGCCAGCATGGTCCGCACGCAGCGCCACCTGCCCGGGGCGGCGCGGCCGAACCGTTCAGCCACGTAACGCTTCCGTCGCGGCCCGCGCCGCCCTGGCGCCGTAACCGCCGCCGAACAGCGCCGCGTGCACGAGCAGCGGGAACAGCTGGTGCAACGGCACCCGCGCGCGCCACCCGCCGGCCAGCGGCGCCGCCTCGTCGTACGCCGCCAGCACCCGTTCGACGTGCGGCGTGCCGAACAGCAGCAGCATCGCCAGGTCGGTCTCGCGGTGGCCGCCGTGCGCCGCCGGGTCGACGAGGTACGCCGCTCCGGCAGCCGACCAGTGCACGTTGCCGCCCCACAGGTCGCCGTGCAGCCGGGCCGGCGGCTCGGGCGGGCCGGCCAGGTCGGCGATGCGTGCCGCGACCTCCTCGACCCGGTGCGCGTCGGCGCCGCTCGTCGCGCCGCGGTCGCGGGCCAGGCGCAGGTACGGCAGCAGCCGGCGGTGCGCGTACCACTCCGGCCAGGCCTCGCCCGGCGTGCCGTCGAGCGCCAGCGCGCCGATCCACCCCTCACTCGCGGGGGCGGCACCGAACGCCGCCGCGCCCGCCGCGTGCAGGCCGGCCAGCCCGCGCCCCAGCGCCTCGGCGGCCGCGACCGCCGGCGCGCCGGGCCTGACCCACTCGAGCACCAGCCGTTCGCCGGTGACGTCCAGCACGGCCGGCAACGCCACCGTCCCCGGCTCGCGCAGCCAGCCGAGCCCGGCCGCCTCGGCCGCGAAGAACCCGCGCGGCGCGCCGGGCCTCGTCTTCACGAACACCGTGCGCCCGTCCGCCAGCGTGACCCGCGCCGCCGCGCAGATGGAGCCGCCGCCGACCGGCTCCTCGCGCACGACCCGCGCGCCGAGCAGCGACATCACGCCGCGACGTTCCGCCGCACCTCGGCGAGCAGCGCCGCGCAGGCCGACTCGACCATGTCCAGCACCCGCGCGAAGCCGTCGCCCTCGCCGTAGTACGGGTCCGGCACGTCGAGCTCCGCCACGCCCGCGTCGCCGGCGGGCGTGCCGTCGTACGAGCGCAGCAGCCGGATCTTCTCGGCGGCGCCGGGCAGGCCGGCCGCGAGCCGGCGCAGGTCGCGCTCGTTCTCGCGGTCCATCGCGACGACGAGGTCGTAGCGGTCGAACCAGTCCCGCTCGAACTGCCGCGCCCGGTGCCCGCTGCCGTCGTAGCCGCGCTCGCGCAACGCCGCGAGCGACCGCCGGTCGGCGCCGTTGCCGACGTGCCAGCCGCCGGTGCCCGCGCTCGCGATCTCGACTCGGTCCGCTAGCCCGGCGTCGGTCACCAGCTTCCGGAACACGACCTCGGCGGTGGGCGAGCGGCAGATGTTGCCCATGCAGACGAAGACCACGCGGAACGTCACGCCGGTCATTGTGACCACCGTCACAGTCGTGGCACCCGCGCGACGGCGGGATACTCCCGGCATGGCCGACGCGCCGCGCTCGCTGTACCGCTCCGCCGTGTACCGCACCATGGCGGCGACGTGGGTCGCGAGCGTCGTCGGCGCGGTGCTGTCGTTCGTCTACAACGTCGTGCTCGCGCCGCTACCGCCGGACGTCGGCTCCCGCTCCGACCTGCTCGCGCGCAACCTGCCGTGGTTCGTCGTCTGCCTCAACGTCTGCGGCCTGCTGCTCGCGTTCCTCATCGTCGCCCTGGTCCGGCGCGCCGCGCTGACCGAGGACCCGGTCACGCGAGCCCGGCGCGTGATCGCGCTGCCGTTCTCGGTCGCCGTCCCGGTGGGACTCTGCTGGGTGGCGTCGGCGGCGGCGTTCGTCGCGCTGAACTGGGACGTCGGCAGCGGCAACCGCGTCGCCTGCCGGATCGGCATCGGCATCACGTTCGCCGGCGCGGCGGCGACGACCCTCAACTACCTGCTCGTCGACCGCGCGCTGCGGCCGCTGTTCGCCGAGGCGCTGCCCGCGCTGCCGCCGGGCCGGCGCGCGGGGCGGATCCACGACCGGCTGGTCGTCGCGTGGATCCTCGGCTCGGCGGTGCCGTTGCTGTGGATCGCGGCGGCGTTGCTCGACCAGCGGCCCGCGGAACGTACCGACATGACCTGGCCGCTGCTCTACCTCGTCGCGACCGCGCTGGTGTCCGGCGCCGCGGTGCACACCGCCGTCACGCACAGCGTCAGCGACCCGCTCGACCAGGTGTCGGCGGCGTTGCGCCGGGTCGGTGCGGGCGACCTCGACGTACGGCTGCCGGTCATCGACCGCGGCGAGCTCGGCGAGCTGCAGGCCGCGGTCAACGCCATGACGGCCGGCCTGCGCGAACGCCGCCGGATCGAGGACCTGTTCGGCCGCTTCGTCAGCCCCGAGGTCGCGCGGCACGTCATCGACAGCGAGCGCGGCGCCGAGCGCTGCGAGGCGTCGGTGCTGTTCGCGGACGTCGTCGCGTCCACCGCGCTGGCCGAGGAACGGACGCCGGAGGAGCTGCTGGCGTTGCTCGACGACTTCTTCGACGCCGTCGTGGACGTCGTCACGGCGGCCGGCGGCTGGGTCAACGGCTTCGACGGCGACGGCGCCATCTGCGTGTTCGGTCCGCCGGCCGGGACACCCGACCACGCGGCGCGGGCGTTGCGTTGCGCGCGTGACCTCGCGGCCCGGGTCGCCGACCTGCGGACCAAGCACCCGCGGCTCGACGTCGGCATCGGCGTCAGCACCGGGTGGGTCGTCGCCGGCGCGGTCGGCGCGGCGTCGCGCTACGAGTACACCGTCATCGGCTGTCCCGTGAACGAGGCCGCCCGGCTGACCGAGCTCGCCAAGACCTATGACAGCCGCACGCTCGCCGGCCCGACCGCCGTCGCCGCGGCGGGCGCCGAGGGCTCGCGCTGGGTGCCGGCGGGCGAGGTGACGTTGCGCGGCATCGCGCGGCCGGTCGAGGCGTACGAGCCGGCCGGCGCCGCCGAGCGCCCGCTCACCGCGGCGGCCGGCGCACGCCGTAGCCGCTAAGTCCAGTCCTTCCGGCGGCGGGCGCTGGGTGTCGCGCGTGTCGCGGGGTGTCGCGCCGCGGGCCGTCCGCTTCGGGTACACGCTGTCTCGCGAATTGCCGTCGTTCGCAGTGGCAACGGAGCGTTCGCGTGGCCCGTTTGGGACCGGGTTCAGCGCTCGCGCGGGTTATAGCCCTCCAGCAGAACGACGTCGCCGGTCGCCATCCGGTAGTAGACCTGCCAGTGGTAGAAGCCGCGGTACGCCGTCGCGTCGCGTCGCAGCACGCGGGCGTAGGCGAGGACTGCCCGGACGTAGTGCTCCGTCGGGTTGTAGCCGCGCACGCCGCGCGCGATGTCCTCCCGGCCCCCGCGCCGCACCAGGTAGCGCGCCGCCGCGTCGATCGCGTCGCGCGGGTCGTCGATGTCGCCGCGCCCGACCTCCGCCCACGTCGAGGGGAGGAACTGCATCGGCCCGCGAGCGCCCGCGCTGCTCGTCCCGCGCAGCCGGCCCATCCGGGTCTCGACCAGGTTGATCGCCGCGAGGTACGTCCAGTGGATGCCGTGCCGCGCGCCCGACTCGCGGTAGTACCGGAGCAGCTCGGGCTCGGGCGCGGCGGGCACGATCCGCCACGGGGGCAGCTCCGTTCGCGGGCTCGTCGCCGCGCGCAGCTCCGTCGCCGCGAGCACGCAGTCGCGCGCGTCCGCGCGCAGCCCGGCCGGCAGCGCGGCGTACGCCGCCGCCTGCCACCCCGGCGTCAGCGCAAGCTGCCGGTACGCGCGCTGCTGCGCCTGCCCTGCCCGCGCGGTGCTCGCGGCGTCGGCGGTCCGGTCGTGGAGCACGCGGTCCGCGTCGATCACCGCGCGCGCCAGGGCGTTCGGCGACCGGTAACGGCCGACCGGGGCGACGTACGTGCGCGTGGTCGGCTTGGGGGTGGGGCTGCGCGTCGGCGCCGGTGTCGTTGCCGGCGCGGTCGTGACCGGCGCCGCCGCCGACGGTCGCGGCTCGGGTGGGGCGGTGTCGCAGGACGGCAGCGCGAGCGCCGACACCAGCACCAGCGCGTACGCGGCCCGTCCCGTCACGCACCCGACGCTACGCCGCGCCGAGGCAGCTGTAATCGCCGCGCGACTGCGCCGTGTGACGGAGGTCCAGCTACTCCCTACCCCCAGGAGCGCACATGAGGAAGATCGCCGTACTGCTCGCGGCCGGCGCCATCGTCGGCGCCGCGGCAGTTCCCAGCACGGCTTCGGACGACATCCCGCCGCCGGTCACGATCGAGACCAACGGCGTCTGCCCGACGAACTACCGCGCCGTGGTTCAGGCGGGGAACACCGTCGTCTGCGTCACCAACGTCCGCGCGCCGCGGGTCCGTCCCACGACGAACGGCTGCGTCGCCGGCGAGACCCCGTACCTCGTGGACAACCGTTACGGCGTCTGCACCAGCTAGTCCCTCGCACAAGGAGGCGGCGCGGCTTCGGCCCCGCCGCCTCCTTGCGTCTTGGTCGAGCGTGGATCGACGCGGGAGACACGGAGTCAGACGCTCACCGTTCGCCGAATGCCGGGCGAGGACGCAGCGCTCGGGTCGTCCCCCACGATGGTGGTGAGGAGTTTCTGTGCTGCCGGCCTCGAACAGGCCCGCGAGCGGCGGATCAACAACCGGTTTTTCTGTTTCGCCCTGTCGGCTGATGACGCCTGTTGCGGCCCTCTGGCGGGCCGTTTGCTGCAATCTGCTGGCAGCCGATCGAACCTCCGGTGAAGTTGGCGGCGGACGGTCGCTGCGCTCCGACCTGGCGATCGACGTGCTGGAGTTGGCCGTGCACAACCGCGGCCGCGGCACCGTTGACGGCATGAGCCGCGATATGTAAAGGTCGTGGACTTCGCGCGTCGTCGCGAACCGGGGGTGCCGAACTACCGAAATGGGGGGACCGTCGTGTTTCGACGGATGTCCGGGGTTCTCACGATGTGCATGGCGATCGTCGCCACGTCCTACGTCTGGGCGCCCAGCAGGGCCGACGCGTTGGTGGTGGGCGGGCCCATCATCCTCATGGGCATCGACGCGGAGGACGGCGGGCCCGGCGGGCACGGACCGATCTCGGTCTACCAGTCCGTGACGTCCAGCATGCTGGGGAACGCGTCCAAGGGCTCGGGGATCCTCGTTCTCGGCGGCGGCAAGTCCGCCACGGACAACGTCACCACCTTCTGGAACACCATTGCCGCGGGTCTTGGCCAGCCGGTCGCCTTCGCCAACGGCACCGCCGTCGGCACCGCGCTATTCACGACGTACGAGCTGGTCGTCGTCGTCTCCGACCAGGGCAATACTCCGAGCGGCGGGCTCACAGCGGCCGAGAACAACGCGCTCGCGACCCGCGACCAGGACTTCGCCGATCACGTGAATGCGGGCGGCGGCCTGTTCGGCTTCTCCCAGACCGGGCTCGCGGCGCCGTGGTACCCGTACCTCGACACGATCGGGTCGTTCGTCGTCCAGAGCGGCGGGGGCACTGACATCACCCCGACGAGCGCGGGCACCGCGGTCGGCATCGACGACTCGCTGGACGTCTGCTGCTGGCACGACGACTACGTCTCGTTCCCGTCGTTCCTCGAGCCGCTCGCGCTGTACGCCGGCACCACGGACATCGCCGCGATCGGCGGACAGCGCGCCGTCGTGCTGCGCGCCTGTACCTCGTCCGAGGCCACGGTGTCGGTCACCCGGCCCGCCGCAGGGACGTTCTACGTCAACGACGTCGCGGGCGGGTCGTCCGGCTCGGCCATGGCCGGCGTCAGCGGGCCCACGCTGACGGTCGACGTCGGCACCACCGGCACCGTCAGTAGCGTGAACGTCGACGTCGACGGCGCGGTCGCCGGGTCCGACGACGCCGCGCCGTTCAACGTCGTCGTGCCGGTGCCTCCCGCGCCCGGCGTCCACACGATCCGCGCCATCGCGTTCCACGCCACGCTGCCGTGCGTGGCACGCGTCGTCGTGTCCTTCCTCGTGTCCGTCCCGGAGGTGGCCGCCCGGGCCCTCGGCCTCAGCGCGGTGCTCGACGTGCCGACCGATCCGGTGGTCACCCTCGGCGGGGTGGCGGTCAACGGCAACGGCAGCCCCAGCCCGGTCACGGTCTTCGACGGCGTCCTGCCACCGGTCGTCGACCACGCCACGGTGATCAGGGACTCCGCGGACGGGTCCGTGACGTCCACATCCCTGGCCGTGCAGGCGGAGTCGAAGATCACTGGCCTCAGCCTGCTCGGCGGCCTGATCACCGCCGACGCGGTCCGGTCGAAGGCGACCGCGACGTACGACCCCGCCACCAACGTGCTCACCCTCGACGACTCGGGCTCCCAGCTCGTCGGGCTGAAGGTGAACGGCACGTCGGTGCTGGACGTGACGGGGCGCAGCCAGTCCATCGTCATCCCCGGCGTCGGCGTGCTCGCCGTGAACGAGGTCGTGAAGACCAGTGCCGGTAGTCGCGGCGAGATCACCGTGAACGCGCTGCATTTGTATCTCGACCCGGGCTTCGCCGCGACCGAGGTCGTGGTCGCCTCCGCCTACGCCGCGGTCAACTACGTCCCGGCAGCGTGACGGGCCGGCGACGACCTGATCCGCCGACGGCGCGACTGCTACAACCACCGGCCGCTCCGGGCCCTGCACGGCCAGACCCCCGCCGAACGCTGGGCGGCGACGCCTCGCGCGACCCCTGCCGGCTCGCCGCTCGCCGTCGCGAGCCGATCCCGCTGACCGCTGGGGACCCGCGTGCACGTCCCGGGTGCTGCGACCGCTAGCAGCCGCGCTGGTACGTGCGGTGGCCGACCACCCGCGGCACGCTCACCGTCCCGGCGGCGGCGCCGGCCCGGTCCAGCTGCCACAGCGGCCGGCCGGTGGACCCGGAGAAGACGACGCTGCGGGCGGTGCCCCGGCGGTCGTACAGCGTGAATGCCACGTCCGTGCAGCGGTCGCCGTCCACCGACACCGGCAGCGCCGCGCCGGCGACCCCGTCGGCGCGGACCGCCGCCGACCACAGCCGGGAGGGGCGGTCGCCGCGCCACGTGTGCACCGTGAACGTGCCGCCGCCGACGGAGGTCTGGTACGTGTCGCTGCCGCGGCCGTCGAGGGCGGCCCGGGTGGCGTGCATGCCGGGGCGCGGGTCCTTCCGCACCCGCCCGGTCCGGCCGTCGACGATGCCCTCGTCGCGCCGGGCGGCGCGGCCCCGGCCGCCGACGATGCCGTAGCCGATCTCGGCCACCCCGTCGCCGCCGGTGTCGCCGATCTGGCCGAGCGCGAAGTCCGTCACGTCCCGCCCGGCGACCGGGAGCGATCGCGCCGCCGTCCAGAGCCGGCGGCCCGCCGCGGTGTACGCGCTCACCGCGAACCCGGCCTTCGCGCGGCCCTCGGTGAGCACCGCGACGGCGACCTCGGCGCCGGGGCGCCCGTCGGCATCGCCGAGCGGCATCAGCCACCACGCGGTCTTCGCGAACGGCACCGTCCCCCGGGCGCCGTCCACGACCGCCACGGTCGGGCTCGGCTCCGGCGGTGTCACCGTGGCGGGGCCGAAGCCGTACATCAGCGCGCCGACGTCGGCGCGGCCGTCGCCGGTCACGTCGGGCAGCCTGGTCAGCCACAGCTCGTCGCCACGCCCGGCCAACCCCGGCAGCTTCCAGAGCTGGCGGCCGTCGGCAGAGCTGAGCGCGACGAGCGAGAGCGACGCGCTTGTTGACACCTCAGTGACCACGTCGTCCAGCCGGTCCCCGTCGAGGTCGCCCGCCGCCAGCGCGGCACCGGCCGGGTTCTCGGTCTGCAGCGGCTGGCCGAGCGGCTCGACCGCGCCGGTGGCGCCGTCCATGACCGAGAACTGCACCATCGTCGCCTTGCCGGCGAAGTAGACGTAGCCGATGAACGTCGAGCGGAGCAGCAGGTCGGTGCCGCCGCCGGCGACCGCGTCGATGGTGCCCTCGACGTCGATGCTGACGTCGGCGGACACGAACGGCGCCGCCCCCCATGCGCTATGCAGCGGCCGTTCCCAGAGCAGCGCGCCGGTGCGGTCGTACGACCTGACGGTCACCGCGACGCTGCGGCCGCCGACGTGGACCTCGCCGACCCACTCGCCGGTCTCATCGTACGACACCACGACGACGCCGGGCTTCCCCTCGGTCCCGACCTTGGTGACGACCGCGAACACGAACGTCGCCGCCGGGATGTCGCGGGTCCACAACGCCTTGCCGTCCACGCCGCGGTACGCGTTCAGCCGCATCCCCTCGCGGTAGCCGAGGTTCGCGTCGTAGTCGCGCCGCGCCCCCACGTCCACGACGTCCGACCGGCCGTCGCCGTCCAGGTCGCCGGCGTCGACCAGGCCGGCCGTGTCGCGCAGCGTGACCTGCGCATCGTTGCCGACGGCGCTCGGGAGCTTCGCGCCCAGCCGCGCCTTCTCGCGCAGCCACTCGGCGGCGCGGCGGGCCTTGAGGTCGCCGCGGTCGGTGCGCTCCGGCGCCTCCGCCCCCGCCGGTGCCGCCGCCACTGCCAGCGCGGCCGCCAGGGCCACCGCCATCCTGCGCATGCCGTTCCCCCGCTCGGTGCGTCCCGGCAGGTCCGGCACGGTGGGAACACGCTTCGACGCGGCGGGTCCAGGCCCTGCGTGCGCGTAGCGGATGACCGCCCAGCTCGCCGTCACCGCGCTGCGCGCGGCGGTCGCGCGGCAGCGACGGAATCCTTTGGACACTGCTGCAGAAGAACGCAGCCGCGAGTTCGACCGCCGCATCAAGCGCCTTGGCCTGCCGTCAGCGCCATGGACGGCGTTGACGGAGGCATGACGCCCGACGAGCGCGTCGCGTGGCGCGCGCAGAACGGCGTCAGTGAACCGACGCTGACGGCCGAGACTTCATCCCCGCCGAGGTCGTCAGCCTCGTCACAAGTGGGGCCGCGCGGACGGTCCGACGCGATCCTGCGGGCCGTCAAGCAGTGGACCGAACGACGGCGAGACAGCCAGGCAGATCGGCTACCGACTCGGCGTCACCAGACGCACCGTGAACCGGCTCCGCGCTACCTGTCGGGAGCGGATGATGTCCTGATCGCCGCAACGTCGGATGATCGTGATCTCCTGGTACGAGGGAACGGTGCGTCCCGACGACCGGTGGCACGAACGGGTGATGATGAACGGGGGCTATCGATGAGCAGGCGGGATCGCACGTGGGGCTACTGGACCGAGCAGAAGCTCGGCATGCTGGCCGAATACCTGCCCGCGTTCACGACGGCTTCACAAAGAGCCGGGACGACCTTGTACCTGGACCTCTTCGCGGGTGATGTCGCCAACACGAGTCGGGTCACGGGGGAGGAGATCGACGGCTCGCCGAGGGTCGCGCTCAACGCGACTCCGCCGCTCTCGGTGGTTCGCCTCTTCGAACTGCGGGGGCAGGCCGAGCGGCTGGAGGCTCAACTGCATGCCGAGTACCCGGGTCGCGACCTCAAGGTGTACGCCGGGGACTGCAACCAGACCATCGACCAGGCGCTCGCTGACCTTGCCCAGTACAACTGTGGGCGCCGACGTTTGCCCTTGTCGATCAATACGCGGCCGAGATCAGATGGGACACGCTCGCCAAGCTCGCTGCGTTCAAGCGGCTCGGCAAGCCTAAGGTGGAACTCTGGCTGCTCTTCGCGGCCTCGATGTTGCCGCGCGGTCTCGGCGGTGAGGACCTCGATGCCATAGCGGCGTTCGCCGACCGCATCACGGAGATGTACGGGACTCAAGACTGGCGTGAGGCGTACGAGGGGCGGGTCCGGGGACTCCTCAGCGGACCCGAACTGCGGGACGAGTTGGCCAACCTGATGCGTTGGCGGATCGAGAACGATCTCGGGTACAGCGTCACGCACTCGTTCGAGATGAGAAACACCCGAGGGACGCCGCTGTACTCGATGATCTTCGCGACCGACCACGACGCGGGCAACAAGATCATGCGTCACATCTATGGCCGGGCCGCCGAGCGGCAGCCGCAGATGCGCGCGGAGGCCGTTGCGCGGGCTAAGGCTGCCCGTGAGGCGCGCGAAGGGAAGTTGGCGCTGTTCGAGCCGCTAGTCCCCCAGGTGAAAGCGACGGACCTCTACGTGCACATCCCGCCGAACGAGCCGTATCGGCTACCGAAAAAGTAGCGCTGGATCACACCGCGACGAGCGCGCGGTCTGGCATCTCGTCGTACGTCTGGCCGTCCAACGTGCGCCCGCCGGCCTTCGGCGTGCGCCCGCCCCACTGCTTGAAGAAGAACGGCACATCCGCCACCTGACACGCGTCTCGGATGCCCGTGACCCACGCTGGGTCCATCGGGCGATGTCTCGGGCCGGACTCGCCACCGGCGATGACCCAGCCGATACCCGTGAGGTCGAGGTCATCGAGCGGGCCGAGTAGTGGCTCGCACGAGAGGAACCGGACGGCAGCCGGAACGTGCCGGAGGTCGTCGATGCGACTCATCGTGGCGGCGTTCTCCACCGAGACACCGAGCCAGAGGTTCGACGGCCAGTCCAACTGCTCCGCGACCAGGCGCACTCGCCGAGACCGCTTGGTGAGTAGTTGGTACGTGTGTTGCGGCGTGCCCACCATGACGGCGAAGACCTCGCGGACGAACGCGATCGGCACCTTGGCGTGGAACAGGTCGCTCATCGAGTTCACGAACACGAGCCGCGGCTGCCGCCACGAGTACGGCACCGCGAGCGCGTCCGCGTGGGTCGTGAGGCCGAACCCCGGTCCGCTCGTCCGTGGGTCGCCGTCGTTCTGGTACTTCTCGGCACCCATCGCCTTGAGCCGCTTGGCGAGGGTCAGCGCGTAGCAGTTGTCACATCCGGCCGACACGCGGTCGCATCCGGTCGTCGGGTTCCAGGTCGCTTCGGTCCACTCGATGCTGCTGCCGTCCGCCACCGTGGCACCCTCCGACTCGACTCCGCCTGCTCGCTGACCTCCGTGACTTCGACCGCTATCGACGCACTCGGCGCGCCGCTCGACCGTGCGTCTAGCCCGAGTCTCGCAGGCTACGGGCTGCCTGTGACAAGTTCGGCCGAGCCGTGCCCGCGAATCTCATGCTGGCAATCTGCTGGCAACCGGGTGTCCACAGACCCGCGTGGCACCCTGGACATGGCCTCTGACCTGCGCTTATGGTCAGAAGCGTTGGCGGTGGAGGTGGGATTTGAACCCACGGAGGGCTTGCACCCTCACACGCTTTCGAGGCGTGCTCCTTAGGCCGCTCGGACACGCTACCGCCCACCAGGGTAACGGAGTAGGCCGCCAGATCCGGAGCCCGGTCAGGCCGCGAAGCAGGCGTCACCGGCGGCCGGCGAAGAAACCGGTCAGCAGGGCGGCGCACTCCGCTGCCAGCGCGGGCCCGAGCACATCCGGGCCGACGACCTCCGGGCGGTGGTTGAGCCGGCGGTCGCGCACCACGTCCCACAGCGAGCCCACCGCGCCCGTGCGCGGCTCCCACGCGCCGAAGACCAGCCGGCCGACGCGGGCCGCCACCAGCGCACCGGCGCACATGGTGCAGGGTTCGACGGTCACCGCCAGGGTGGCACCGGTCAGCCGCCACTGGGCAGTCCCCCCTTGGGCAGCCCCTCGGGCACCCAGCCCCGGGGCAACCCCCCCTTGGCCGAGCCGCATCGCGGCGGCGCGCAGCACGAGCAGCTCGGCGGGCGCAGTGGGATCACCGGAGGCCTCGCGGGCGTTGCAGGCCCGGGCCAGCTCGGTGCCGTCCGCGCCGACCAGCACCGCGCCGATCGGGACGTCGCCGGTGGCTGCCGCGGGCCGGGCCGCCTCGATCGCCCGGCGCACCAGGGCCGCGTCGGCGTCGCGGCG